>NZ_FORE01000017.1:0-211627 GCF_900113915.1 Paenibacillus sp. UNC496MF
TGCATTCAGACCAAGGATTTCAATACACAACCCATCACTATAACAAGCGCTTAGAGGAATATGGGATGATTGCGAGCCATTCCAGACGTGGAAATTGCCATGATAACGCCTGTATAGAATCTTTCTTTTCACATCTGAAGACAGAGAAAATTCATCTTACTCGCCCCAAAACGGCTGAGTCGCTTTACACGGCGATTGAAGAATACATCGCATTTTACAACTACAACAGATTTCAGAAAAAATTAAATAACCGTCCCCCAGTTGATTACCGGGAGACGGCCGTTGCATAGTTCGTTTTTTTCACTGTCTACTTGACGGGGGTAAGACCAGGATACGCGGTTTTTTAACGCCATTGAATCCCGTTTGCACTAGCGCGGGAAATGATTCCGGCTTACAGCGCTTGACCTTCCGGCTTGACTTTGTACTCGCCGGGAGCAAGCTTCGCCTTCTTGGACAACAAGCCCATCAGTCCGGCTACGATAAACAGAATGCCGGAGATAGTGAAGAACAACGAAATGCAAATGAAGCCGCCGATCCCGGAAACGAGAAGAAACGTGCCGGCCAATTTCTTTTTCGATCTGGAAATAGCCCCGCCGATAATCCCTAGAATGCTGAAGAGCATGGCAACAAATCCAAGCGCGACGATTTGATTGGCGCCGTCCGCGGCGAACGCGGAACCGATTCCGCCGACCATCATGGCGATGATACTCGCGATAATGCCAAAAATTCCTCCAATGATTCCCATTGCTAACATACGAAATCTCTCCTTCGAGTTTAATGATAATGATGAGCTAGACTTACTTCAGCTTCCAAATCGCTTCGCCTTTTTTGAAAGGATCGCTAAATACGAATTCCAGGGAAGAGGCGTCTTTGGGAACCTCGTAAGCGATCTCGCCCCGGATCTTTCTTCCCGATGCAATGGCTCCGTCGAACGAACCTTTCGCATCCTCGGCGATCGTGAGATTGTACTGATAGCCATCGCCGTCAACCATCTTGGTTTGAAGCATCGAAGAGACGCTTGCTTCTTCCGTTCCCTTATTCTCGGCCGTTACGTCAACCAGCAGAATGACGTTGCCCGTGTCGGCCGTGAACAGTTCGCCTTTCGATTCCCGGGCGCCATTCACCGTAATGACTAAATCGTCGAATTTGACGGATTCGCCTTTTTTAAAGAATTGCGGCGTTTCAGCTTTCGTCTCGCTTTCTTTCGTAACGGTGTTCGATTCCGTTTGCGGCGTATTCGCGGCCTTTGAATCCACGTTGCCGGCCGGAGCGGAATTCACCTTCTCGATATGCGCCTCCGTACAACCGGATAGTACAACCGCAGTTACCCCTGCCAACAGCATATACTTCCACAGACTCATCTTTCTCTCCTCCAAAAGGACCTATATATCTATCTATTACTACAAATTACCTAGTAATTCTACATTATTCTTCCTTTATTGGCTACAATTATTTTTCCAAAAAAAAAAAAAAAAACAGGTAGAGGAAGTTTGAACCATCCCTCTACCCTGTTCTTGCCCTCGATCATTGAATGATCGCATCTTCTTTCGGGCGATCCAGCTTCGCTTCGATCGAGGCCAGAAGCTGCTTGATCTGCTGCAGCTCGCGGCTGAACTGGTCTTTGTTCCGCACGCCCTCCGCTTCGATGCGGTGCAGGTGGCTTTGAATGTCGTCGATTTCTTGCTCCGCCTTGTAGTTGATGGCGAAATCGATCAACGACTCGTGCTTGTCTCTGGCATTTTGGCGGTTCTGGCTCATCATGATGATGGGCGCCTGGAAGGCGGCAAGGAAGGATAAGCACAGGTTCAGCAGAATAAACGGCGGTTCGTCGAAATGCAACGGTTTGATGAACGGGAGACTGTTCCAGATCATCCACGCCACCAGGGCCGCGCCGAAGTACCCGATGAACGTCCAGCTGCCGCCCAAGCTCGCGATACGATCGGCAAGTCGCCCGGAAAACGTGGAATTGGTCGTGTACTCTTCGTCTACGCGGCTCAGAATGCTTTTCTCGTAATCGTCGACTAATCCGTCGATGCGCTGCGCGTTTTTTTCGCTGAGCTCGATATCGAAGCCTTGAATGATGGATGCCTCGTCAAAACCGGCCGTGCCGATTGCAGACCCCTGGTTCATGTCCTGATCTCCGTCCTTATGCGCATGCGCGCATTTTTCCAAGACCCCTATAGGTTTACCTATTTTTGGCCCGTTATGCGACGCCGGCAGGCAAAAAAGAGCCCTGATCCTCGGGCTCTTTCGCCGATTGCGCGATGGCGTTCGCCTCGCCCGGTCGTCACGCGATCGGGTGCACGGAGCGCCGAATCGCCCAAACGGCGACAGGGTCATCGGAGCCGTTACTCCGTCGGCCGGCTCCCCCTTCCGCAAAGCCGAAGAATTTCCTGCCAGTCCATGGCGAGGCGAATGCTGTCTTCTTCAAGCAGCTCCGTCCCGATTTGGATGACCAGGTATTCCACCTGCGAAATCGCCTTGACGGCGTGCCCCGCGCCAACCGGTATTTGCAGAATGTCGCCGGTTTGAAAGCCCGTCTTGACCGCGTCCAGGACGAACTCGCCGGTACCTGCGATGATCGTCCAGATTTCCTTGCGTCTCTGATGCGCGTGGTAGCTTGTATGCTTCCCCGGCAACAGGTTTACTTTCTTCGTTAAGGTTTCCGATTGGGTATCTGACGCTGAATGGTCCAATATCCGGTAGGAACCCCATCGTTTCTCCTCGTACCTCGGCTTCGGGCTGGAGCTCCGTATCGCTTTGATCTGATTGGATTTGTCCTTGCTTGCAACCAGAATGCCGTCCGCGCTTGCGGCAACGATCAAGTTCGAGGCGCCGATGACGTGTATCGGCAGCGCGAGTTCGTTCACGATATGCGTATGAGAGGAGTCGCTTGATATCTCCCCGCGTCCGATGACTTGTTGGTCGACATAGTCCGGAAGCACGCTCCAATCGCCAAGATCCCGCCACAAACCGTCGTAAGGGATAACCACCGATGGCCGCGTGTTCTCCGATATTTCCACGTCGAAGCTGGCTTCCGGCAACTGCTCGCAGCTGGCCGCCAGCTCATCGTAGGCTTCGGGCAACCCTCTGTCCTTCAAATGGGACAGCATGAACGCAAGCGAGAACGCGTACGCGCCGCAGTTCCACATCGCATGGCTGCTGATCAAAAGGCGTGCGTCATCGGCATTCGGCTTCTCGACGAAACGCGCAATCGGTTGATACCCGGTTGCCGGACCCCCGCATGCTTGGTCCGGCACGATATAGCCGAATTGACTGGAAGGATGATTCGGCGTCGATCCAAGGAGGGCGAGCCTCGCGCCCGACTCCGCTAGAACTTCGGGAAGCTTGCGCAGCACGTCAAAGAAAGCATTGTCTACGAAGAGATCGGCCGGAAGGACGCATACGACCTCTTCCCGATCCGCCTTCAGCTTGGTATGCAAATAACTTGCGGCCAGCGCAATCGCCGTGTAGGTTCCCCTCCTATAGGTTTCCGCAATGAAAGGAATGCTGCCGCCCACATGGTTCTGTACGATTTCAGCTTGGTTTCGATGCGCGACGATGGCGGTAGACGCGAGCAATCCCGCCTCATCCAGCTGCCTGCACAGCCGCTGAATCATGGATTCCTTGCCCCCGTCCCCCGCCTTCAGGACCTTTAGAAAGATTTTCGACCTAACTTCATTGGACAGCGGCCAGAGTCTTTTTCCAGACCCGCCGCCGAGCAGAACAATGCGCAAGCGACATTCCTCCCCACGCAAGTTCGGAGCTGGCGTTCAACGTTTTCCTCTCGTCCGAATGGCCGTCCGTACCGCCGGTTTCGGCGAACGGCCCGCTCGGTCCCCGTCCCATCCCTGCGACCTGATAGGAAGTCATGGCTCATTCGTCTTTCTCGCATAGCCTTTGCGCTTATGGAAAGAGATCGAGCGGAACCGCCGCGACAGGGTCTGGATCCGTTTCCGCGACAGGTTCGCGATGTTCATGGATAGGCTTTTGTTTAACGCCGATCGGAGAACGAGCCCGCCGGGATTACGGGCGTATAGGAAGTTGCCGTAGGTTTCGAATTCGGAGAAAGCGTACGGCTTTGATTTGTCCATTTTCCGCATGACTGCCGAATACCAGGGCATGCCATGCTTCTTGGCGATGGTACGTTTTAACTGCCTCAGCTTCGATTTGTCAAACAGCATGTAGTGGGTCACGAAGGATTTCGGCGCGGCGGCTTTCTTGCCGAGCAGCTTCCTGTACGTTCTGAAATATTCGGGCTGGCTCCACGATCTGCAATAAAAATACGTCTTGTTCCCGGTTCGGAACGCATGCGGCCGAATCAGCACGGTGTCGGCATCGATCGCCAGAAAATAGTTCGCGGAGCAGATCTTGTCTCCGCTCATTTTCAGCAGCTGCTGGAACAGCCACCCGGACCGCTCCCATTTCTTCGAGCGGTAACGAATGTTTTTCTTCGTAATGGGAAGCACGGTATTCTCATTGACGAACTTGCATCCTTTTCGTCTGCACAGCTGTCGGATTCCTTTCTGATTCGGCGCCACGATCATGATGCTGCCGATAGGATGCTTCACCTGTTTTCGGATGGCATCTATGACATAAGGCAGTGTTTGCAGATCCTTTGCAATCGCTGGAATAAGCACATCAATCTTGACCGACATCGCTTCATCTCCATTTTCACGGATTAATGTGATCATGATATGCAGTACGCAGCGGAAGCTCCTCCGCTTTAGCCAGCAGGACGATCGGCCGGCGCCCGGTCGGATCCGCCGGGCTTATCTCCGCTTCGCCGGCTATCGCCGCACGCCAAAAAGGAACGGTTGCCCGTTCCTCCGGATTGGTTTATTTTATGAAAGGGAGCGGAGCGCCGAATCGCCCGAACGGCGACAGGGCAAGCCCCGCTCATTTCGTTCTGCCGTACTGCCTTCCGTAACGGACGATCGTCCGGTACAAACGCTTGTCGCCAAGCGATTTCAACGCAGAGAAGTCCGGCCGGGTATTCACCTCGAGAATCCACAGCCGCCCGTCGCGGTCCAGCGCCACGTCAAGGCCGAGTTCCTTGAACCGCTTGGCGTGACGGTCGAAGCAGCGGGCCGTTTGCAGGCCCATCGTTTTCAGCCGCTTTTTATAGCGGTCGATCTGCGCGCCCGAATATCCCGAACGCCGCAGGGTCGGTTCGAGGTACGCCAACTTGCCGCCTTGATGGTAGTTCGTGACGACCTTGTTCTTCTTGCCCAGCTTGACGAACATGACGCTCTGCACCCACTTGCCCGCGGCCGTCTTCTGCATCGTGACCCGCAAGTCGAACGGTTTGCCGCGGGACGTCTGCAGGTAGATGCCCTTCTGGAGCAGGTAGCTTCGGCCGCGCGCGATCTTGTTCAACCGGCCGTACAGGGCAGCCGTAGAGGAGGCCTCGAACGTTCTTCCGTCTTTCTTGACCCGGAACTTCCGGGAGGCTCGCACGATGCGCGCGATTCCGCCGCCTCCCGTCCCGGTGGTCGGCTTGAAATAAACCATCTTGTACCGGCCGGTCATCGCGTTCAGCGACGAACGGGTAAAGCGCTTCGTTTCGGGTACGAGAGGTCTCAGGCGGCGATCCGCCATCAGCCATTTCGTCTTCGTCCATTTGTTCTTAATCGATATGCTGCTGCCGCCTTTGCCGGGCATCCGATCAGCTCCTTCGCGTCAACTCGAGATAGATTATTTTCCCCTTCCGGAAAGGTGACGGCGGATTCCCCGGGAGGCGGCATATTCGAGAAGAAGGGCGGTACAGGGATAAATCGGCGACAGGCAGCCTGGAATTTCCCGGCTCCCTGCTTCAACCGCCCGCCCGGGAGGGAATAGGTAATGAATCGAACCCTAGGAGGAGATCCCTTGAACATCGCGACGTATCAGTTCGAAGATGACGGACGTATGCCCAACAACCCGGACCTGCCGGCGATCCATTACGCCGGCGCTTTCCGTGACGACCCGCTCGGCGCCGAAGCCAAGCTGAACCGGAACAATTGGCGGAATAGCTGGGTGAACGGCGTGTTCGCGTACCATCACTATCACAGCAACGCGCATGAAGCGCTGGCGGTGCTTAAGGGCTCCGCCCGGATGTTGATCGGCGGGGAGAACGGTCAAGCGCTCGAGGTACAAGCGGGGGATGTCCTGGTGCTGCCGGCCGGGACGGGGCATAAGAAGCTCGGCTCGTCCGCCGATTTCTCCGTAGCGGGCGCCTACCCGGACGGCATGCGCTACAATACGCGGACCGGCGAGCCCGGCGATCGGCCGCAAGCGCTGGAGGACATTCGGCGCGTCCCGCTGCCGGACCGGGACCCCGTCTTCGGCGAGGAAGGACCGCTGCTGACCTATTGGAATCGCAAACGCAAATAAGGCGATCTCGGCTGCCCTTTGCTTGTTGCCGGATCTGCCGCTGCCGGCATTGATCAACCCCGCGACGCTCGACGCTGGCACGTTAACGTCAACGAACTCACGGATGCCAGCATCCTCTTCATCGGTCCGCCTCCCGCGGCGCCGGCTTCTCGCCGTCCTGAAGCGAACCGACCACGCCGGTTAACAGCCCCATCAGCCCGATCGTAACCCCGTAGCCGATCGAATCGTCGAAGGCCAGCACAAGCACGATTCCGAATAACGTGAACTGGAGGCCCAGCAGCTGTACCTGAACCGCGCGCGGACGGATGAAGTCCGCGTAGATGCCCGCATAAAAAAGCAGCAGCCCGATGACAATGAGAACGGTCAATATCGTCAATCCCAAACTCGCCATAGCCCCTCCTTCGCGTACCTTCCGGACGGATATCGGCTGTCGTCAGCCATTGGCCCGACCGCGTCTTCCACTAGTGTAAAATGATTGCAGCGAAGATGCCAGCCCTGCTTTTCGGCTGAACTTCTGTCCTTTAACCGGACGGCCGGACGAGAGACGCGGAACCGTTACCTCTCACTACCACGTGCACCCCGCGGCGAAATATGCTTTAATATACCAAAGGAGCGTGATTACGTGGACATCCAATCCTTCCTCTATCCCAAGAACGAGGTCGCTTACCTCACGACGTCCTCCACCATGAAAGATGCCTTGGATAAACTGGAAGCCTGCCAGTATACAGCTATCCCGATCCTGGACGCGAACGGCCTCTATTTCGGGACGCTGTCCGAGGGCGATCTGCTGTGGAAAATGAAAGCGACGCCCGGTCTCACCTTCGAAACCATGCATGAAATCCCCCTCGTCGCCATCAAAAAACGGATGAAAATCGAATGCGTCGCGATCGGCGCCGATTTGGACCATATGCTTACGCTCGCGGCCGACCAGAACTTCGTTCCGGTCGTCGACGACAATCGCGTGTTTCTCGGAATCATTCGCCGGAAGGATATCATCGAATACTATACCCGGAATATTACGGATTAGTCCCGCAGCGCGTCGATGCATGCCGAAGATAAGCCTAACAACCAAAATCACCCCCGAACGGCGGAATTGCCGTTCGGGGGTGATTTTGCGTTACGGTTGGGTTTGCGATGCACCTTCGGAGAAGCAGGCGTTTCTAGCCCGGAAATGCGGTTTGCCGCCGCGCCTGCGCCGGTTTGTTGCCGGCGACGTTAATCCGCCGAACCCGGCCGCGTCCAAAAGTCATGGAGCTGCTCCAGCATCCCGAGCGTAATGACGTGGTCGGCCCGCGGGAATTCCAGCAGCCGGACCTGCTCCGGCAGCTCGCCGTCGCCGCGCAGGGCGTCGGCGAAATACCGCTGGCTGTCGACCGGCACCGTGGTATCGCCTTCGCAGTGCAGCAGAAGGAGCGGCCGCTCGGGCTGAAGCCGAAGCCGCGGGAACGGATCGTCCCGCTCCAGCCGCGCCCGATCCTCCGCGGCCATCGGCCCGATGCCGAGCCGCGCCCGGTAATGCTCTTCGAACCGCACCCACGCGCAGGAGCCGTTGATGACGGCGGCCGAGCGCAGCCGCGGCTGCGCCGCGAAGGCGCCGGCGGCGATGAAGCCGCCCGTGGAATGGCCGACGACCGCCACGGGCGCGTCCGACCGCCGGGCCAGCTCGTCCGCCAGCGCGCCGGCTTCGCCGACGCCTTGCCGGACGATCGGCCAAAAATGCGCCCGCAGCGTCTCGGCGCCGCCATAATCGAGGCTGCCCCGCTCGCCGTGCAGCGGCAGCTCCGGCACGGTCACGCGAAAGCCCCAGCCCGCGACGACCGAAGCGAAGAACCGGTAGCTCGCCATCGTCGAACCCCAGCCGTGGTACAGCAGGACCTGTCCCGCGGGCGCTTCGCCCGGGGATAGCTCGAGGCAGGGCACGCCGGCCAGCTCGAGCTTCCGTTCTTGTATCATGCGCGCATCTCCTATTCATCGTCGACGGCCTGATCGGCATCGTGCCGTTCGGCCATTCGCATGTTGGCATATTGGCATGGGGCAGCGCCGCGCCGTTACGCCTCGAAATTTGAGCGAAGCGCGCGGCTACGCGACCGGCGTGCCGTTCGGCATCGGCTCGTCCGGACGCGGCGGCACCGCGTCGCCCGCCTCCGGCACGCCCCCGAGCACCAGCGCTTCGGACACGAAGCCGGCGATCCGCCGCGGGGGAAAATTGACGACCGCCGCGACCTGCGGCCGACCAGCACCCGCGGATCGTAGCGCCCCGCGATCTGCGCCGAGGAGCGCTTCGTGCCGAGCGCGCCGAAATCGATCTCCAGCTTGACGGCCGGCCTGCGCGCTTCGGGAAATGCCTCCGCGCCGACGATCGTCCCGATGCGAATATCGAGCTTCAGGAAATCCTCGATCGAGGCGATGCCCTCCGCTCCGCCGCTCACAGCGCCCTCGTCATGAACGCGCTGTTCGGGTCCTCTTCATAATCCGCGAACGGCGCGCAGTAGTCGAATCCGAAGCGCTCGTACAGCTTCCGCGCCGGCTCGAACGACGCCATGGAGCCGGTTTCCAGGCTCAGCCGCGTAAAGCCGCGCCGCTTCGCTTCGGCGACGATATGCGTTAGGATGCCCCGCGCGACGCCTTTGCGCAAATGCGCGCTCGCCGTCCGCATCGATTTCAGCTCCCCGTGCCCGCCGCCCAGGTCCTTCAGCGCGCCGCAGCCAAGCAGCTCCTTCCCGTCCCACGCGCTCCAGAAGGTGATCTCGGGTCGTCGCAGCCCTTCCAGGTCGAGCGCGTGCATGCTCTCCGGCGGCGATTGGGCCGACATGCTGCGCAGATGCTCGTTCAGCAGCTCGGCCACCTCCGGGCCGGTCAAATCGTCGATGATGATCGCCATTTCCATTTCCATACCCCGTTCCATTCCGTTTCGTGATGGTTGCGCGCCTTGCGCCGTCAATTCCCGCGCGAAGCCGACAGCACCGCGGCAAGCGCGCTCGCGGCCGAGCCGGCCTGCAGCGCCTTGATGTCCTGGAGCGGCGGCCGGCCGAAGAGCCTCCGGTATTCCCGGGTGAACAGCGACAGGCTCTCGTACCCGACCTCGGCCGCGGCATTCGTGGCGTCCGCCGCCCCGCCGAGCATAAGCCGCCTCGCTTCCTAAAGCCGCAGCTGCTTCTGGTACTGCAGCGGCCCCCTGCCGGTAACGGCTTTGAATTTATGATGCAATCCCGAGGCGCTCATATTGAACGGCTTGGCCAGTGCCTCCACCGCGAAGGGACGCGCGAAATGCGTCTTGATCCAGGCGATGACCGGACCGATGCCCTCCGCTCGCCGCGCAGTTCGCCGAGCCCGTCCGGGCCGGCTCCGAGTTCCCGTGGCCTCGATTCGGCCGGCTCGCGTTCCATGCGCGTCCCTCCCTTCTTGCTGTCCGCTACGGCTTACGTTACACCCGATTGCGGCAATAGGCAAGTTACCGGCAGGAACGGTCATGCGTTCGGGACGGCGGCTGATGCCGGACGCGCTCGTCCGGTTCCTCGCCGTGTTCGATCCCTGGCTCCGCACGCTGACGCCGATTCTGGGCCGCACGCATCGGCGCACCCCGGCGAAAGCCCGGCGGGCGCCGGACTGGCAGCCGCGGCCCGCGCGCGAGACCGTGCCCGACTGCGCCAAGAACGCGAACGGCTGCGTCTAACCGCCGCCGCAAACAAAAAGCCCGGACGGCTGTCCGGGCTCGCTTGCTTTATTTCGCGTCCGCGCTCCACAATTCCACGCGGTCCTTCACATATTTCTCGTAGCCGTCCTCCATCTTCTCGACGCCCGCTTTCTTGAGCTCCTCCATATATGAGTCCCACACCTTGTCGAAGTCGGCCGGCTTCGCCAGGATCGCTTCCGGGATCCGCTTCCACGTAATGTCGCGCATCTTCAGGCCGAGAATCGTTACTTCGTCCTCGCCCGGGATGGAGATGTTCCATGCCGCGCCGTACGACTTGACCTTGAACTCGTCTTCTTTCGGGAAGAGATCCTTCCAGGTCGTCGCCTTATAAGCCGCCAGCGTTTCCTTCTCCACGTCGCTGTAGCCGTTCACGAGCTGCTCGGGGAAGTTCTTCGTGTAGTAGTTGCCGCTCGGATCCTTCGCGCCGTCGCCGTAGTGCGCCATGATGTTCCAGTAGAAGCCGATGCCGGACTCCTTCGTGAACGCCGTGTTGTCGTTATTGATGCGGTCCTGCACTTCCTTCGGCACGACGCGCTTGCCGTTCTCCATCACGTAGTGCTTGCCTTCGATGCCCCAGTTGTTAAGGATTTGGCCTTCGTCGGACGCGAGGAAGTCGAGGAACTTGATCGCGCGGACAGGGTCCTTGCACGTGCTCGAGATCGCGATGCCGTAGCCGCCCATGAAGCCCGTCGGCCAGAACGAGGTATCCTTGTAATCCTTCGTCAGCGTGACCGGATAGTGGCCGTACGTCTCGTCGAATTTGCCGGCCGTCTTCAATGCCTGCTGCGCGTCGTTGTAATCCCAGTCTTGGTCGATCAGGCCAAGCACGCGGCCCGTGGCGACTTTCGCTTTGTACTGGTCGTATTTCTGAACGAAGCTTTCTTTATCCAAGAGGCCGATGTCGTTCATGTGGTTCAGCCAGCGGAAGTACTCCTTCTCTTCCGGACGGCGGAAGTGGTACGTCACTTCGTTCGTCTCCTGGTCGATGTAGTACTCGCCGTCATCCGAGCCGCCCGTCGTCAGGAACGCCGGGTTCGTCACGGAAATGTACATGTGCCAGTCGTCGGCGTTCAGGGAGAGGCCGATGTTCTTGTTGCCGTTCTCGTCGGTCGGGTGCTTCTTCAGATAGTCTTGGATGACCTTCTCGTAATCCTGCACCGTGCGGATCTCCGGATAGCCGGCTTCCTTCACGACGCGGTGCTGCAGCTCGAAGCCGCCGCCGGCCACGAAGCGCTGCTCGTCCGCCGCCGCCCAGGTCGGAATGGCGTAGATCGCCTGGTCGTCGTTCGTATACTTCGCGCGCACCATGTAATCGCCGAGCACCTTCTTGATATTCGGCGCGTATTTGTCGATCAGGTCCGTCAGATCGAGCACGGCGCCGGCGTCGACCAGCTTGCCGATATCGCCCTTCGCCGCGATCAGGTCGGGATATTCGCCGCTCGTCGCGATCAGCGCGACCTTCTGCGTCGGATCGCCGA
Organism: Paenibacillus sp. UNC496MF; assembly: GCF_900113915.1. Lineage (NCBI taxonomy): Bacteria > Bacillati > Bacillota > Bacilli > Caryophanales > Paenibacillaceae > Paenibacillus > Paenibacillus sp. UNC496MF. Next base: position 11,548 of record NZ_FORE01000017.1, read on the forward strand.
CCGCGAATTCCGCGTCGAGCGTCACGCCGGTGCGCTTCGTGATTTCTTTGGACACGTCGTCTTGCATGTTGTTCCAGTTCGGGTTCGGGTCTTCGCTGAAGTAGGAGAACGTGATCGGCGACAAATCCTCGGCCGCGTCCTTGCCTTCGTTCGCATTCGCATTCGCATTCGCGTTCGTGCTCGTATTCGCATTGCCGTTCGCCGGGGCGTTGCCGTTGTCCGCGGCGTTGTTGCCGGCATTATTGCCGCCGCAGGCCGCCAGCATGCCGCTCAGCAGGACGACGGAAAGCACCGTCGTGGCCTTCTTCGAAATCCCTCGTTGCATATTGCAAGCCCTCCCAATTTGAATATCGGTTGTTTGTATTGTATAAACAGGAATCCTGTCGATACCGATGCGTTGTGTTGCCTCATGTTTCGGTGACTTCGCCGGCGTTTGCGCGAGCTTGCCGAGCCGCAGGGCTTCAATAGTCGAAGCCCTGCCTTGGGCGTTAGAGCCCGGTAATAATTTGCCCGGAGAGGCGGCATGGAGTCGGAAAAGCGTCAGCCATGCTTTCGAGGCAGGCGAATGCTGCATTCCCTGTCTTCCGACAGTGAACGCAAACCAATCGCCTCTGTCGCCTTTGTAGCCGGAAATCAACCTCTAATCATTTATTCGATCAAGATTTCCGGACTACAACAGCGATTGGAGGCCCCTGCCGCCCGCAGGGCGAATTTTTACTTTCCGGGCTCAGCTTTTAACGGCCCCCAACGTCATGCCCTTCACGAAATACCGCTGCAGGAACGGATACACCACGAGGATCGGCACGGTCACGATGATCGTGATCGCCATCTTCACCGACTCCGGCGAGATTTGCGCCATCACCTGCGTCATGTTGCGGCCTCGGAAGCTGTCGGCGTTCGTCGTGGTGCTCTGGATGACCTTCATGAGCTCGTATTGCAGCGTCGTCAGGTTGTCCTTCGACCCGTTGTACAAGTACGTGTCGAACCAGGCGTTCCACTGCCCGACCGCCAGGAAGAGCGCGATCGTGGCCAGCGCCGGCTTCGTCAGCGGCAGGATGACCCGCCAGTAGATCGTGAAGTCGTTGGCGCCGTCGAGCTTGGCGGATTCCTGCAGCGCGTACGGGATGCCGTCGATGAAGGAGCGGATGACGAACACGTTGAACGCGCTGACGAGTCCGGGCAGGATGTACACCGCGAAGGTACCCATCATGTGCAGATCCTTGATCAGGATGTACGTCGGGATCAAGCCGCCGGAGACGTACATCGTCAGCGCGAGGAACGTCGAGACGAAGCGCCGTCCCTGGAAGTCGACCCGGCTGAGCGTGAAGGCCAGCATCGAGGCGCTGATCAGGCCGAGCACCGTGCCGATGACGGTGCGCAGCGTCGAAATTTTGAGGCCCGTGATGAGGCCGGAGAACGCGAAGATCGTTTCGTAATTCTTGAACGTGAATGCACGCGGGAAGATCGTGATGCCGCCGCGCACGCTGTCCGTGGAGTCGTTCAGCGAAATCGCGAGCACGTTCAGGAACGGATACAGCGTGACGATGGTGACGAGCGTGATGACGATGTAGACGACGAGATCGAAGACGCGGTCGGACCAGGGCGTGCCGCGCGAGAACAAGCCTGCTTTCATGCCCTACCCTCCCTTAAATGATGCTTTCTTTCGTGATTTTCTTGAAGATGCCGTTGGCCGCGAACAACAGGATGACGCTGACGACGGAGTTGAAAATGTTGATCGCCGTGCCGAACGAGTACCTTCCCGTGCCAAGCCCGTAGTTGAGCGCGTATAGGTCGAGCGTCTGCGAATAGTCGCGCACCAGGTTGTTGCCGAGCAGGAACTGCTTCTCGAACCCGATGCTGATGAGATGGCCGATCGAGATGATGACCAGGACGATGATCGTGGAACGGATGCCCGGCAGCGTAATGTGCCACGCCTGCTGCAGCCGGCTGGCGCCGTCGACGCGCGCCGCTTCGTACAGCTCCGGTCCGATGCCGGCGATCGCCGCCAGGTAGATGATCGTGTTCCAGCCGGTTTCTTTCCAGACGTCGGACGCGGTGACGATGCTCCAGAACAGATTGCCTTTGCCCGAGAACTGGATCGGCTCGCTGATCAGATGCAGCCCGACGAGCAGATCGTTGACCGCGCCGTTGTCCGTCGACAGCATCTTCGTGACGATGCCCGCCGCGACGACCCAGGACACGAAGTGCGGCAAGTACGAGACCGTCTGCACGAACCGCTTCAGGAAGCCGACCCGCACCTCGTTCAGCAGAATCGCGAACACGATCGGAATGATGAAGCCGGCGATCAGACCCATGACGCTCATGGCGAGCGTGTTGCGCAGCGCCTGGAAGAATTGATCGTCGTGGAACAGCTCCCGGAAGTACTGCAGCCCGACCCACTTCTGGTCCAGGAACGAGCTCTTCGGCTTGAACTTCTGGAACGCCATCGTCCAGCCCCATAGCGGCAAGTAGTTGAACACGAGCACCCAGAGCACGAACGGAATCGACATCATGTACAAGTATTTCTGTTGGAAGAACGTGTGCCAGAACCGGGATTTCGGCCGCGCCGCCGCTTGCGGCTTCAGCGTTGTAATGGCTTTCATTGGGCGATACCTCCTTGCGTATGCCTTTATGATAGCGGAAATGAAGCGCTTCCAATACCTCTACAATTGGGGGTAAAATCATGCGAAAATTGCATCATCCGATCGTGCCAGGCGCTATTTTTTCCGGTAGGCGGACGGGGACACGCCGACGTATTTGCGGAATTTGCCGTGGAAATAGTCGACGTTCGCGTAGCCGACCTTCTCCGCCACCTGGTAGATTTTCAGCCCTTGGTCCAACAGCTCCTTGGCTTTCCCGATCCGCACCTTGTCGAGGTAGGTATTGAAATACTCGCCCGTCTCGCTCTTGAACAGCTTGCCGAGGTACGCGCTGTTGTAGTTGAACACCTCCGCCAGCGTCTCCAGCTTGAGGTTCTCGTCGTAGCTCCGGTGGATCAGATCGATCATCCGCTTGATCTGCTTGTCGCCGCTGCAGGAGGCGCCGCCCGTCGCCAGCTTCGGCAGCGTCTCGGTCAAATCGCGCTCCAGCTCGCCGTAGCGGACGTGGCGGTAGATCGCCTTCATGCACGCGGACAGCCGCGCGTTGTCGAGCTTCCGGTCGTCGCCGCCGTGGGACAGCTTGCCGGCCGCGGCCGCGACGAGATCCGCGAACGCCGTCTTGATCGCCTCCTCCGAACGCCCGGCGGCGATGAGCCGGCGCCCAAGCCCTTCGACCAGCTGCGCGACCGCGGCGGCGTTGCCGACGTCGATGGCGAAGAACAGCTTGTCCGCGAGCGCGGGCAGGCCGGCCGCCGGATCCGCTTCGCTGCCATACGCTGCGCCGCCTTCCATCGCGCCGCCGTTCGCGCCGCCGCCGTCGGCTTCCGCGGAATGGAGCGGCGCCGTCGAAGCCGTTATCAGCTCGCCGCCGGCATAGAAGAAGGCCCGGTCGAGCAGCGCCGCCGCTTCCGCGTAGGACCGGCGCACGTCCGCGAGCGACGCGACCGGCGAGCCGGCCGCCGCGGCGATCTGCGCGCACGGCTCCGCGACCAGCCCGGCGATGTCGGCGTAGACGCGCCGCCGCGCCGCTTCCGACGCCGGATCGGCCGGCAGCAGCAGGACGATCGCCGCCTCCATCGTCACGGCGACGCCCTTGTCCTTGTCGTCGTACGCCCGCAGGAACCGGTCGCGAATGGCGGCGAACCGCTCCGGATTCGGCTCCATCCCCTGCAGCTTGACCGCCGCGATGCTATAGCACTCCCAGCGCAGGCCGAGCGCCTCGAGCGCCTCCGGCTCCGGCAAGCGTTCCTGCCCCGCTTCGCCCCGGGCGAGCATGGCGTGCAGCAGCTTCTGGCGGTTCCACGCCCGGCGCGCGCCGCTCTCCTCCAGCTCCTTCCGCCTCCGGTCCAGCTCGCCGCGCAGGCGGACCAGCTGCTCCGCGAGCTCGTCCTCGTCGACCGGCTTCAGCAGGTAGCCGTCGATGTTCAGCCCGATGGCCTTCTTGGCGTAATCGAAATCCGCGTACCCGCTCAGGATGAGCACGCGCACGGCGCTGTCCGTTTTACGGACGGCTTCCACGAGCTCGAGCCCGCTCATGCCCGGCATGCGGATGTCCACGATGAGCAGATCGGGGCGATGCCGCTCGATTTTGCGCAAGGCGTCCCCCCCGTTCGCGGCCGTGTCGACGATCCGGTAGCCGAGGGCCTCCCAGTCGATCAGGGTACGCAGTCCTTCGCGGATCGTCGGTTCGTCGTCGGTAATCAGCACGTTATACATCGTCCTTCGCCTCCATCGGTATCGAAAAGTGTACGCTCGTTCCCACGCCCGCCTCGCTCCGGATCCGCAGCCCGCAATCCTGGCCGTACATGAGCTTCAGCCGCATATGGACGTTGCGAAGCCCGATCCGGTTGCCTTCGCGCTCCTCGGTCTCGTCGAGCGACCGGTTCAGCGCGTCCAGCTTCTCCCGGGGCATGCCCTCCCCGTCGTCCGCGACTTCAATCTCGATCCGGCCGCCGCCGGCCGCCGCGGTGATGCGCACGCAGCCCCCCGCTTCGCGGTTTTCCAAGCCGTGGATGACCGCGTTCTCGACGAGCGGCTGCACGATCAGGGGCAGGATCGGCACGTCCTGGACGTCCGGATCGATCCGCAGCTCGTACCGCAGCCGGTCCTCGTAGCGGAATTTCTGAATGTCGAGGTAGCAGCGCACGAGGTCGATCTCGTGGCGCAGCAGGACGGTGCGGCTGCCGGCCTCGAGGTTTTTCCGCATCATTTTGCCGAGCAGCCGGACGACGTTCGAGATGTCGCGCTCGCCCTTCAGATGCGCCTTCATGCGGATCGATTCCAGCGCGTTGAAGAGGAAATGCGGGTTGATCTGGCTCGCCATCATTTTGAACTTGATCTCGTTCTGCCGCGACTGCAGCTCGACCTTCTGCCGGTTGGAATCCTGCAGCTCGACGATAAGGCCGTTGATGCTGGCGACCATGCCGTTGAATTGGCGCGACAGCTGCCCGATCTCGTCCTTGCCGTCGATCTCGAGCGCCACGTCCAGATTGCCGGTGCCGACCTTCGTCATGTATTTGCTGAGGCGCATCATCCGCTTCGAGAGCATGGCGGAGAAGCCGTAGACGAGCATGATCGCCACCGCCAGGCTGACGAGGATGACGGTCAGGGCCAGCCGGATGATCCGGTTCGGCTCCTTCATGATGTCGTCGTAGGAGAAGACCGAGATGATCCGCAGGTCGTTCAGGCTCGATTCCGGCACGAGCGGCTCGATCTGGATTTGCGACGATTTGCCGTCGACCAGCGCTTTGAAGCTGCCGCTCTTGGCCGCGATCACCTTCGGATCGTAGCTGATGCTCGCGAGCGTGCTGCCGATGCGGCCCGGCCGGTTCGCCGCCACGATCCGGTCGTTCCCGTCCACGATCATCGTCTCGAACGGCTCCTGGCTCAGAATCCCGTTCAGCTTGTCCGAGCTGACGTTGATGACGAGAACGCCGCTCGTATGCTGCGTCAGGAAGTCGATTTTGCGCACGAGACTGAGGTAGTAGCGGTTGTCCCGCTCGTCCTTCATGTAGTACCAGGCGGCAAGGCCGCTGCTCGTCAGCGCCCGCTGGTACCAGTCGGAATCGATGGTCGCCTTCGTCGGCTGCAGAAACTCCCAGTTGTTCAGCAGCGTCCGGTTGTTCACGTACAGCCGAATGTTGGAGATGTCCTTGTAGAGGCGGATGTAATCCTTGATGTCCGGGTAGTCCTTGTATGCCTTGACGACCTCGTAGACGGACTCGTAGTGCCGGTTGGCCAGCGTCTCCAGCCGGCTGTCGTTGGACATGCGGTACGAGATGTCGTACGACACGTTGATGACCTCGCCGGTGCGCTTCTTGACCCGATCGACGTTGTTCGCCGTCTGCTCGAGCGCGTTGTCGAGCGCCATGTTCTGCAGCTCGCCCGTCAGGAAGACGCCGACGATCAGAACGGGCACGAACGCCGCGAAAATAAACGAGAGCACCAGCTTCGTGCGAAGCTTCATATCGTTGATGCCGCGGATCATGAGGTGGATCAGGCGAATACCCCTTTCTGGTGAATCTTTTGTCTGAAAGCGTTTTCAAAATAAAGCAAAACAAAAATGGTCATTGTTCATTGTAAACAAATGACCATTTCGCCGCCACAGGGAAATTTTTCCCTTTTTTCATGTCATAATCAGTGATTTTTCCCGCGGAAAGCTGTGCTTTTCCCTGCCGCCCGCGGCGTTCAGGTGGTGCTTGGCAGCATCGGCAGCTGCAATTTGACCGTCTCCGCGCCGTCGCTGAACTTCTGTACCTCTTCCTTCAGCAGCAGCATGCGGCGGTCGAGCATGCCGATCATGTCCGCCGTCGCCTTCAGCTGCTCGCGGATCGTCGCCGGCATGTCGTCGTGGAATTGGTAGTAGATTTTATGCTCGAGGCTGGCCCAGAAATCCATCGCGATCGTCCGCAGCTGAATTTCCACGTTCACGTGCTCGGTCCGGTCCGACAGGAAGATCGGAATCCGGATGATCAGATGCAGGCTCTGGTAGCCGTTCGGCTTCGGATACTTGATGTAATCCTTCACTTCGACGACCTCGACGTCGCCCTGGCTGCGGATCATGTCGTACACGCGGTACACGTCCGTCGTGAACGAACAGATGACGCGGACGCCGGCGATGTCGCGGATATGCTTCGCGGCGTTCTCCTTCGACACCTCGAGCCCTTTGCGCTGCAGCTTCTCGACGATGCCCTCGGGCGACTTGATGCGCGTCTTGACGTGCTCGATCGGGTTGTAGTTTTGAATGAATTGCAGTTCCTCGTTCAGGATCGTCAGCTTGGTGCTGACTTCGTCTAGCGCGAATTTATAGCTCATGAGCATTTTCGCCCATTCCATGACCATTTGTTTGTCCATCATCGTTTATTTCACTCCTGATGCTTAGTCGTACAGAGAATTGCGATTCGTCACAAGATCGGAGACAGCAGCCGCACGCACGATTCCCGGAACCGCTCCAGCCGCGAACGCCGCTGGTACTGCTCGTACGTCAGCTCCGTGCAATCCAGCATGTCTTCCTCGAAAATCCGCTTCAGTTCCATGGCCGTCTTCGTATCGTACAGAATGGCGTTGATTTCGAAATTCAGCTTGAAGCTGCGGATGTCCACGTTCGCCGTTCCGACCGAGGCGACGGTGCCGTCGACGACGAGCGCCTTCGCGTGAAGAAACCCTTTCTCGTACAGGTAGCACTTCATGCCTTCCTCGAGCAATTCGCCTAAATAGGAGAAGGTTGCCCAATAGACCATTTTATGATCCGGTCTGCTCGGCAGCATGATCCGCACGTCGATGCCCGACAGCACGGCCAGCTTGAGCGCGTTCAGCAGGCTTTCGTCGGGGATGAAATACGGCGTCTGCATGTAAATCGACTGCTTGGCGGAATGAATCATCTTGATGTAGGCGTTCTTGATCTGCTCGAGCGTCTGGTCCGGCCCGCTGGAGACGATCTGGATGCCCGTCGTTCCGGTGATCGCCGCCGGCGGGAACAAGCCCAGCACCTCGCGGCTGAACGTCGTGTGGCTGGCCAGGTTCCAGTCCATCATGTAATGGGCCTGCATCTGGAGCACGGCGTAGCCGGTAATGCGGAGATGCGTGTCGCGCCAGAAGCCGAAGCGCTTGTTCAGGCCCATGTACTCGTCCCCGACGTTGAAGCCGCCGATGTAGCCGATCTGGCCGTCGATGATGACCAGCTTCCGGTGGTTGCGGTAATTCACGCGGATGTTCAAGTACGGAATCTTGGACGGAAAGAAGTACGCCACTTCCCCGCCGGCCTTGACCAATTCGCCGAAAAACTCCCGCTTCAGCAGCGAGCTGCCGATATCGTCCACAAGGAAGCGCACCTTGACGCCCTGCTTCGCTTTCTCGGTCAGCGCGTCGACGAGCCGTCTGCCGAGCCCGTCGTTGTGGACGATGTAGTACATGAGGTGAATATGGTGCGTCGCCCGCTCGATATCCGCGAACAGCGCGTCGAACTTGTCGGGGCCGTTCGTGAAAATATCAACGTGGTTGTTCTGCGTGTACAGCGCGAACCCGCTCGTCAAATTCATGCAAATCAGGTCCGAATAACGCTCCGCCGCATCATCATTAAACACAATCCGATGATCGCGAAACTCCCGCCGCTGCTGCTCGATCAAGGCGTTCATCGTTTCCCTCGTCCGCCTGTTCAGCTTGTACAGTTTCTTCTTGCTGAGATTCTGCCCGAAGACCAGGTACACCACGAAGCCGACGGCCGGCAGGAACAGCAGCACCATCAGCCACGCCCAGGTGACCCCGACGTTCCGCCGCTCCAGGAACATGACCGCGATCGCCAGCGGAATGTTGATAACGGTAATTATGGTTACGAAATTGGATAAGAAAAAATCGGTCATGACGTCGGTTCCCCTCGGCTCGGCGTTGCGGTAGTTCGCTTGTCCAGTATAACCCATCAGGGGGGTCGGAGGAAAATCGGGCGGAGGTCGGGCGCCGTACCTCGTACCGCTCTTTCGCCGAAAACGCCGTTCCTCCGCTCCGCCGCACAAGGTTTAATAGTCAGTCGGTAACGCATTTTTCGGCGGGAGCGGGATACGATGGGATGTACAATGCCTTTAGCTTCAAGCGTTCCAAACGCTTTCCTAGCCGTTCGTTCGTTGAATCCCGCCTTTTCGGCCGCTTCCGTCGGGGACAGCTCGCCTCGCGACTCGATGAGCAGATGGAGCAACCCCCGTTCCATGATGGAGAGGACCGTTTCCTCGGTTCGCACCTTGCCGCCCCACTTGGCCAACCCTAGCAGTACGGCCTGCTGACAGCGACGGGGCTTTTCTTTCATGTCGTCGAAAGCGAAACGCAGCAAATGCCAGCCGTCGATGAGCAAATGATTTTGGCGCTGCAGATCGTCCGCGAATTTCCACCTGCTAATGTCCCGCCAATGAGGACCAAAACCGTCAATTTCAATAATTAGTCGAAATGACAGCGGCGGCAAATACGCATAATCGGCGAATCTCGTTCCTCCCGTCAGGTCGACCAACTCATACGCGGGGGGCAAATCATCCAAATTCCCGACCGCCGGCCACCAGACTTTGGCGAGAAATTCTTTCTCGGCCTGGTCATGCGCCTTGATCCGTCTTCTTCGTTCCTCCGATGCGGTTTCGATCGAAGCTTGCATCATTCGTTCGTACGCATGTTCGAATTGGTCCATCGTTTCCCTTGTCATCTCCTACCTCCGACCAAAAAAAATAGGCCGCCCGCCCGGTTTCGCGCCGGGTTGGCAGCCTGTGCTTCAGGACTGTATTCATATGGGATAAGCGTACCAAACGCACGGGCGGTTTGGCAACCGGCTATGCTAATTCAGTGAAACCCGCAATCCACTTCAACAACGGTAGAAAACCCGTCCATATCATTAACGTTGGGAAACCATTCCATCAACGTCAGCGTGGTCGGAGACGGAATGCCCCAACAATGGACCGAATACCGCATTGTGCCTCAGCCTCGATGTGCGTTGACTACTTAACCGTTAAAGCGCAATCCTGTGCTTTGCTAAGCTCTGTGCGTACGTAAGCCAATCCCGCCCCGCCTCTCACAGCACGCGCATTAAATCATCCACCACGTGCGCCAGGTGCGCTTTCATGCGCTCGCCGGACTGCGCCGCGTCGCGGGCGGAGACGGCGTCGAAGATGGCGAGATGCTCGCGGTACAGCCGCTCGGCCACGGACCGGTTGGCGTAAATCTCCACGCGCCGGATGTCGCGGATGACCGTCTCCAGCTGGCCGACGATCGACTCGAACAGCCGCAGCATGATGGAGTTGCGCGTCGCTTTCGCCAGCGTCAGATGAAACAGCAGGTCGGTGCGCTCGCCCTCGAGGTCGTCGCCGATCGCCGCTTCCATCTCCCGCATGAGCCCTCGCAGCACCGCGAGGTCGTCCTCCGTCGCCTTCTCCGCGGCGATCGAGGCGTTCGCCACCTCCAGCGCGTGCCGCGCCTCGAGCAGCTCCAGCAGCGTTTCGCGATTCATGCGCAGCGCCTGCAGCTCGGGCAGCTCCACCTGCGCCTGCGCCGGGGCGGCGCTGATCACGCGGCAGCCGCCGCCTTGGCGAATCTCGATGTAGCCCATCGCCTTCAGCGCGCTCAGCGCCTCGCGCGTCGTGGACCGTCCGACGCCGAACTGCTCCGACATCTCCTTCGTCGAAGGCAGCTTGTCGCCGACCTTCCATTTGCCGTCCAGGATCAGCCGCTTCAGCTGCTCGGCAATCTCCTCGTAATGGTTGCGTTTGGACAAACGGGTGATTTCCACGCCGAAGCTCCTCTCCTTCCCGACCGCGCGCACGCCTCCAGGGCGAACGACACGCGCGCGGCAACCTTATCGTGCAAATGGTATCACCTACCGGTACGCGAAAGCAATGCCGGTGGCGGCGGGGACCGGACGGAAGCGGGAAGGCCGGTCGTCCTCGGCGGATTCGCCGCGGCGGCGCGGCATGCCCCGGACGCCGAAACCGAGCGATCGCCAAACGAGCCGGCGCGCCGCTCCCCAACCGCCCCGCGCGTCCGCCGCCCGCCCTACCCGACGATCAGCGCGTACACGACGCCCGGACCGTGCACGCCGATCGTCAGGTCGTTCTCGATGTCAGCCGAGCGGCTCGGGCCGGAGATGAAATGAATGCCGGCGGGCAGATTCTCGCGGCCCGCTCGGTCGAAGTTCACGAGAATTTCGCCGAGCCGCGTGTGCAGCCGCTCGACCGGAATGATCGCCATGAGCACCGTCGGGAGCAGGCTGACGGAGCGGCCCTTGTCCTTCGCGGACAGCACCGTGATCGAGCCGGTGTACGCCGCCGCGTAATCCGCGACGACGACGCCGAAGTCCGCTTCCGCCGCGCGCGCCTTCCACTGCTCCGCCGGGTCGCTGTTCCAAACGGAGAACGAAGCGCCCGGCATCGCGTCTTCCAGCCCGAGCGCGTTCAGCTCCGGCTGGTTTTGGCGGATGACGTACTTCGCGCCCATCTCCGCCGCCTTGCCGGCGATGAACGCGCGCGCGTCCTCCATCGTCGCGAGCCGCTCCGTATGGCCGCCGGCCGCCTTGAAGTTCGCGCGGAACCGCTCGATCCGCTCCTCGAGCGGCCAGTCGAAGCCGTTCCAAAAGTCCGGCGCTCCGCGGTACGGATGCGCCGGCGGCTCCGTCGCGCGCGGCCGCCGCAGCTTGGCGGAAATGCCGTCGATGAAGCCGACCTGCTTCGCCCGCGACCGCGCGTCCAGCTCGGCCAACCACGCCTGGTGTTCGTCCGTTTTAGCCATGATGCCCCTGACCTCCTTTGCCAGCCTTCCGTTCCTGCACGATCCGTTCCATGCGGCTCTTCATCGCCGGGTCCATCTCCTGCAGGCCGTGGCGGATTTCTTCCTCCATCGTCTTCCACTGCTGGCGGAACGACCGCTTGGCCAGGCTCGGCGCGACCCGGTACGCGTTCCAGCCCTTCAGCGGGCCGGCTTTCACCCGGATCCCGCCGCCCTTCACGACGAGGCGCTGGCCGAGCTGCCCGAGCTTCACCGCCGCGCCGTAGCGCTTCGCGTTCGAGACGACGGCGGCGAAGCCTTTCATGCCGAGCGCCTCGAGCTTGTCGCCCCGGCCGGCCTCGAGCTTGCGGCGGCGCAGGTAGATCAGCATCTCGTGCAGCGGAATTTTGACCGGGCACGCCTCGTAGCAGGCGCCGCACAGGCTCGACGCGTTCGCGATGTCGTCCCACTCCGCGACGTCCTTCTGCAGCGCCGGGGTCAGCACCGCGCCGATCGGGCCGCTGTACGTGCCGCCGTAGGCATGGCCGCCGATGTGCCGGTACACCGGGCAGGCGTTCAGGCAAGCGCCGCAACGGATGCAGTTGAGCAGCTCCTGGAATTCGGGATCGCCGAGCTGCAGCGAACGGCCGTTGTCGACGATGATGATGTGCATTTCTTCCGGTCCGTCGGCGTCGGCTTCGCGGCGCGGGCCGGTAATGCCGGACATGTAGACCGTCAGCTTCTGCCCGGTGGCCGAACGCGGCAGCAGCGTCGCCATCACTTCGAGGTCCGACCAGGACGGGATGATGCGCTCCATCCCCATGAGGGTAATCTGCGTCTTCGGCACCGTCGACACCATCCGGGCGTTGCCTTCGTTCTCGAACAGCACCATGGAGCCCGTCTCGGCGATCGCGAAATTGCAGCCGGTCATGCCGATGTCCGCTTCGAGGAACTTCTCCCGCAGCTTGCGGCGCACGAAGCCGGCCAGCACCTGCGTGTCCGGCGCCAGCGTCTCGCCCGCGTCGGCCGACAGCAGCTCCGCGATTTGATAGCGGTTCTTGTGAATCGCCGGGATGATGATATGCGACGGCGTCTCGCCCGCCAGTTGAATGATGTATTCGCCGAGATCCGTCTCGATCGCTTCGACGCCGATCCCCTCCAGCGCATGGTTAAGATGCAGCTCCTCGGTTACCATCGACTTCGACTTCACGACCGTCTTCGCTTCCGCGTGCTTCGCGATATCGAGCGAGATGCGGACCGCTTCGGCCGCCGTCTCGGCGAAATGCACGTGCACGCCGTTCGCCCGCGCGTTGTCCGCGAACAAGTTAAGGTAATAATCGAGATGCGCGATCGTATGCAGCCGAATCTGCCGGCCGCGCTCGCGCCATTCGTCCCAGTTGCCGTGCTCGGCCGCCGCGTTCTGCTTGCCGTTCCGGAGCCGCTCCGTCGTGAATTTGACCGCTTTCCGCAGAAACTCGTTGTTCAGCGCCAGCCCCGCGCGTTCCTTGACGGTCGCGCCGCCCGCTTGCGTTCCCGTGCCGCTCATGCGCCCTTCACCCCTTCGTACAGCAATTCGGCCAGATGCATGACGCGCACCGGCTTGTCGCGAAACCGCAAATTGCCCGCGATGTTCATGAGGCACGCCATGTCGAGCCCGACGAGCACCTCGGCTTCCGTCTCCAGCACGTGGTCGGTCTTCTCCGACACCATCGCGCCCGAAATATCGGACATCTTGATCGCGAACGTGCCCCCGAAGCCGCAGCAATCGTTCGCGAACGGCAGCGGCACGAGCTCGAGCCCGTTCACCCGCTCCATCAGGAGCAGCGGCTCTTCCTTCACGCCGAGCAGGCGGCTGCCGTGGCAGGACGGATGGTACGTGACCTTGTGCGGAAAATGCGCCCCGACGTCCGTGACGCCGAGCACCTGCACGAGAAACTGCGTGAATTCGTAGGACTTCTCCTGCAGTTTAAGCGCTTTCTCCAGCATGACGGGATCGTGCTCGAACAGCTTCGGATAATGATGGATCATGCCCGTGCAGGAGCCCGAAGGGGAAATGACGAAATCGGCGTCCTCGAACGCGGCGATGATCGTCTGCGCGGCCTCGCGCGCTTCCTTCCAGTAGCCGCTGTTGAACGCCGGCTGCCCGCAGCACGTCTGCACGGAGGGGAATTCGAGCGTGACGCCGTAGTTGGCCAGCAGCCGCACCATGGCCTCCCCGACGCGCGGGTACAGCGCATCGCTCAAGCACGTAATGAATAAAGACACTTTCACCTGGGCCGACACCTCGTTTCGATGGTCTATGACGATCATTTTATCAGGTTATCAGACAACTTGACAATAGAAAATGCGGTCCGCCGGCGCCTCTTTTTCGCCTTCCTCGCAGCCGCATCGTCGTTGAAACCCGTCCGTGCCTTAAACTCCGCGCCGTTGCCTCAGCTGCGAGCAGGCAGCCCGCGACTCCGCAGCAGGCCGGCTCAAAAAAAGACGGCCTGGCCGGTGCGCCGGTAGCGCCGCACCGGCCGCCCCGCTCCCGCTCTCCAGCGCCGCACCGCTCGCCAGCGCCGGTAGCGCCGCACCGCTCGCCGCCCGGCCGCCCCTAAGGATGCGCCGCCGCATCCCGCCCCATTAAAGGCGAACGCACCAGCAATTTCTTGACGATCCAGCCGTCGTCCCGCGTGCCTTCCGCCAGATGCCGGCAGGCCAGCTCGACGAGTCCCGCCCACCACATCGGCGTGAGCAGCTCCCATTCCTCGGGCTCGAGCGGCGACACCTCGTCGTACCCGTAAACGACCTCGTCGTGCCTCCCGCGCCACGTTAAAGCGAAATCGCCGATCCGATGATCCCGATGCGCAAGCTCGAAATCCAATATTCCCGTCAGCTTGCCGTCTTGGAAACGCAAATTCCACGGCGTGAAGTCGCCGTGAACGACGATGCCCGGGCGATCCTGGAGCCGCAGCCCGGCCGCGCGCTCGCGCGCTCGCGCGAGATGCCAGCGCAGCACCCGGACTTCCTCCGGACGGCTGCGCTCCCCCTCGGCCAGCACGCGGTCCAGCGTCTCGTCGCCGAGAATCTCCTCGCATCGCCGCCAGCCGCCGCGCTGCCCGATGCCGTCAAGCGTGGCGAGATCGGCGTGGAAACGGGCCAGGAGCCGGCCCCGCGACCGCCGTTCCGAATCGCCGGCATCGTCCGCCGGCGGATCGCCGGGCAGGAAGGGATGCAGGCTCACATCGCTCCTTGCGCCTCGAGCGGTCCTTCGACGATCGGCGCGACCGGCCAGCCGAGCGCGGCGACCCGCCTCAGCAAGCGCGCTTCATAGTCGATATCCTCCCGCGAAGTGCCGGGTGCCCAGCGGCGAAGCACCAGCCGTTCGTGTTGCGCCGCAACCAGCCAATGCAAATTCAGCCGCCCGCCCAGCGGCACGGCCGACCGGACGCCCAAGCGCTCCAGCACCTCTTGGCCGGGCAAAGCCGTCTCAGACGCTTGATCCATCGACTTCCTCCTCTCGCCTAAAGCTTCCGAATTCAGTCAATTCCCATGCTTAGCCTATGTTCGACTCCCAGACCGATAATCCTGCCGCTCCCGGGCGAGCGCGTCCGGCCGTTTCGCCGAACGGCGCGCGGCGTCAACGCCAAAACAGCCGATCGCGAGGATCGGCTGCCGCGGTTGCTTGCGCATGGTATGCCGTGCCGCGGGCGGTTCGCCTGCTGCGGCCGCTGCATGCGGCGTCTCCCGCCCCGCGGCCGCCGGCCTCACACGGTGCGAACCGCGATCGACCGCTCCGCCAGCGCGGCGAGCGTCTCCGGGGAGACGCGCTTGTCCGTGACGATCGCGTCCACGTCGCCGAGCTCCGCGACCTGCGTGAACGCCTGCACGCCGAACTTGCTGGCATCGGCGAGCAGGACGACTTCGTCGGCCATGCCGAGCATTTTTTGCTTGATGCGCGCCTGCAGCTCGTTGGCTTCGCTGATCCCGCGCTCCAGATGCACGCCCTTGCAGGAGAAAAACGCTTTGTCGACGTGATAGGCGTCGAGCGAACGCTCCGCCAGCGGGCCGACGTAGGAGAGCGAGCGCTGCGCCAGCAGGCCGCCCGTCGAGATGACCTCGATGCGCTCCTTGCCGCTCAGCTCCACCGCGACCTTGATGGAATTGGTGAGCACCGTGAGCGGCATGTCCGGCAAGTACGACGCCAAGTACCAGGCGGTCGAGCTGGCGTCCAGCAGAATCCGGTCGTTCGGACGGACCAGCTTCACCGCCTCCTCGGCGATGCGCCGCTTCTCCTCCGCGTGCGCGATTTCCCGCTCCGCGTACGGGATTTCCGGCTGCTGCTGCTGAGGCAGGTCCTTCACGCTGACCGCGCCGCCATGAGAACGGCGAAGCCGGCCGGCCTGCTCCAGCCGGTCCAGGTCGCGGCGGATCGTCTCCTCCGTCACCTGGCACAGCTCGCTCAGCTCCGTTACCCGGATGCTGCCCCGTTCATTCACCAGCCCAACGATTTTCTCATAGCGTTCCGCAACCAGCATCCTGTATCTCTCCCGCAACTAACGAAATAGTAGTGTGTTCATACGCATCCCACGGCGCCCGCGCCGGCCCGTTACGCCAAGCCCGCAAGCGCGCGGAACCGGCCGTACGCGTCGTCCCACGCCGCGCCGTCCCTCGGCTCGTAGACCGTCACCGGGAACGAATCGCGGATGACCTTCCGCGCTTCCCGGATATCCGCGAACTCGCCCTGCGCGATCCATTGGACCGCGAGGTTGCCGAGCGCGCTGCCCTCGACCGGCCCGGCCCAAACGGGCCTGCCGATCGCGTTCGCCGACCATTGGCACAGCAGCCCGTTTTGAATGCCGCCGCCGACCATATGGAGGCCGCCGAACCGCTTGTTCGAGAGCCGCTCCGTTAATTCAAGCACATAACGGTATTTGAGCGCAAGGCTTTCGAGAATGCACCGGACGATCTCGCCCGGCGTCCCCGGCGCCTTCTGGCCCGTATTCGCGCAGTAGCGCGCGATGCGCGCCGGCATGTCGCCGGGGTGCAGGAACGCCGGATCGTCGGGATCGATGAACGCCCCGAACGCCGGCGCCTGCTCCGCCAGCCGCACCAGCTCGGGGAAGCCGAGCGTCAGGCCCGCCTTCTCCCACGTCCGGCGGCTCTCCTGCAGGATCCACAGCCCCATGATGTTCTTCAGCAGGCGGAACGTCCCGTTCACGCCGCCTTCGTTGGTGAAATTCAGCTCCCGGGCCAGCTCGCCCATGACCGGGCGGTCGACCTCGGTGCCCATCAGCGACCACGTGCCGCAGCTGAGGTAGGCAAAATCGCGCTCCAGCGCCGGCACCGCCGCGACGGCGGAGCCGGTATCGTGCTCCGCGACCGCGTAGACCGGCACCGCGCCGACGCCGAGTTCTTCCCGCAGCGAATCGCGAATCTCCCCGACCCGCGTGCCCGGGCGCACGACCGGTCCGAACAGCGCCGGCGATACGCCGATCGCCGCGATCAGCTCGGCATCCCAGTCGCCGAGCAGCGGGTTGTACAGCTGCGTCGTCGTCGCGTTCGAGAACTCGCTCCGCATCTCGCCGGTGAGGAAATAACGCAGCAGGTCCGGGATCATCAGCAGATGCTTCGCCTGCTCCAGGAGCGGGGAATCCGCTTCCTTCAAGGCCGCGAGCTGATAGATCGTATTGAACGGCAGGAACTGAATGCCGCTGCGGCCGAAGATCCGCTCCGGCGTCAGCCGCGCCATCGTCCGCTCCATGACGCCGTCGGTGTGGCGGTCGCGGTAGTGATACGGATTGCCGAGCAGCTCGCCGTTCCGGCCGATCAGGCCGAAGTCGACGGCCCATGAATCGATGCCCAGGCTGACCGGCTCCTCGCCGGCATGCTTCGCCTTCAGCAGCCCCTGCTTCAGATCATGGAACAAGCGGAGGATGTCCCATTGCAGGCGGTCGCCCACCGCGACGGGATCGTTGCCGAAGCGGTGAATCTCCTCCACCTCGATGATGCGGTCGTTCAATCGGCCGAGCAGCGCCCTGCCGCTGCCCGCGCCGAGATCGTATGCCAATATGCTCGGCAAGCGGCAACCCTCCCGATGTCAAGCCGAAGCGGGCCGCTGCCCGCTTCGGCGATCTCGCTTCTTCTATCATGGTGATCGTTATCGTTGTCGGCGAAGCCGTTCGTTTCCGATTAATTGTTCGCGACGGCCGTCTGCGCGCCGCGCTTCAGCAGCACGTCCTTCTCGTACGCCTTCACCTCGGCGAGCCACGCTTCGCGCACCGGCACGCCCTGCTTCGCGCAGTAGTAGTCCCATACCGCGCCGAACGGATACGACTTGAACTCCTCCTGCAGCGCGAGGCGCGTCGTGAAGTCGAACTCGTTCTCCGCCTTGCGGAGCGCCTCGACGGGATCCAGGAAGCCGCGGAGAAGCGCCTTGATCGTGTTGCGCGTGCCGATGACCCAGGCCGCCACGCGGTTGATGCTGGCGTCGAAGAAATCGAGGCCGATGTGCGTCTTGCCGAGCAGATCGCCGCGGACGAGCTCGCGTCCGATCTCGATCAGCTCGTCGTCGAACGCGACGACGTGGTCGCTGTCCCAGCGCATCGGACGGCTGACGTGCAGCAGGATCCCGTCCGCGAAGAGCGACAGCGCGGACAGCTTGTTCGAGATGACCTCGGTCGGATGGAAATGGCCGGCGTCGAGGCAGATCAGCTTGTTGTTGGCGATGCCGTAGCCCATATAGAACTCGTGCGAGCCGACGACGTACGCTTCGGAGCCGAGGCCGAACAGCTTGCTCTCGACGGCGTCGAGGTTATGCGCGGGGTCCAGCTCCTCCGCGAACACCTCGTCGAGCGCGTCCTTCAGCCGCGCGCGCGGCGCCAGGCGGTCGGCCGGCGTATCCTTGAGGCCGTCCGGGACCCATACGTTCGTGACGCAGGTTTGGCCGAGCTGCTCGCCGAAGTAGGCGCCGACCTTGCGGGCCGCCTTGCAGTGGTCGATCCAGAACCGGCGGACGGCCGGGTCCGGGTGGCTCAGCGTGAAGCCGTCGGCCGATTTCTCGTGCGAGAAGCAGGTCGGGTTGAAGTCGAGGCCAAGCCCCTGCTCCCTGGCCCAGTCGACCCAGGACTCGAAATGCTTCGGCTCGATCCGGTCCAGCTCCACTTTCTCGTCGGTGTCCGCGTAAATCGCGTGCAGGCTCACCTTATGCTTGCCCGGAATCAGCGAAAACGCTTTCTCCAAATCGGCGCGAAGCTCCTGCGGCGTGCCCGCGGCCCCCGGGTAGTTGCCCGTCACGGAGATGCCGCCCGTAAGCGCTTGCGATTTGTTCAAGAACCCGCGGACGTCGTCTCCTTGCCAACAGTGCATCGAAATTTTGATCTCGGCGAGCTTCTCGAGCGCCGCGTCGACGTCGATGCCGTGCGCTTCGTACAGCGCCTTGGCGGCTTCGTAATTCGCGATAATGCGTTGGTCCATGTTCATTGCTCCTTCGCTCTTATTTGATGGGATGAGCCATGACAGACATGAGCGCGTTGGCCGCCTGCGTGGCGTCCAGCCGGCTGTACTGCACGATGACCGGAACGTCGCTCAGCACCTCGATCGCGTAAGGAACGCCCAGCGGAATGGACGCTCCTTTCGCCGAGAGGGAGGACGTGCGGATATGCTTCGTTCTTCGGCCGGGGACGACCGCCAGCATGTTCTCGAGCGGGTCGCGGTCTTCGAAAAAAATCGTCAAGCGCAGCAGCGCCTCCTCGGAGGAGCAGTTCAGCACGCAGATGGATTCGTGGCTCTCGTATACGCTCCCTTCCGCGCTCGTCGGCGGAATAAAGCCGTCCGGGATGATCCAATGCTTCTCGCCTCTTGCTTGGTACATGCTCCGCACTTCCTCTCGTCCCATGAAATGTTCTAGAATCATCCTTGCTTGCATGAATGCATGAATGGATGAAAGCTGCTCGTAGCGCGGCATCGCGCTGGCACGCCGCGCGAATGCTTATCGCGTGAACGCCGCCGGCACGCCGCCGTCGATCGTCAGCATGCAGCCCGTCGTCTTGTCCGCCTTCGACGAGGCGAAGAACGCGATGCCTTCGGCGATGTCGCGCGGATAGATGTTGACGAGCAGCGTCGTGCGTTTGCGGTAATACTCTTCCAGCTGGTCGGGCTCGATGCCGTAGGCCGCGGCGCGTTCGTTGCGCCAGTTGCTGTTCCAGATCGCGGAGCCCTGCAGGATCGCGTCCGGCAGGATCGTGTTGACGCGGATGCCGAATTCGCCGCCCTCCGCCGCGACACAGCGCGCCAGATGCGCCTCGAGCGCCTTCGCCGAGCTGTATGCCGACGCGCTCCTGCCGGCGTAAACGGAGTTCTTGGACCCGATGAACACCATGTTGCCGCCGATCGCCTGCTCCTTCATCAGCTTGAACGCTTCGCGCGCCACGAGGAAGTAGCCGGTTCCGAGCACATTGATGTTCAGGTTCCATTCCTTCAGCGACGTCTGGTCGAACGGACTCGACGTCGCGAGGCCGGCGTTGTTGACGACGATGTCGAGGCCCCCGTAGGCGAGCGCCGTCTCCGCGATCGCGGCGATGACCGCCTCTTCGCTCGTCACGTCCATCTTCACCGCGAGCGCGCGGCCTTCGCCGTGCTTCTCGTTGATTTCGCCGGCGACCCGCTCCGCTCCTTCCAGGTTCAGATCCGCCAGCACGACGTGCGCGCCTTCGGAGACGAGACGGCGCGCCGTTTCGCTGCCGATGCCGCCGGCGCCGCCGGTAATGAACGCGATTTTGCGGGAGAATTCCGCTTCCGCCGGCGCGAGCGACAGTTTGTACAGCTCGAGCGGCCAATACTCGACGTTATAGGATTCGTTTTCGCTCAGGGAGACGAAATTGCCGAGCGCCGTCGCGCCGCGCATGACCGCGATCGCGCGATGGTAGAGCGCGCCGCTGACCTTGGAGCTGGCCCAGCTCTTGCCCGTGTTGATCATGCCGACGCCCGGAATGAGGATGACGCGCGGCGCGGCCTCGAACATGACGTCGCCCTCGTTCTTGTTGCGCTCGAAGTAGGCCTCGTACTGGTTCTTATACGCCGCGACGCTCTCTTTCAGAATGGCTTTCAGCCCTTCGGCGTCGCTTGCGTCCGGCGTCCAGTCGACGAACAGCGGCACGACCTTCGTGTGCACGAGATGGTCCGGACAGGCGGCGCCGACCTGCGACAGCGCGGCCGAATCCGCGCCGCCGACGAACGCCAGCACGTCCGCTTCGTCGTCGAACGTCAGGATCATCTTCTTCGCGTCGCTCACGGCGCCGCGAATCGTCGGCATCACCTGCGCGGCAAGGCTTCTGCGGACGTCGGCCGGCAGCGCCGCGTGCTTCGCGCCGCCGAACAGCTTGGCTTCGTTCACGCGCGCTTCGATGAACGCTTCCGCTTCGTTGATGATTTTGATCGTTTGCGCGTACGCCTCTTCGCTCGTCTCGCCCCACGTCACGAGGCCGTGCTTCTCCATCAGCACGAGCTCGGCCTGCGGGTTGTCGAGCACGCCCTGCGCGATCATCTTGGACAGCGCGAAGCCGGGACGCACGTACGGCACCCAGACGAAGCGGTCGCCGAAAATCTCCTTCGCCAGCTGCTTGCCGTTATCCGCGCAGCAGAGGCTGATGATGGCGTCCGGATGCGTATGGTCCACGTGCTTGAACGGCAGGAAGGCGTGCAGCAGCGTTTCGATGGACGCGCGCGGATGCTTGGCGTCGATCATGCAGTGCCCGAGGTACGCGACCATCTCTTCGTCGGTCATGGCGTCGCGCTCGAACAGCGGACGGATGTCCTCCAGGCGCAGCCCCGTGAAGTTGCCGGCCTTCATCGTCGCGAGGTCGGAGCCGCTGCCTTTGACGTACATCACTTCGACGTCGCGGCCGCGGAAGTCGGCGACCGTCGTCTTCGCGGACGTATTGCCCCCGCCCCAGTTGCAGACGCGACGGTCCGCGCCGATGATGTTGGAACGGTAGACGAGCTGCGCGAGTCCGTCCCGCTGCTCCGATGCCTTCGCGTGATCCCATAAGCGTTGTACCATTTGTTTCCCTCCGAATGAGTAAGATAATTTGCGGTTGAGCCTAGTGTAGCATGTTTGTTTGTTTTTGAATATATAGTTTCAAACAAAAACAAAAACGAATTCGCACCTCTCGTCCAAAGTAAACCGAAGTAGAACCGAACGAATACCGAAACAAAAATCGAACCACGATCTAAACAAAAACCGGCAGTACTCTAAACTATCCGAAACAAAATCGAAGCACGCCCGCGCAAACTTCCTGTCCATGGAAATTTTTCCATCTGAGGCTGATTCGCCGCGCCTCCGCGGGTTAATGAAAGATAGGAACGATCGCCGGACGGACGGAAGCGGTCGCCGAATGCGCAAAGGGAGTGAGAACGTGAGTAGAAGAACCTCTTGGGGCGTGCTGTATACGGCTTTGTTGTGCAGGCTGATCCTGGACGAAGAGAAAGCGAGGATGGGCGGACGGCGTCCGGACGGCGGATCGCCGGAAGGCGGCGGCGGCAGCCCCGCTTCCGCGGCGGACTCCTCCCGCGCGGGCGGCTGACCGCCTCTGCGGCGCAGGAAAGACGAATACGCCAAAAACGCACCTGCCGGCCGCTATGGCTGACGGGTGCGTTTTTGGCTATGCATGGCGTTTTTTTGCATGACGGCTTGGCGCGCATGGCAACTTGAGCGTGCGTGGCGTCTTGGCGCGCATGGCGCCTTCGCGCGCAAAGCCCTTCCCTCATCGCCGCATGCAGCGTCTTTGAACCAACGCGCGCGCCAACCGGCCGCGTATTCGCGGCGCATGCTGAGGCTCGACCGCGGTTAGCGGCGCCGGGACGGGACATGCCTGGTCCCCGCCGGCTCCCCAAGCCGCACGGTCCTCCCCGAATACGCCAAACGCCGGCCGGACGCGCTCCGCGAAGCGCTTCCGGTCCGGCGTCCGCCGAACGTTCTTATTCCGCCGTCAGCCACGCGATGCCGCTGCTCGCGATCGCGTCCGCCCAGCTCTCCGGATGCGGCGCCTCGCAAATGATCGTATCAATGCCGGCCAAATCCGAGATTTTGTACATCGTGCCGTTGTCCAGCTTCGTGCTGTCGGCGAGCACGATGCTCTGCTTGCTGTTCGCCATGAATTTGCGCGCCAGAATCGCCCGGTCCGCGTCGTAGCTCGTAATGCCCTGCTCGGGCATCATGCCGTCGATCGAGATGAACGCCTTGTTGACGAAGATGTCGTTCATGAATTTCTCGGCGATCGTTCCCGAGATCCGGAAGTGCCGCGAGTCCATTTTCCCGCCGACGAAAATGACGTCTCCGCCGAACATGTCCTTGTTCCGGTAATCGAGCAGCAAGTTCAAGCCGGAGATGGAATTGGTCACGATGGTCAGATGCTCCTTGTAGACGAGAAACGGGATCATCTGCAGGCAAGTGGAGCCGTCGTCGATGACGATGACGTCATGGTCCTGCACCAGGCCCGCGGCGACCCGGCCGATCCGCCGCTTCTCCTCCGCGCGCAGCACTTCCCGCTTCGTGTGGGACAGCTCCTCGTGCGCCAGCGTCAGCTTCACCGCCCCGCCGTATACCCGCTTCAGCCGGTTCTCGTCCTCCAGCTCCTCCAGATAGCGCCGGACCGATTCGGAGGATACGCCGAGCCGGTTCACGAGATCGCTCGTATGCACCTTGCCCGCGTCGTTCAGCAGCTCGAGAATTTGCCGTTTGCGTTCTTCGCCGATCAGCGACATGGTCGATCGCCCCCTTTCTTCTTCCGCAGGCTTATTCGGACTACCAGAAACGCAGATCCTCGATCGCTAGCAGCAGCCGGGCGATATCCTCGCGGTACACCTCGCCGATGTTGCCGATGCGGAACGTGTCCGCGGCGCTGATCTTGCCCGGGTAGATGACGAAGCCCGCTTCTTTCAAGCGGTCGTACAGCTGCTGGAAGCTGAAGCCCTCCACGGGCGGATAATAGAACGCGGTGATGAACGGCGACTGCACGTCCTTCTTCAGCAGCGAGCAGAAGCCGAGCATCGTCATCCCGTCGGCCAGCAGCTGCTGATTGCCTTGGTAGCGGCGGTAGCGCGCCTCGACGCCGCCTTCCTGCTCCAGCTCGCGCAGCGCCTGGTCGAACGCGCGCACGACGTGCGTCGGCGACGTGAAGCGCCATTTGCCCCCGCCGGCTTCCAACGCCGCCCATTGGCCGTGCAGATCCAGCGACAGGGAGCGGGCTTGGCCTTCGCAGGCCGCCAACGCTTCGACGCGGGCGATGACGAAGCCGAAGCCCGGCACGCCCTGAATGCACTTGTTCGCGCTGCTGATCAAGTAATCGATGCGCAGCTCGTGCACGTCCATCGGTATGCCTCCGAAGCTGCTCATCGCGTCCACGATGTACGTTTTGCCGTGGCGCTTGACGATGGCGGAGATCTCCGCCATCGGGTTCAGCATGCCCGTCGTCGTCTCGCAATGCACGACCGCGACGTGGGTGATGTCCGGTTCATCGGCGAGGCGCCGCTCGACCGCTTCCGGTTCGACGCGGTCCGTCTCGCCGAAGTCCAGCACGGACAGGGCGATGCCGTAGATGCGGGCCATCTGCGCGATGCGCTGGCCGTACGCGCCGTTGGCCAGCACGAGCAGCTTGCCATCGCGCGGGACGGCGGTGCCGATGACCGCCTCGACGCTGAAGCTGCCGCTGCCCTGCATCGGGACGGCCGTATACGCATCGGGCGAAGTTACGGTAGCCAGCCGCACGAGCCGGCCGCGGATGCTCTGCACGAGCGCGTTATAATCCTGATCCCAGGTGCACCAATCGCGAAGCATCGCTTCCTTGACGGTGTCGGAGGTCGTGAGCGGTCCCGGCGTCAGCAGCAGATAAGGCCGCTGCGGCGCACGGCCTTCCTCCGCCTCGGACCGGTCCGCGCCGCTCGCCGGCGCCAAGCCGCGCGTGATATCGCTCATCATGGGCGCTCCCCTTTCGCGATCCGCGCGTTAAGCTCCGGGAAGAGGCCGTCCAGCTCGCCGATCCGGTCGATCACGTAGTGGGCGCCGGCATCCCGCAGCCGCTTCGCGACGGCGTCTTTGCGCGCCTGCAGCTCGCCCGCTTCGCATGCCGCCGCTTCCGCTTCGGTCATCCCGAGCTCGCTGCTGCCGAGGATGACGCCGACGGTCCAGCAGCCCGCGTTCACGCCTTCCTGCATGTCGCTGACCGTGTCGCCCGCCTTCACGACGCGATGCATCGGATAGACCCCGAGCTGCTCCGCATTGCGGTAGATCATCCATGGATACGGCCGGCCCGCCGCGGCTTCGTCCGGCGTCACGAGGCAATCCGGCGCGTAGCCTTGCGCCTCCGCGCTCGGGCGGACGACGTCCATCATGGCCCGGGTGTAGCCGGTCGTGGAGCCGATCTTGATGCCCTGCCCGCGCAATCTGGCCGCCAGCTCGACCGCGCCCGGCACGGGCGTCGCGTAGTCCTTCAGCGTGCCGAACAGCATCGGCTCGAAGTCCGCGTACAGCGCGTCTACGTCGGCCTCCGACGGCGGCGCGCCGAAGCGGCTTTCCCACAGGTCCGCGATGCGTTCCATCCGGCACATGGCTTGAATATGGTCGCGCTTCAGCATCCCCATCGGTCCGCGGGCTTCCTCCACGGTGACGTCGATGCCTCTGCGGGCGAAGACGTCCACGAATACGTTCAGGGGCGCGAAGCAGCCGAAATCGACCATCGTGCCCGCCCAATCCAGCATGACTGCTTGAATCATCGGTCCATCACTCCTTCATGTTCTCTCGTTTGCCGAACCAGCGCGTTTCTCTCCCGAATTCTAGGTCAGTATAAAAGAAAAATGTGAACCTGGAGTAAAACCTATATTAACATATTGTTTTAATTTGATTTTAATTGTTTTATGTTGTTTTATCAATACAAAAACAAGAAAACCTCTTAGGAGTCGTTTCTTTTAACACAGCCGCACCTGTCACCGGCTTTTAGCGGTCGTTGGTTTCATTGGCCTTCCATCGGTCATATGGGAAAAAGCCTTGGCGTCAATGCGCGAAGGCTTGGTTGCGAATCCCTGAAGCCGGTTTCCGAACAAGACGGCTAGCGGTCGAACGCATCCGGCTCGCCGCCCCGCCGCTCGAGCTCCGCGATCCGGAGTCCCGGCACGGGCTCGAACACCCGCGATTCCGCGAAGCCCAGCTTGCGGTACAGCCGCAGCGCAGGCAGATTCGCGGCGCCCGTGGCCACAAGGAAACGTTCCGCGCGCCCGGCGTACAGCGCGAGCGCGTGCCGGAGCAGGCTTTCGCCGATGCCCTTGCGGAATTGCGCGGGATGGACGACAAGCCGGTGGATATCGATGGTACCCGCGTCCGTCTTGAACGATATCGCCCCGGCCAGCGCGCCGGACTCGTAGCGGCCGTAAAACGTTTCGCCGCACGCCGCGAGCGACGCTTCCGTATCGCGCAGTCCCGGGATGCCGTCGAAGCCGATCAGCTCCGCCTCGATTCGATACGCCGCCCGCTGGACGGCGAGGAGCTCCCGGACCGCCGCCGGGTCCGTCAACGAAATAGGTTCAATCATGTGCGCCAGCCCCTTCTTCAAGCGGTTGCGGTCTTCCCTTGAGCATGCACGGATTACCGTCAAAACGCAAACCTAAAGACGCAACGATTCTCTAAAACCCGAACCGACGCAACCGAAAACGCAACCCAATCCACGCAATCGGATCCCGTAACCCCGACAACGAGCGACCAAAAAATGCGCACCGAAACAACGCAATCTAAATAACGCAATCTAAATATCGCAATCTAAATATCGCAATCTAAATATCGCAATCGAAACTACGCAACCTAAACAACGCAATCGAAAAGACGCTCAACATCGCCAACCCAAAAACGCCGTCCCGGAGGGACGGCGCTCTTGCGATGCGCGCATGCGCGCGTTATTTGGCGTACAGCAGCGGGAAATACTCTTCGCGGTCGAAGCGCATGCCCGGTTCCGGACGCGCGCCCAGCAGGCGGAGATTGTCGTGCTTGAACCGCCCCCCGCGGAAATACGTGTCGCCCGGCATGAGATGCGCGACGACCGACAGCCGCGGCTCGTTCGTCAGGTTCGGACCGGAGCCGTGGAACGTCAGCGCGTGGTGGAAGCTTGCCTGGCCCGCCTTCAAGATGCAGGGCTCCTCGACCCAGTCGTCGCGATTGGCGAACTTCGCTTTCAGCTTGCCCATGTCCTGCTCGAAGAAGGTGTCGCTGCCTTCCACCGCGCCCCATTTATGCGAGCCCAGAATCGTCATCATGCCGCCGTTCGTCAGGTCCGTGTCCTGCAGCGCGATCCAGACCGTTACCATGTTCGTCGTGCTGCTGACGCGCCAATACCCGTAATCCTGATGCCAGCCGACGTTGCCGGCGTTCGTCTCTTGGCCGTTCGTGCCCGGCTTGTAGATGACCTGGTCGTGCCACAGCCGGATGGCATCCTCGTTCAGCAGGGAAGCCGCCATCTCGCCGAGATTGCGGTCGGTCACCACGGCGCGGACCTCGTCGTTGATCCACCAGCCGTTGTCGAACTTGCGAATCGCGTGCGGATTGTCGGACAGCGTGAAGTGATGCATCGGCAGGCCGTAGCCGTCGTACTTCTTGCTCCACACGCGCTCGTGCGCTTCCCGCAGCCGCCCGATCGTCTCGTCGTCCAGCAGCTTCGGGCTGATCCAGTAGCCGTCCTCGTCAAACCGCTTCTTGTCCTCTTCGGTCACCTGATACGGAATTACGCCCATGTTCGTCGTCCCTCTTTCGTTTCGCGGATGGCCTTGCGTCGTTCGTTAGCTTCATTGTAGAAAGAAGCCGGCGCGTTGACTTCCGGAAACCTATCCAATAGGATTAGAAACATCCAGACGATTAGAAACAAAGTAACGCTCAACCAGTTAAACCAAGTCACTAGAATCAGACGATTAGAAACACCTAGCAACGCTCATCCGGCGTAACCCAGTGATTAGAAACAGAACGAACAGAAACAACCGATAGGAGCTGATCCGCCATGCCCCGCGGCAAAACCGATTCCGCGCGCTGGGAGCACGAATGGCGCGCTTCGGGCGCGTTCGCCGGCTTCCCCGAGCTCGAGATGATGGGCTACGACCGGCTCACGGAAGCGACGCCGCTTTCCGACCACCGCCACGAGCGCTGCTACGAATTCGTGTACGTCGAGAACCGCCGGGTCACGTGGGAAGTCGGCGACGCGCTCTATCCGTCCCATGCCGGCCAGTTCTTCCACACGAAGCCGGGCGAATGGCACCGGGCCCGGTTCCGCTACATGGAACCGTCCATCATCTGGTGGATCATCGTCGTCGATCCGGCCGAGCAGCCGGGCTGGCTCGGCTTCGGCGATGCCGACCGCGCCCGGATCGGCGCGGCGCTGGGCGCGCTGCCGCGCATCGTCACCGCGGATCTCCGCGCGCGCGAGCCGTTCGCCAAGCTGCGCGGGGTGCTCGAGCACGGCACGGCGGACGACCTGTTCCGGGCGCGCCACTACCTGCTCGACATCCTGCTGCAGCTGCTCGATCCGCCGGCCGCGCGCCAGCTTCCGCTCGACCTGCGCGAAGCGATGCTGCGGCTCTCCGCCGAGATCGAAGCGGAGCCGGAACGGCGCTGGGCGAACAAGGAGCTGGCCGCGCGGGTCGGCGTGAGCGAATCGCATTTTTACCGGCTGTTCCAGGAGCTGCACGGCCAATCGCCCGCGAGCTACGTCGACCGGCAGCGCATGGCCCGCGCTTGCGAGCTGCTGCGCCGGGCGGATAGCAGCGTCACCGGCGTGGCGATGGATCTCGGCTACAAGACGAGCCAGCACTTCGCGACCGTGTTCAAAAAATACGTCGGCGCGTCCCCGACCAGATGGCGGTCGGCGCAGGATGCCGATTTAAAAAATTAATTTATCCAACAGTTGTACACCTTCATGCGCTATAATAGAAGCTTGTCAGCTTGTTTAGCGCATCGGGGGTGCTTCCATACATGCTTGCCGCTTATCCCAAAGAAATCAAAGTCTTCCTGCTCGCCAGCCTGATCAACGCGATCGGCAGCGCGCTCATGTGGCCGCTCATCTCGATGTTCGTCTTCGACGAGCTCGGGCGCAGCATGGCCGACGCCGGGCTCGTCATTCTCGTCCAGTCGCTCGGCGGCATCGCCGGCCAGCTGCTTGGCGGCGCCTTGTACCACCGGATCGGCGTGAAGCGGCTCATCATCGGCTCGCTCGCGCTCAACGCGGCCGGCTTGTTCCTCCTGCCGGCGGTCAGCCACGCCTGGCATGTCTTCATCGTCCTCATGGGCTTGATCGGCTTGTTCAACGCCTTGTCGATGCCGGCCATCCAGGCGTTCGTCGGCTTCCGGTTCGCGGACCGGCGCGGCGAGCTCTATAACGTCATCTACGTCGCCAACAACATCGGCGTGGCGGTCGGCACGGCGCTCAGCGGCTTCCTCGCCGCGGTGTCCTATTCGCTCAGCTTCGTGCTGAACGGCGTGACGGCGGCGGTATTCGCGGTCTTCTTCCTGCTCTATCTCGGCCGCGTCGGCAAAGGCAAAGGCGGCGGAGCCGGAAGCGGCCCGCCGAAGAAGCGCGCCGCGGATGCCCGCGTCTGGACGCTGTTGGCCGACGTCCGCCTCTACCTGTTCATGGCGCTCGGCGGCATGCTGATCAACCTCGGCAACAGCATCTGGAACACCGGCGTCTCGCCGTTCATCATCGAGCACGGCATGTCGAAGCAGATGTACGGCTTCCTCTG
Source organism: Paenibacillus sp. UNC496MF (assembly GCF_900113915.1). NCBI lineage: Bacteria > Bacillati > Bacillota > Bacilli > Caryophanales > Paenibacillaceae > Paenibacillus > Paenibacillus sp. UNC496MF. The sequence continues at coordinate 40,623 of NZ_FORE01000017.1, forward strand.
GACGTTCAACGGCATCCTGATCTTCGTCGCGCAGCCGCTCACGAGCCTGATCAAGCGGCTTGCGGCCGACACCGTCAAAGCGCAGCTCACGGCGAGCGCGGCCTTCTACCTCGCCGGCTTCGCCGCGATTCTGGCGACGCACAGCTTCCCGGGCATGGTGCTCGGCATGTTCCTCACCACGCTCGGCGAGATGCTGATCGCGCCCGCGATTCCGGCCTTCCTCAGCGAGAACGGCGGCGCGCACGCCCCGTTCTACCTCGGGCTGGCCGGCGGCATCGGGTCCGCGGGCCGGGTCGTCGGCCCCTACGTGATGGGCGGCCTCTACGACGGCGGCGGGTTGACGCCGGTCGCCTGGCTCGCCGTCGTCACCGCGGCGATGGCCGTCGGCTCGTTCGTCGCGCATGGCGCCGTCAACCGGCGGAGAGTCATCGCGGCCGGCGCGCGGCCGGGCGAGACGCTGCATAATACGTAAACCGGACGCACGACAAAGGCCAGCCTCGACCGATCTGAAGGAGATCGGCCGGGGCTGGCCTCTTGGTTGCCAGCTCTAGTCGAGCCGGTCCGCCGCGGCCATCAGGAACAGCGGCCGGCGCAGCTCGTCGCGCATCACCGGGCTCTTCGCCAGCAGTTCGGCCGCCGGCTGCGGCTCCGACAGCTTCCGGATGCGAAAGCCCGCTTCGATCAGCGCGTTCAGCATCGTCGACACCGTCCGGTGGTACTTGATGACGTCGTTCTCGAGGAATCGCGCTTCCCGCAGTCCTTCCTCGTAATACCGGTCCACCGGCCAATGCAGCTTCTCTCCGCCGGGACCGTAATGCCAATCCTGCGCGGCGCGCGACGTGAACACCGGATGCTCCACGGAGAACACGAAGCTGCCGCCCGCGCCGAGCAGCCGGTGCACGGTCCGGCAGACGTCGTCGAACCGTTCGATATAATGCAGCGCGAGCGAGCTGACGACGACGTCGAACGCGGCGTCCGGGTAGTCGAGATCTTCGATCGCCAGACGGCGGTACGTAATCGCCGGGTCGTCCGTCATCTCCCGGGCCCGCGCCAGCATGTTCTCGGAAATGTCGATGCCGACGACCGACGCCGCGCCCTGTTCGCGTGCGTACCGGCAGTGCCAGCCGAAGCCGCAGCCGATGTCCAGCACCCGTTTGCCCGCCAGCTCCGGCAGCATGGGGCGGAACGATTGCCATTCCCCCGCGGCTTCGAGCCCGCCGACCGAACGCGCCATTTGGCTGTAATTCGCGAAGAATCCGGGATCGTCGTATTTATTTTGCTTCATCACGCGTCCACCTCCTTCCCCCAGTGTACCGGGGATGCCTTCCCAAAATCAACCAAAAGCGCCTTTCCGCTCGGGAAAGGCGCTTTCGCCGGCGCCGGCGCGGCGCACCGCGTCGGCGTTGCCCGCGCCCCCCGTTCAACGGCGGGGAACGCTAGCCATTCTTCTTACAAATCCAGGTCCTTGCGGACCTTGCTGCGCTTGCCCGTCAGCTCGTAGATGACCGGAACGACGATCAGCGTCAGCAGCGTCGAGGTCGCCAAGCCGCCGATGACGGTGACGGCCAGGCCGCCGGAGATCAGACTGGTCGACGACTTCGACAGCGCGAGCGGCAGGAGCGCGAGGATCGTGGCGCAGGCCGTCATCAGGATCGGACGGAGCCTTGTCTTGGACGCTTCCACGAGCGATTCGCGCAGCTCCATGCCGGCCTTGCGGTTGTTCTCGACGCGGTCCAGAAGCACGACGGCGTTCGTGACGACGATGCCGACCAGCATCAGCATCCCGATCATGGCGCTCATCGAGAGCGAGTTGCCCGTAATAAGCAGGGCGCCCAAGGCGCCGCTCGGCACGAAGAGCAGGGACGAGAGGATGATGAGCGGCGTCCGCAGACCGCCGAACGTGACGCTCATGACCAGGAACACGAGGCCGACGGCGGCGCCCATCGCGATGCCGATGCTCTTGAAGCCGCTGTTGATCATCTCGAGACCGCCGCCGATCTTGACGTCGACGTTGTCCGGCAGCGACAGGCTGTCGATGTCCGACGTAATCGACTTCGTGACGGAAGCCGTCTTGTCCGTGTCCTTGACGTTGCCCTTCACTTCGGCGTACGTCTTGCCTTCTTCGTGGTTGATGGCGACCGGCGCCGTCGATTCCGACAGGTCGACGAGATCGCCCAGCTTCTTCGCGCCGGCGGCCGTCGGAATGGCGACGTTCTCGAGCTCGGCCTTGGACGTGATCGGCTGCTTATACGCCATCGTGATGTCCCAGTTCTTGCTGTCGAGCGTGTACGTGCCGACGTCGACGGGACGAAGCTGCTCGCCCACGGCGGCCATGATTTGGAACGACGAGACGCCGAGGTCCTTCGCGGCCGGCTTCAGCGACATGACCCATTTCGGGGACACGTCCTTCAGGTTGTTTTCGACGTCCTTCATGTCCGGGCTCGCCTTCATCAGGTTTTCGACCTGCACGGCGGCTTTGGACAAGGCGTCGAGATCGTCGGAATACAGGTTGACCGTGACCTCGTTGCCCGTCGGCGGACCGTTCTGCGCGCCTTCCTTGATGTCGACGGTCGCCTTCGGCGACTCGGCGGTCACGAGCGCGGTCAAATCTTTGTTCGCTTTGTCGATGAGCGCGTTGGTGTCGACGTCGGCGCCTTCCTTGAACTGCACCTTGAACGTCGCGGTGTTGGTGCTCGGAATTTGCACGAACGGATTGTCCATGCCGCCGACCATCGCTTGGTAGTTATCGATGTCCTTCAAGCCTTTGAGGTAGTTCTCGACCTTCGCGCCGACGGCGTCCGTCTCCGCGAGCGGCGTCTGCGCCGGCATTTTCACGTTGACCGCGATGGACGCCGTCTCGCCGGCCGGCAGGAACGCCACGCCGAGCAGCGGAATCGTGCCGAACGACGCGATCAGGAGCACGATGGCCAGCGCCAGCACCCAGCCCTTGCGCTTCAGCGCGCCGCGGATGAGCCGCTCGTAGCCGCTGCTGAATCGGCCGCCTTCCTTATGCGGCTTGATGGAACGGAAGAACTTCGCGCCCAGCACCGGGATCAGCATCATGGCGACGAAGAGCGAGCACAGGATCGAGATGACGACCGCCACGGCGAACGGGCGGAAGAACTCGCCGATGATGCCCGTGACGAACGCCAGCGGCAGGAACACGACGACCGTCGCGATGGTCGAAGAGCCGACCGCGCCGATGACTTCCCGCGTCGCGCGGAACGCCAGCTCTTTGCCGTCCATGTCGCGGCCCTTCTCCTGGCGCCATCTGTAAATGTTCTCGATGACGACGATGCTGTCGTCGACGATCCGGCCGACGGATACGGCGATGCCGCCGAGCGTCATAATATTGAGCGTGTAGCCCATCTGGTTCAGCAGCGCGATCGTCGCGAAGATCGAGATCGGCAGCGACAGGATGGAGATGATCGTCGCGCGGACGTTACGCAGGAACAGGAAGATGATGATGACGCAGAACAGCGCGCCGTACGAGCCTTCCCGGATGAGCGAGGACACGGAATGCTTGATGTCCGCGCCTTGGTCCTGCACGAGGCGGACGTCGAGCGTGCCTTTGTCCTGATACGTCTTCAGCACGTCCTTGACCGCGTCGGACACGTCGGCCGTATTGGCGTCCTGCGTCTTGACGACGCCGACGATGAAGCTCGGCTGGCCGTTGTACCGCGTGATCTCGTTCTGGGACGAGACGGTGTTCACTTCGGCGATGTCGGACAGCTTGAGCGCCGGCGCGCCCGCCGCCCCTTGAACCTGGCCGCCCGCTCCGGCGCCTGCGCCGCCGCCCATGCCTTGGCCGGCGCCGGCTCCCGCGCCCATGCCCGGGGTCAGCGGCAGGTTCTTGATCGTGTCCAGCGACCCGATCTTGCCGACGAGGCGGATCGGAATCGTGTTCTCGCCCTGGCTCACGGAGCCGAGCGGCAGCGCGTAATCGAGCGACTTGATCGCGGATTGGATGGCGCTCAGCGAAATGCCGTACTGCGCGGCCTTATCCTTGTCCACGTCGATGCGCAGCTGCTGCGACACCGAGCCCTTCAGCGACACGGAGCTGACGCCGGCCACCTTCTCGAGCTTCGGCACGACGTCGTTCTCGAGCGTCTTCTGCAGCTCTTCGGCGTTTTGCTTGGAGGAGAAGATGGCCGCTTCGTAGATCGGCGCTTCGCCGAACGACAGCCGCTGCACCGTCACCTTCGCGTTTTCCGGCAGCGTCAGCTTGGCGACGGCGGATTCCGCGTCCTTCATTTTATCGTCCATGTTCGTGCCGAACGGATATTGCAGGAAGATGCTGGAGGAGTTCTCCGAGCTCGTGCTCGTCAAGGAATCGTAATTCTTAAGTCCGATCAGGCTTTGCTCGATCGGCTTGGTCACCTCGGACTCGATTTCTTCGGTCGAGGCGCCCGGGTATACCGTCTGGATGAAGACGGCCGGGAACGTCACGTCCGGGAACGTCTGCTGCTTGATCTGGGTCGTCGAATAGAAGCCCAGAACCAGCACGAGCGCGCACAAAATGACGACCGCCACGCTGTTCTTCAGGCTGAAACGCGTTAAACCGTTCATACTTGTTTCTCTCCTCTTCTCTTTATATAGAGGGATGATACCGGACGATTTTGAACTGAGCATGAACGGGCCGTTACAAAATCAGGCAAAGGCCGCATCCGGCCGGATCGGCAGCCTGACGGTGAAGCGCGTCTCCACGCCGGGTTCGCTCTCCGCGTCGACGGACCCGCCGTGCATGTCGACGATCGCTTTCGCGATCGACAGGCCGAGGCCGTTGCCCTTGACGGCGAAGTCGCGGGAGCGGTCGGCTTTGTAGAACGGGGTGAAAATATGCTGCAGCTCGTCCCGTTCGATGCCGCGGCCGTTATCGCGCACCTCCGCGACCGCCGCGTCGTCCTCCCGCCGGAGCGAAATGGCGATCCGGCCGCCCGCCTCCGCGAATTTGACGCTATTGCTAATCAAATTATGCCACACCTGCTCCAGACTATCCGCGTCCCCGACGACCGTCACGCCGTCCAGCTCGAGCTCCGGCTCGATGTCCTTGGCCCGCCATTGCGGCTCGCTCGCGATGACGCAGCGGCGGATCTGCTCGTCCAGCCGGAAGGCGCCCGGGTTGTGCAGCTCGCGGTCCTGCTGAAGCACCGACAAGCGGAGCAGGTTCGCGCTCAGGCGCGAGAGCCGTTGGCTCTCTTCCTCGATGATCGTCAAGTACCGGCCGCGCGTCTCGTCCGTCAGCGCCTTCGTCCGCAGCGCCTTCGAGAAGCCCGCGATGGACGTCAGCGGCGACTGGATCTCGTGCGCCACGTTGTTCACGAAGTCCGAGCGCAGCTTGTCGAGCATGCGCAGGGAGCCGGCCATCTCGTTGAAGCCGGACGTCAGCACGCCGAGCTCGTCCTTGCGCTTCGACGCCAGCACGACGCCGAAGTCGCCCTTCGCCATCCGCTTCGTCGCGTCCGTCAGCCGCTGTACCGGCTTGACGATGTACCGCGCCGCGAGCAGGATGAGCAGGCTGCCGGCGGCCAGCACGTACCCGAGCACCGTCAGCGTGAATTTGCGGAACATGTCGAGCAGGCGGACGATCTCCGGCGTGATGTAGAGCGCGTAGGGCCGGTCGCCCAGCTGGAACGGCAGGCCGATCAGGAACGACGGCCCGGCGTGCTCGTCCTTGCCGTAAGACACCATGCCCCGGTAGATGCCGCCCTGCAGCACGAGCCGCAGCTGGGCCTCGGTAATCGGCGTGCCTTGCTTGCTGCCTCCGCTGCCGTACGCCACGGTGCCTCCGTTCGCGTCCATGATTTTGACGCGCAACCCCGGTACTTCGACCGCGTTCGCCATGACCGCGTCCAGATCCGCCGGCGACGCCTCGGATAATTCGGCGATGATTTTCTTCCCGTGCGCGATGATCTGGCCCTCCGCGAGCGACTTGACGTTGCTGCTGTACATATGGATGGCGAGCACGAACGCGAAGACCAGGCTGACGATGACGGCCGCGATGAAGACGAGCACCGTCCGGACGTACAGCGACCTAGTCATGCAGCACCTCGAGCCGGTAGCCGAGCCCGCGGAGCGTCGCGATTTTGAATTGGTCTTCATATGCCGTGAAGCGTTCGCGTAATCTCTTGATATGCACGTCGACGGTCCGCTCGTCGCCCTCGTACTCGAACCCCCAAATCTGCTCGATCAGCGCCGCCCGCGTGAACAGCTGGCCGGGATGGCTGGCGAGCTTGTACATCAGCTCGAATTCCTTGAGCGGAATGGTGACCGCCTCCTCGGTGTCCTTGAAGATCACCTGGTACGCGAGCCGGTCCAGCACGATTCCCCCCACCGTGATCATCTGCGATGCCGAGATCCGGTACCGCTTCAGCACCGCCTTGACGCGCACGACCAGCTCCATCGGATCGAACGGCTTCGTCACGTAATCGTCGGTGCCGAGCTGGAAGCCTTTGATCTTCTCCTCCGACTCGCCCTTCGCCGTAATCATCAGAATCGGCATGTCGCCGGTCGCCCGCAGCCTGCGGCACAATTCCCACCCGTCCATGCGCGGCATCATGATGTCCATGATGACCATATCGATCCCGTTCTCGGCTATATACGTCCAAGCCGCTTCGCCGTTTCCGAATTCGACGATCTCGAAGCCTTCGTCGCGCAAATAGAGCCCCACCAGCTCGCGGATATGCGCATCGTCGTCCACGACCGCAATTTTTGCCATGCCGTTATCGCCTCGCGTTTCCGTATGACTTTGGTGCTTGCCCGCACCTCGATATTCTATTATTATTACGAATTGCGAGCAAAGAAGCTAGTCGCCGTCCACGCGAATCGTCAAAGCCGGTTTTCGCGGCTCGCGATCGAAAGGGGAAGTACCGGGTGAAACGTTTTTTGCCGCTGGCCGGCATGCTCGTGTTTCCGCTGCTCGGGCGGCTCTACGCGCTCACGGACGATCCGTCCCGCCATCCGCACCGGCCGATTCACAGCCTGATGACCCATTGGGACTTCGCGTTCCCGCTCGTTAAATTATTCGTCCTGCCCTACGCCGCATGGATCGCATATCTCTATGCCTGCCTGCTCTACTTCTTCTTCAAGGATCCCGCGGTGTACCGCAAGGCGCTCGTGACGTACGTGGCGTGCGCGCTGATCTGCTACGGCATCTACACGGTCTTTCAGACGACGGTGCCGCGCCCCGCGCTCGCGGCAGCGATCCCGTCACGCGGCTGCTGATGTTCGTGTACCGCCGCGACCAGCCGTTCAACTGTTTTCCGAGCATCCACTGCTTCTCCAGCTACATGGTCATGAAGGCCCTGTATCACGGCAAGTTCCGCAATCGTCTCAATCAAACGCTCATTTACGGGATGTCTTCCCTTATCATCGTCTCGACGTTCTTTATTAAGCAGCATACGCTGCTCGACGCCGCCTGCGGCATCCTGCTCGCGGACCTCGTCTACCGCGCGCTGCTCCGCCTGGAGCGCGCCGGCCGCCGCAAGCGGAACCGGGCCGCTCGGCAGGTCAACCTGTAACGCGCGGCAAAAAGGGCGATCCCTCCGATCGAATGACGGAAGGATCGCCCTTTTTGGCGCAAGCGGCCGGCCGGCACCCGCGGGCAGCCGCGCGGCGGTTGTCGGTACGCGCCAGGCATGAATCAGATGGCGGGCATGACGTTGCCGCCGCAAACGGGAATATAAGCGCCCGTGATGAATCCGGCGAGATCGGACGCCAGGAAGGCGACCGTATTCGCGATATCTTGGTCCGTGCCCCTGCGCTTCAGCGGCACGCGGCTGTCGTAGCCCTCGCTCCGCTCCGTGCCGTTCGTCCGGTCGCGCTCCGAGATCGTCCATCCCGGCGCGACCTGGTTCACGGTAATCTGATGCGCGCCGACTTCCTTCGCCAGGATGCGGTATACGCCGTCCATGCCGCGCTTGCCCGCGACGTACGCGGACTGGGTCTCGAAATTTTGCATCGCGCATTCCGTGTTGATGCCGATCATCCGTCCGGCGCCGCGCTCGATCATCGCCGGCACGAACGCCTTGGCCAGATGGACGCTCTGCAGGACGCACGATTCGAACTGGCTGCGATAGTCGTCCTCCGACTGCTCCAGCACCGACGTCCATTGGTACTGCACGACGGCGTTGGCGACCACGATATGGACGTGGCCCAGCTCGGCGGTCACGGCGTCGCGCATCGCCAGGATGTCGTCCAGCTTCGTAATGTCGGCCCGCACGACGGCCGCGCGACGGCCCGCGGCTTGGACCTCCGCCGCCAGCTCGTTCGCTTTCGCCGCGTTGGTGTTGTAATGAATGGCCACGTCCGCCCCGCACGCCGCCAGCGTGCGGACCATGACGCGCCCCAGTTCCCCCGTCGCGCCCGTGACGAGCGCGGTTCTGCCGCTCAAATCGATTCCGATCATAATTACGCCTCCCCGTCTTCGATATCGTCCGGAAGCGTGTCCGCCGCGGCGTCGATCAGCCTGTCGAACAGCTCGTCGTCGGCCTCGATCGCCGCCTCCACTTCCCCGATCTGCTCTTCCGAGCCGGATTCCTTCGCGAAGCGGAGGCTGTAATCCCACGTCGTTCCGCGCAGGCTGTTCAGCTGCAGCGAGATCTCGTACGGATGCTTGTGTCCCTCCGCCTCGAACTGCACGGTCCCCCGGTAACCGTTCTCCCGGTCGTGCGTCATCTCGGCATGGATGATCGTTACCTTCATGTCTGCAAACCTCCACTCGGACAAGTTGAAACAGGGACATTATACCATACTCGGCGCTTCGGCAAAGCGCCTCGTTCCGGCGGCGGCCCGCGCCGTCACGACAGCGCCGAGGGAACGATGAAATCGGTCATGACCCCCTGCGCGCCGTCCGCCATCAGCTCCCGGATCCGGCCGACGTCGTTGATCGTGTTGACATAGGCGTACGCGCCTTCCCGCTTCAAGGCTTTCACGAAATCGGGCGAATAGCGGTTCTCGTCCATGACGACGATGCGGATGCCGCGCGCGGCGACGTCCCGCAGCACCTGCTCGTCCGAATCCTTGTTCAAATACAAGGTATAGATGTATTGCTTGAACGGATGCACGCTCTTGACGGCCTCGTAGTTGTCCGCTTCGTACAGCTGCGGGACGATCCGGTCGAGCAGCCGCGGATCGACGGATTCGGCTTCCGCCACGATCCGCTGGAACACGGCGGCCGCCTTCGCGGGATCCGGCTCCTTCGTATCCGTGATCAGCAGCATGTCGGGATGATCCGCCATGAACGCGAGCGCGTCCTTGAACGTCGCGGGCGTATAGTGCCCCTGGATCGGCAGCGCGCGGAATTTCGCGAGCGGCATCGGGCGTTCCTTCGCCGGCGGCGTCTGGCCGAGGACGGGGTACGTGCCGGCGTCCCAATCGTGGCGAAGCGCGAGATGGCCGTCGGAGGTGACGCTCACGTCCGTCTCGAACACGCGGTAGCCGCAGGCGTAGGCCTGCAGCATCGCCTCGCGGCTGTTCGTGCCCGCGAAGCCGCCGATGCCGCCGAGCGCGTGGGCGATCAGCGGCGTCTGCCGGACCCATCCGTACGGCTCGCTCAGGTCGAGCTTGGCCCCGGGTACGGGAGATTGGCTGCAGTCCGGCGCCTGGGACTGGGTCTCGACCGGCGACAGCAGCAGCGGCGCGGCGCAGAAGATCAGCAGCGTCAGCAAGAGCTGCGGGAGCATGCGTTTGGAAGCTGCGGGAAGCATGGGCTCGTTCCCTCCTTGATGTCCGTCTTTCTAACCACTTGGACAGACGGGAGGGATCGCGAAACAGCCGGTTCCTGCCAAACGGCGCCGGGTTTCCGGGCGCGGACGGCCGGGAGGCATCGTGCGAAGCGAAAAAGCCGCCGCCCGAATTCGGGCGGCGGCTAGCGGGTTACCGTTGAAGCGAGAATCGTAACGCGTTATACAGGAACACGGCCGCTTCGGCGCGGGTCGCGCTTGCCCGCGGATTCAGCTTGCCGTCCGCGCCTTGCACGAGGCCGGCATCCAGCAGCGCCGATACGCTGCCGGCCGCATAGCCGGACACGTCCGCCCGGTCCGCGAACCGGTCGAGCGGCGCCGCCGCGCCGGACGCGTCCAGCTTGCCCAGCTTCGCCAGCGCGCGGGCCGTGAGCGTCATCATGTCCTCGCGGGATACGGACGCCTGCGGACGAAACAGTCCGTCATCGCCGCCGGCCGCGATGCCAAGCGCCTTGGCGATGCCGACGGCTTCCCCATAGTAGCCGCCCGGCTTCACGTCGGCGAAATTCCCGTCCGCGCTATCCGCGCCCGCCGTTAAGCCGAGCGTCTTCACGAGCAGCTGCACGTAATCGGCGCGCGTGACCGGAGCCGACGGAGCGAACGTATCCGCCGCCACGCCTTCGATCGCGCCTTTGGACGCCAGCGTCTCGATCGCGTTCTTCGCCCAGGCGACCCGTTCCAAGTCGTTAAAATGCTTCTCGACGTAAACGACCGCGTACGTGCTGAAATGGGTCGTGCCGAAGCTGACGCTTCCCGAAGCGGGATCGTACGCCGCCTGCACGACCGGCTGCGGCTGCCCGTCGCCTCCGATGTACCAGACCGTGATGCGTTCGCCGTTCGCCGCCTCCGCCGCCGGCGGCGCGTACGGGATGGAGATCGTAACCGGCGCATCGGGATTGCGCCACGGCAGCTCTTCGCCGTTCGACCGCAGGCTGACGTTCACGGCGGGCCTGCCGCCGATCGCGGCTTTCGCCGCGTCGCCGAGCTTGCTCGCATCCGCCGCGGCGATGACGATCGCCACGGTCGCGGCGTTATGGACGTCGACGCCGTTCAGCATATCGGAAGGCAAGGTGATCGTGCCCTTATCCGTCGCGACGACGATCTCGCGGCCGCGCTTCGCCGACGACAGCACGTCGGTCGGCAGGTTCACGACGTAGCCCGTCGCGCCGTCGGCCTTCGGCACTTGAATCGTCACGGGGTCGGCCGAAGCCGGCAATTGCGAGAACGCCGATGCCGGTACGTTCGCGGTCGCTTCGCCCGAAGCCGCGTCCAAGGACGGCGCCGCCGGCTTGATGACGCCGGCCGCGGCATCGACGACCGTGCCGTCGGCCGGAACGACGATGCCGCCGCCGCTGCCCGAGCCGGCGCCGTCCGTCAGCTGCGCCAAGCCCCATTTGTCCCGGCTCGAGGAGTTGCCGTCCACGCCGTTCCATAGGTACTGCGCGACGCGATGATTGCCTTCGCCGTTATCGAAGCCGATGTCGAAGCGCATCTTCCGCCCGTCCGCAGCGTCGGCGATATTGAGGCCCGACAGCGGAATGGCCGCTTCGACCGCGTAGCCCTTGCCGTCCGCGTCCGCCTTCGCGACCGTATCGATCGGCGGCTGCGGATCCTTGTTGTTGTACCAGTAGAATCCGCCCGTGCCGCTCAAGATGACCTGCGAATCCGATACCCGCAGCGCGCCGGGCTTGTCGAGGAATTCGGGGCCGACGAACAGCTCGAGCGCGTCGCCGTTCCAAATGTCGAAGCCTTCGTAGGCGTTCTGCATCGGCGTCGGATCGTTCACGTGCGCGTAGATGTAGAGATTGTCCTGATCCCACGCCAGGTTGAAGTCCGCCGAGACGCCGGCGTTCTGCGTGCCGAGCACGCGGTCCTTGTCGCCGAGAGACAGCGTCTGGCCGCTCGGCCAGGAGGCGTCCTTCACGCCGTCGACGACGATCGGCGCGCTCGCTTTCGGAATATCGGTCGCGTTGTTGGAGTCGCGCTCCGTGCGGCCCGGCCCGAAATCGAACGAATACGGCGGTTTGTTGCCGAGGATGACGTCGTAGATGGCATCGTTCGTCTCTTTGACCGACGCCAGCATCGTCTTGTACGGCCGGTCGGCCACGTTCAGCAGGCCGATGCCGTAGCTCTCGCCGTTATAGCCTTGGAACCAGCGGCCGGTCGCGGCCTGATCCAAGTACTCGAACCAGTGCGCGCCGACGACGACGCCGGACGCCGCGGCTTTCTCCACGTAATTGCGGTACGCTTCGCCCTTCTCCCGTTCGTTGTCCAGCACGCGGATGCCCCCGGTCAGCCCCTGCGTCGGCTCTCCGTAATGGAATTCCGTGAACAGAAGCGGCTTGTTCGCCAGCGCGGACATCGTCTTGATGCGGTTCATGTCGAGGTCGTAGGTGTAGTAGTTGTACGAGAGCACGTCCAAATATTTGCCCGCCACGCGGCTGATCATTTCCCGGATGTCCGTGTTGCTCATCGTGTTGACCAGATAACGGTCGCCGAGCATCATGTGGTTCGGGTCGACCTTGCGGAACTCGGACGTAATCGTGGCATAAAACTTGTCGAGGTAATGCTCCAGGAACGTATCCAGGTCCGCCGACGCCGCTTCCGACGTGACCGGCAGCGCGGCCGCCCGCAGCTCGCCGAAGCCCGCGAAGCTCGTTTCCCATGCCGCGTTGAAGGCGGCGATATCGCCGTATTTCGCCTGCAGCTCGTCGACGAGCGCGCCTTTGGTCGCGTTCGCGGACGACGCGTCGGCCGCCGTGAAGACGCTGCGGAAGTTCTGGTACGGCAGCTCGTTGCCGAAGAAGTAGCCGATGATGAGCGGATCGTCCTTGCGCGCCGCGATGCCTTCGTCCGCCAGCGCTTGGGCGATGTCCGCCGCCGCCGTCGGCTTGAAGACGTCGAACAGCCCCGTGCCGCCGATCATGTCGCCGGACGGCAGATCCGCGAACTTCACTTGCGGGAACGGATCGGCCAGCTTGTCGGCGGACGGCGGATTCGAGAAGCCGCCTTCGCTCGTGAAGCCCCATTTCTTCAGCCGTTCCACGCTTTCGTTGTAGAAATCGGCGTCATTGAACGGCTGGCCGCCGGCTTTCTTGATTTTGTTGGCGACGTAGAAGGAGAAGTTGTCGGGATTGCCGTTCAGGAACGCGCCGGCGTAAGCCGGGTCGTCCTTGTCCGGCAGCCACTGGTATTCGTACTCGCGTCCCTTCACCTGCGTGAACGTATCCCCCGTATAGCCCGTCCCGTCGACGCCGACGCTGAAGTACAGGTTGCCGTCGGGATCGACCATGACGAATTTGCCGTCCAGCTTCTGGATGTTGAAGAAGCCTTTCGCTTCGAGGCCGTACCGCTCCTTGCTGCCCGGAAGCCCGCCGTAGCTGTCGCGCTCGGGCGATTGCAAGCTGCCGTAATACGCGTCGTCCGCGGCGTTGTCGTCCAGAAGCTGCCGATCGCTCGTCACTTTGGACGCGAAATCGGCGTTCTTCAGTTGACCGTAGGCATCCACCTTCTGCTCGTCCGCGGTGTAGTAGGTGAATACGTTCGTATAGCTGACCTCTTTGCCGGCGTGCTTGGCGTACGCATACAGCTTCGTATAGCCCTCGATATGGATCGGCGAGGTATACGGGGTTTCCGCCGGATTCGCGTCCGTGAAATAAACGATGTCCGCGTCCGGCGTCTCGGACGTCAGCGCGATATCCGTCGGCCCCGCGAGGGTGCCGGACGGCGGATTCGCCGTTACGCCCGCCGTGCTGTTGTTCAGCACGACCCTGGACAGCTGCACCGCCCAGCTCTGCTCGCCGTCCAGCTGCGGCGGAAGCGCGACCTTGACGTAGCGCACGCCTTCGGGCAGCGCGTAGTTGCTAAAGTTCACTTTGCGCCAGCTGCCGCCGAAGTCCGCCTTGCTCAGCGCAACCGGCGCATAGCTCGCGCCGTCCGCCGAGACGGACACCGCGATGTCCCTGACCGGCTGCTGGTCCCAATAGAACGCGTCGGCCGACAGCGAATGTACGTCGTAGTCCGTCTTGTACACGGCGTAGACCTCTTCGCCGACGCCGGCCGCGCCGCGGCTCAACCGGCCCGCATCGCCCGCGAACACGTTCGGGTTCGACGAGTCGATGCCGTAATCGGCGCTGTGGTCGTAGAGCTTGCCGATATCGCCCAGCTCGTCGACCAGCCCGTTCGCGTCCAGCGCGTCGCCCGGCGCGTCGGGCGCGCTCGGATGATCCTGTACATCGTCCAGGCTGAACACGGGCCCTTGCGATTCGTCGTTGGTCCATTCGTTCATTCCGTCCGTAAACGCCGGATTCTCCAGCATGTTCGTGCCGCCGGCCGGCCCCAGGAAGCAATCGTCGATATACGCCGTGCCGCCCGAAGCGCCGTCCGTGATCGAGTAGAGCAGGGTTTCGTTGCTGCCCGTGCTCAGGGCCGGAATGGTGTACTGCTTCCACTCGTCCGTCGCCGCGAACGTTTGAGAGGCGATCGTCGCGTTCCAGTCGCTTCTCATGATCCGGAACGTGATCGTGCCGCTGCCCTTCATCCAGAAGGACGCTTGATAGCTGCTGTTCGCCGTGACGCGGGCGTCCTGAGAGAAATTCGCCCATTTGCCGTTCATGCTGACCTTAAGGGAATGCGCCGCGCTTCCCTCCGCCGCGTATGCGGCCGTGCCGGCGCCCAGCGAGAGCGCGCCGAGCAGCATCGCGGGCACGAGGGCCATACTGACTGCCTTTTTGATCATGTGAACGCCATCCTCCTTGCGTTGATATGGTGAATGCGCTTCCATGCCAAGCGAACGAAAGGGGACTGACGCCGGTTCGTCAGCAGTCCCCTCGATGCCGGTTCGCACGCGGCTTAGCGGTCGCGCGTTGACACTGTTGATTACGAGCCCGGCGTGAACGCGTCGAGCTGCTTTTGAATCCCGGCCTTCACTTTGTCGTAACCGGCCGCCTTGAGCTCGGCCGCCGCCTTCTTCAGCGCATCGTCCGGATCGACGGCGCCGTAGGCCAGCGCTCCGCCGTATTTGAGGAAGACGTTGTTGAGCGCGGCGATCTCGTTCTTGATGGAATCGATGTTCGGCTTGAAGTTGGCATACGGATTGTCTTTGGCCGCGCTTCGCATGTACTCGACATGCTTCGCGTAGTCCGGATAATCGGTCGTGGACGGTTTGTTGAACCCGACCCAATCGCCGAAGCCCCACGGATACTGCCATTTCGGATAGAGAGACGGATCCGAGCCGGCCGGAACCTCGATCTGCGATTTGTCCGCCGTGTACGCCCAATGCTTGCCCTCGATGCCGTAGATCATGAGCATGTAGTAGTTCGGATCGCTGAAAAACTTATCCATGAACAGGAGCGCCCGCTCTTTGTTCTCCGACGCCGACGGAATGGCCATCATGCCGGAATCGTAGGCCAGCTTGATGAACGGCCCCTCCGGCGAGAACGACTGGAACGAGACGCGCCAATCGGGATGAGCCGCGTTGATGTCGTTGTACGCGTCCCGGAACTGGTTGTCGCCGTAAGCGGCCAGCGCGGATTGTCCGGCTTTGAACGCGTCGCGGGACGGCGTCTTGTTGTTCAGCACGTTCTTGTTGATGTAGCCCTTCAGGAACATGTCGCGGATCTTCGGATAGGCGGCCAGCAAATCCGGGTCGTCGAAGGACGACGTGAGCTGCGGCTTGGTCTCGAGCGGATCGAACTGCAGCATGTTCGCCGGCAGGCCGGGCACGGAGACGAGCGCTTTCTTCCGCGTGACGAACGACGTCAGCGGATAATCGCCGACGGAGGCGCCCGTGTTGAACGGCACGACCTTCGGATCGGCTTCCTTCGCCGCGGCCAAGTACGTCTCGACGTCGTCCAGATTCGAAAGCGTCGTCAGCCCCGCCTTCTCCATGATGTCGCCCCGCGCCGCGAGTCCCGCGTCCTGGTATTCGAGGAAGTTTCGCGGCACCGCGATGATCTTGCCGTCGACGGTCGCGTTCGACCACGCCTCCGGCGGCAGCTTCTGCTCGGCATTCGGCGCGTACCGATCCAGCATGTCTTTCGTCAGTTCGGTGAAAGCCCCTTTCTTCGCGTTGCCGCTGTAATCCAGCCAGCCGGCCGTGTAGATCATGTCGACGTTCTGGCCGGACATGAGCATGAGCGGATACTTGCTGTCCAGATCGCCCCAGCCGATCCAGACGAAGTCGACGTCCGCGTTCAAATCCTTGTTCGTCATCTCGTTCAACCGCGCCTTCACCGCGTCGAAGTCCTTCGGCGGGTCGCCGAGCGCGGCCCAGGTCAGCTTCACGTGCTTGGAAAGGTCGGGACTCGCCGTCGCATCCGTGCCGGCAGCCGTTCCGCCGTTCGGGCCTGCGGCGCCGTCCGCCCCTTTCGCGCCGTTCGCGCTCTGGATGTTCGCGGCGCCGTTATCGGCGCTCGACCCGTTGTTGCCGTTCGATCCGCAAGCCGCCAAGGCCGTGCCGAGCATGAGCGCGAGCGTGCCGATCATCATCGCTTTCTTCGACTGCGTTTTCAATCGGATTGACCTCCTCTTTGTCGTTCGTTCCGTCGTGCCCGCTTGCCGTATGTTAAACCGCCGAAGCGGTAATAACCGTTGCCGCGCCTTGCTTGCTTGCTTGCTTGCTTGCTTGCTTGCTTGCTTGCTTGCTTGCCTGCTTACCTGCTTGCTCATGCTTGCTCGCTTGCTTGGTTGTTTGCTTGCCGGGTCCCGCTCGGTTTCCGGCTCCGCCTCGTTCCGGCTATCCCTTGACCGCGCCGACCGTCAGCCCTTTGACGAAATACTTCTGCACGAACGGATAGATGAGCACGATCGGCCCGATCGAGACGACGGTCATCGCGAGCTTCACCGTCTCGTGCGGCAGCTCGACGGTCGGAATGCCGTTGTTGCCCGCGGCGTAGGAGAGAAATTCAATGTTCGTGATCATCTTGTACAGCATGTACTGCAGCGGGAATTTGTTCTGGTCGTCGATGAACAGCGCCGCTTGGTACCAGTCGTTCCAATACCCGAGGGCGATGAACATGCCGATCGACGCGAGGGACGGCTTCATGAGCGGCAGGCAGAGCCGGGTGAAAATCGTGAATTCGCCCGCGCCGTCGACCTTCGCCGATTCCGGGATGGCGTCCGGCACCGCGTTCAGGAAGTTCCGCATGATGAGAATGTAATACGGCGACAGCAGCAAGGGCACGATCAGCGCCAGCAGGCTGTCTTTCATGTGGTAATACTTCAGCATGATCAGGTAGTACGCGACGAGCCCGCCGTTGAACAACGTCGTGAAGTAGAAGAAGAAGGCGAACGCGTTCCGGTACCGGAATTCCTTGCGGTATAGCACGTACGCGGTCATGGCGGTCAGAAACAACCCGGCGGCCGTACCGGTAACCGTAATGAAGAGCGTGACGCCGTACGCTTTCAGCAGCGAGGTCGGATCCGCCAGGATCGCCCGGTACGACTCCGCCGAGAAGACGGTCGGCCATAGGCCGTAGCCGTGCGCCATGACGGCATCCTCGGCGGTGAACGAGCCGGCCAGCACCATGATGAACGGAATGACGCACACCAGGGCGACGGCGGCGATGACGGCATACGCGACGAGGTTGAACGCCAGCTTGTCGATGCGGATCGCTTTCATGTCCCGTTCTCCTTTAGTAGAGGGCGTTTTCTTTGCTGAATTTGCGGACGAGGCCGTTGACGACGCTGATCGTCAGGAAGCATAGGACGGACTGCACGCAGGCCGCGGCCGACGACATGGGAATGTCGCCCATCTGCGACAAAGCGCGGAACACATACGTATCGATGATGTCCGTCGCGTCGTATAGATTGCCGTTGTTGCCGATCAGCTGATAGAACATCCCGAAGTCGCCTCGGAAAATATTGCCCACCTGCAGCAGCACCATGATGATGATCGTCGGCACGAGGTTCGGCAGCGTAATCCGGAAGATTTTCTGGAAAACGTTCGCGCCGTCGATGTCGGCCGCTTCGAACATCTCCCCGTCGATGCCGAGAATCGCGCCAAGATAGAGCACCGACCCGTAGCCGATCCACTTCCAGTTATGGAAGAAGACCAGGATATACTTCCACATCCCCGGCGAGCTGTACACGTCCACGGGGTCGAGACCGATCGCCTTCAGCGCTCCGTTCACCAGCCCGTAATCGAAATTGAACAGATTGTAGAAGAACGCGCCCACGATGACCCAGGAGATGAAGTACGGCAGAAACATCAGGCTTTGCGAGAACCGGCTGAAGAACTTCGAAGACACCTCGGAAAGCAGGATCGCGATGCCGACCTGGAAGGCGGTGGCCGTGACGATGAAGGCCGCGTTGTAAAAAAAGGTGTTTTTGAAGATCGTCCAGATTTGCCCCGAGAGGAACAGGAACCGGAAGTTGTTGATGCCGTTCCATTCGCTGCCGAAGATGCCTTGGTCGAACCGAAAGTTCTTGAAGGCGACGACGATGCCCGCCATGGGCAGATACGAGAACAAGGCGAAGAACAGCGTCGCGGGCAGAATCATCAGCAGGAAGGCACGGTTGCGGGCGAGATGGAACAACAGGTTTCGTTTTCGGACCATAGGCTTTGCACGCTCCGTTTTCGGTCGTAGTTGACGGCTTCAGCTTGATTATAGGAGAGTGAAAGCACTTTCAACAGGTAACGGTTTTATAATTTGGTGCACTTTTCTATAGTCCGCCCGGAATGATCTTGTAGGCGGCGGCCGGAGTCTGCTATTTTAGGGTGGAGTACTCCGCTGCGAAGGAGATGGAATCAGTTGCTCAAATTGTTGATCGTGGACGACGAGAAGCGTACCCGCGACGGACTGAAAAGGTGCTTGCCGTGGGCCGACTGCGGCATCGGCGAGATTCGCGAGGCGGACGACGGGCATACCGCGCTCGAAACCGCGCTCGCCTTCCGGCCGGACATCGTGCTCTCCGACATCCGGATGCCGACCGTGACCGGAATCGAGCTGGCGCGGAGAACGCTGGCCGAGCTGCCGCATTGCAAGTTCATCTTCATCAGCGGCTACTCGGACAAGGAATATTTGAAGGCCGCGATCCAGCTGAAGGCGGTTAGCTACATTGAGAAGCCGATCAGCGTCAGAGAGCTGGAGGAATGCGTCCGCGCCGTGGCCGACGCGTGCCGCCGGGAAGCGGAGCGCTCGCGAACGCTCGCCGAGACGGCCGCCAAGCTGGAGACCAGCATCGGGCTGCTCCAGCGGGATTTCGCCGTGCAGCTGGCGCAGCGCCGGCCCGACGCCGCGGACGTCAATCGGCTGCTGACCGCGTCCGGCTGCGACCTGCCGTCCGAAGGCATTTATGTAAGCATTTTATTTCGCATTAACTTCGTCCCTGCCACGCCTGTCGACCGCACGGCCGAGCTTCGGTCGGCGCTGCAGCGCGCGATCGCGGACGAATTCGGCCGCCTCCGGCTGCGCGCCGTGACCGGCACGATCGACGGCATGCATCTCGTGACGCATGTGCTGCTGCCCGGCTCGCGCAGCCTCGGCGAGCTGCGGTCGGCCGCGGAGCGGATCGGCGCGGACTTCGCGCGGCGCGGCGGCGAGTACGGCATCCATCCGCTGTTCGCCGGCATCGGCCGGCCCGTGCGCGGCCTGGCGGACATGCACGTCTCGTACCGGGCGGCTCAGACCGCGCTGCAGCGCGTCTTCTTCCTAGGCGGCGGCCGCGTCGCGCTGTACGAAGCGCGCGAAGGCGAGCCGGCCGGATTCGACGAAGGCGCGGAGCGGCGCTTCGCGGATTATCTCCCCGCTTGCGACGAGGCGGTCTTCGCGTTCATCGCGTCGATCGGCGATGCCGTCCGCGGACAAGACGCGGTCCCGGTCGACGACGTCAAGCGGCTGTTCTACCGGCTTCTGCTGGCGCTCTATGGCGAAGCGCAGCACAAGCTGCTCGGCCGATACATGGAAGACCGCAAAGAAGAGCTGCTCTGGCACCGCGTCTCCGACGCCCTGACCTTGACCGAGCTGCTCGGTTTCCTCGGCGCGGAAGTACGGGAATACTTCGCCGCCGTGGCGGCGGCCGGCTCGCACAGCCGCGTCGTGCGCGAGACGATCCGCTATATCGAGCGGAATTACCGGAACGGCGGCTTCACCATCAGCGACATCGCGGCCCACCTTCGCTTGACGCCGGCGTACTTGAGCCAGCTGTTCAAGAAGGATACCGGCCAGACCATCAACGACTACGTAAACGCCTACCGCATCGGGCGGGCGAAAGAGCTGCTGGTCGATCGCGGCGCGAAGCTGCTCGAGGTGGCCGCGCTGTCCGGCTACAACGACGCCAAGTATTTCGCCAAAACGTTCAAGCGCCTTACCGGCGTCACGCCGTCCGATTACCGGGAGAACGCGCAGCGATGACGGTCAGCATCAAGACGAAGCTGCTCTTCTCGTACCTGGCGCTCATCTTCGTGCCGCTCGTCGTCCTGACGGGTTTGACTTACTGGAGGGTCTCCGCCCAAATGGAGGCTACTATGCTGCGCACGTCGCGCAACGCGCTCGAGCAGTCCGGCACGTATCTCGAGACGAAGCTCGGCAACCTTCTGAACGCCACCGACATCATCTATTTCGACAAGACGCTGCAGGAGGTCAACACCGCGAACCCGGCCATCTACGACGAGGACTTCATTCAGCAGAACATCGACCAGAACAACCTGATGACGCTCTTCAACCAGATCGAGCGCAATACCGACGTGCTGCGCGTCCGGCTGTACATCCGGGACATTCCGGGCTACGCTTATGACAACGACCGGTTCTTCGTGTTCAAGGACTTGGGCGGCCTGCCTTGGTACGAGACGCTAGAGGCGTCGAAGTCGGTAGTGACCTGGATCGCGCCGGACAAGTTCGCCAAGGAGAAGGCCGGCGGACTCTCGGTCATCTCGCTCGCGCGTCGGATCACCCTCAAGATGTACAACGTTACGGACGGCGTCATCCGCATCGATATGCGCGAACCCGTCGTCAACGCGATCGTCAAGCAGGCGAACGTGACGTCTACGGGAATCTCGTTCATCGTCAACGCCGGCGGCGAGCTCATCTCCGCGTCCGGCGATCCCGCGCTGCTCGCGAACCGCGACCTGCTGGCGGCCGCCGGCGCGGCATCACGCGACGCGGCGCGCGCGAGCCGCGATATCCGGTCGGGGGGCAACGATTTCCTGACGCTGTCCCGGCCGATCGCCGGCTCGGACTGGACGTTCGTCTCCGTCATTCCGTACAGCGAGATCAAGTCGACGGGCAACGACATCCGGTTCTACATGGTGCTGATGCTGCTTGCTACCGGGACCATCTCCTATCTGCTTGCTTACTTCTGGTTCAACGCCAGCGCGCGGCGGCTGAAGCATCTGGCCAAGAGCATCCGCAAAGTGACCGGAGGCGACTTCAATACCCGCATCCGCGTCTCGTCCAAGGACGAGATCGGGCAGATCTCCCAGGATTTCAACTACATGGTCGCGGAGATGGCCGCCATGATCGAGGAACGGTTCGAGACCGGCAAGAAAATCAAGTCGCTGGAGCTCCGCTCGCTGCAAGCGCAGATCAATCCGCACTTCCTGTACAATTCGCTCGATATGATCAACTGGTCCGCGGTCATGAACGGCAATGCCGAGATCGAGACGATGATCCATTCCCTCTCGGCCTTCTACAAGATTGGCCTCAGCAAGGGCGACGATATCATTACGGTCCGGCACGAAATCGAGCATGTGAAGGCGTACGTCACGCTGCAAAATCTCCGCTATCCGGATCAGATCCGGCTCGAGCTGGCGATAGACGACGGCATGCTGGAGCTGGAAATGCTGAAAATCACGCTGCAGCCGATCGTCGAGAACGCGATTTTGCACGGCATCCTCCGGAGTCCGTCCAAGACCGGCACGATCCGGATCTCGGGCGCGCGCAAAGGCGACGTCGTCGCGTTCGCCGTGGCGGACGACGGCGCCGGCATGCCGCCGGACGTCGCGGAGCGGATGCTGGAGCGCGATGCGCGGGACGAGTTCCATGGCTATGGCATCCACAATATCCAAGAGCGCATCGGGCTCCAATACGGCCCGGCATACGGGCTCGAATACGAGAGCGCGCCCGGCCGCGGCACGACGGTTTGCATCACGCTGCCGGCCATCGCGAAGCGCCCGTCGCATTAGGCGGCGAACGGCCCGCTCGCGGGAAGCGGCATGGCAAAACGCCCGCCGGAATCGGCGGGCGCTTGGTTTGCGTATGCGCTTGTTCGCGTCTCGCGCGGCCCGCACGGCTTGCGCATTCCTGCTCGCGGGACGTTCGCGGATTGCGCGGTCTGGGAACAAGCGGACGGCGCGCGGGTCCCGGGCGCGGTCAGCCCGCCGCGGTCAGCACGAGCACCCAGTCCTCGCCTCGGCCGCTCGTCGGCGGCGCGAACGCGGCTTCGCCTTCATTGGCGAATTCGCCGATCGCATCGTACCTCCCTGTCCGCGGATCGTACCAGGACGCCTTCACGCGACCCCCGGGAAGTTTGCCGAGCGAAACGCGAAACGGAATGCCGTTGGGGCTGTAAATCAATCCGTAATCGCCGCCGCGCGTGGCGACCATGTAATTCGCGCCCTCGTAGTTATCGGCGATCAGGCTTTGGTCCGGCACGCGGTCCAGATACGAATGCGCCTCCATCAAGGCGCGAAGATGGCGCATCTGCGCGGCGCCCGGGCGGATAAGCGCATCTCGCCAGGTCATGATGAAATACGACCCGGGCTCGGTCGTCATCGACCAGACGCTGTGATGGCCGTACGTCGTGCCGAAGCCCCCCGCGAAGACGCCGTAATAGGCGCCGATCCGCACGTCCGCCTGGTCGAAGTAGCCGTTCTCCGCCCTGAAGTTGACGGGATGATCCTCGTACGCGGGTTCGGCGTCCACCGTCGGCTTGACCGGCACGCGGTCGTAATCCGCCTTCACATGCTTGTAATTCTCCCGAATCCGTTCATGATGCCCGGATTGAATCATGTTGAAATCCAGCCACGGCTCTTCGTGCATGTGATGCGAGGACGACGCGTTGCCGCAAGGATGGAAGGTGATCAGCTGGGCGTCGCCGACGCTCTCCCGCAAGCCCGCCGCGAGGCCGTTGTTCGCCTCGAAATGCCGGCGGACGATCAGCGAACGGTCGCCGCCGAGCACCCAGACGATGTTGGAGCGCCCGCCGTACCGCTCTCCCAGCCAAGCGCCGTACGCCCGCGCGTTCGCCTCGTCGAAGATCTCCGGGCCCTTCCCGAACGCGCGGTGGTACTTATCCCCCCAAGTCGGAAGCAGCGCGATATACAATCCGTAAGACGCGGCCTGGTCGACGATATAATCGACATGGGTCCAGTAGTGGTCGTCCCCGTCCAGATCGGGCAACGACGGATCGTACTGCCCCCGCGCGTTCCGCTTCAGCGGCCGGCGCCCGTAGGCGTTGGCGCCGTCGATGCCGTCCAGCTCGCCGAGCGCCACCGCCTGCACGACGTTGAAGTTCAGGCTCGCCCGATTTCGGAGGTACTCGTCCGCCTCCTCGCGGTTCAGCTTGTGAAACAGCTCCCATGCCGTATCGGCCAGCCAGAAGAACGGCAACCCGTCCTCTTGCACCAAAAACCGCTTGTTCTCGCTTACTTTCAGACGCTCTAAACGCTTCGTCGCCATGCTTATCGCTCACGCTCCCGTATCCCCATGAATGATCGTTCGCAAGATTCTTATGATGCCCGCGCCGGTTCGGCCGCTAGCTTCAGCCTACCACATCGCCATTAAGTACACAATATGTATACAATCAATATATCGACTATCGGCGCAAAGAAAAACGGCCCCGCGCTTGCCGCGCGAAAGACCGTTGCGATTGAATTCATCCGTTATCCGCGTTTGATTCGATGCTTCGCGGAGCCGGCCGTACGCCTGAGCCCGCGAAGCGGCAATCCGTCCGAACGGCGCGGCGGCTTCGGTCCCGCTAAGCGCCTCCGCCGCGCCGGCCTTTACCCGCCCGCCCTCGGCTCAGCCCGCGAACGCGCTCTGCCACACCACGCTGCCCGTCTTGTCGATATACGCGTCGCGTAATTTCCCGCCGTCTTCCGGAAGCAGCACGCTCGCGAGCCCGCCTTGGAAGTCGCCCGCGCGGGCGAACTTCGGCGCGACCGCGACGGCGCCTTCCATATCGGCGTAACCCCAAAGCCCGTCCGCCGACTCGAACGCGATCAGCCCACGGGAAGCGCGCCCCAGCGCTTTATGCGGCGGCAGCTCGACCTTCTTCCCGGCGGCGTCGATCAGCTCGAATACCGCGCCGGCCGGCGTCGCCGTCTGGACCGCGGCGTACCCGCCGGAGAACTTGTCCGCCCCGGCGAACTGCGGCGGGATGACCCATCGCCCCGCCTTGTCGATATAGCCGGACTTGCCGTCGAGAACGGCCGCGGCCAAGCCGTTGTCGGCGAAGTCGTCCGCCCACGTCAACGTCGGCGGTATGGCGAAGCGCCCCTTCGTATCGATGAAGCCGATGCGCGCGTTCGGTTGGCCGTCGACCTTGACGCGCATCTCCACCGCGGCGAGGCCGTTCGCGAACGTGCGGGTATGAAGGCTTCCCGGGATGGGCGGAATGACCGTTTTGCCCGTATGGTCGATGTAAAACGTCTTGTCGCCCAGCACGACCTTCGCCAAGCCGTCGGAGAACGGGTACGCCCTGCTGAAGAGCAGCGGGACCGGGATATAGCCCGAGACGTACAGGTTCACCCCGTCCCGGTTGACGTAGCCGTACTTGACTTGATAGGTTCCCTCCGACACGGGATACAGGTCCTTGTACACGGCCATGCCTTCGCTGAACGCGCCGAGCCGGTAATGCGACGCGGGCACGGCGAGTTTGCCGCTGCGGTCCATGTAGCCTTGTCCGAAGCCGTTCTTGTAATACGGCGTCAGATCCGCGTAGCCGAAGGAATCCGCACCCGCGTTCGCCGTCGTCAGGACGGTCTCGCCCTTCCCGTTCACGTAGACGGTCTTGCCGTAGCCCGCGTTCGCCGCGGTCCAATACTGCTCGTCCGGCAGCGCCGCCGCGGCCGTGCCGCCCGGCCGAAGCTGGATGGCGGACGGATTGTCGGGCGGTCCCGCAAGGACGCTGTAGCCGATGTCCGTCAGCTCGCCGACGGCGTCCAGCGGGACGAACAGCGCGCCGTGTATGTACTGCGGCGGCGCCTGATAGGTTCGTTTGACGGTGCCGTTCAGCAGCGCGCCGCGCTGGCCCGGATACAGCGTCACGCTGCCGATCGCGCCGCCGGCCAGCCGAACCTCCTTGGGCCCGGCCTCGACGATCGCGTACCCGAAGCGCTCGGCGACCGGACGCAGCGGAACGAGCCATACGCCGTCCTGATGAATCGGTCCTTCGGGGAACCGCAGATGCTCCCCTTGATCGTAGACCTCCAAATCGCTCGCCCGCGCGGCCGCCGCGCCGCCGAGCAGCGCGCCTGCGGCCAGCAGCGCCGACGCGGCCATGAGGCCGATTCTTCTATTGCGTGGCCTGAATCCTTGCTTCATCGATTTCCTCTTCCTTTCTCTCTGAAAACTCGCCATAAACCTAAGACGTCATTACCCGACCATAGTTGGTGGAAACAGCCCGATTGCGAATCATTCCCTCGGCTGCCAGCGCGCGCCTGCGGCCGCCGCCTTAATCGGCGGGCATCGCGGACGGATCGGCGACGCGGCCCATGAAGGCGAGGACGCCCGTCGTCGCGTTCACGATCGCGAACAGGAACGGCCGGTCGGCGCGGAATTCGAATACGTCCGTCGGGCCGGCGGGCGCGGCGCCGTCGGTCGCGATTGCCGTTGCCGCTGCCGCCTTCGTCCCCGCTTCGTCGACTTCGATGAACGCTTTGTGCTGCACCCGCTGAACGACCAACCGGGCTTTATCACCGGTTATGCCCGAGAAATCGGCCGATGCCGGGCTCAGCGACCGGACCATGCCGAGCGCGCGCAACGTCTCCGTCAGGTTCGACGTCGCTGCGATCTTGAACCGCGGCAGCGCCAGCGCCGTTTCGCCTGCCTCGAAGCCGTCGGTCCACTCGTCCGGGCCGCGGAGCAATGCCGCTTCGGCGTCCTTCAGCGTCTTGCCGTCGGCGGGCAGGGCGGCGATGAAGCGCCACTGGCCCGCTCCGTAAGGAATCTGCACGGCTTTGTACGCGGGCGCCGTCTTATGCGGCAGCGCTTCCCGCTTTCCCATCATGGGGACCCATATATCCGAGCCGTCCTCCCGGTGAAACGGCGCTTCGCTCGTCTCCGACGTCTCGAACGGCTCCGTCCAGCGCCCGTGAAAATAGATCGCGTTCACGAGCATCATCACGGTCTGCTCGGTGATGACATCCTCCGTGACGAGGTTCCGGATCAACCCTTCGGTCCGATCGCTCACCCAGCCGTTGATCGTCTTGGCCGCGGCCGGCTTATCGCCGAAATCGAGCGTGGCGATCTTCGCCGCGTAAGCCTGCTTCATCGCCTTCGCGTAATCGTCCAGCAGCGGCAGTCCCTTCTGCGCCCAGATCGCGTTGGCGATCCGGACCTCCGTCTTCGGATCGTCATGCCGAATCAGATCCAGCAGCACTTCGTTGCCATGATTGATCGCATCCCGCCCGATGCCCTGCATGGCGAGCAGCTTCAGCAGCTCCTCCCGCGTCTCGCCCCTCGCGCCGTCCAGCATGAGCGACAGCGCGAGCGAGACGCTGAACGGCGAGAACACCGTATTGTCGAGCGCTTCGTCCTCCTTGGTCAGCATCGAAGTGGCAAGCCGCATGGCAAAATCGTTATTCCCCTTCACCAGCTCCCGGTTCACGTCGGACGCTTGATACTTCGGCGCTGCGGCGTCCTTCCCGCAGCCTCCGAGCAAGCAGGCCAGCGCGACCGCCGCCGCCGTCAGCCGAAGCGGCCGGCGGAGCTTGAATCGTTCTCTCATCTTGATTCCCCCTGGGCTTCCAGTTACTGGTTTGACGATGCGGGCGCGGAAAAGGTTGCTGGAAAGTATCGCGCGGGCGTTCAAGCGCGGAACGTGATAATAGCAGCGCCGCCAAGCTCGGTCGGCCCATGTGCCGACAACGCAAAAAAGACGGATAAATGCGAAGAGGCCGACCGCGCTTGCGGTCAGCCTCTTCTTACGATACGAACGGCCGAGATCGGGCCGCACCCCATGCTAATAATATTTTACAATCATGCTTATGATTGCGTGCCGAACGTCCCGGTTCCATCTCGAACATTTCCCCGGAAATAAACCGGGTTAATAAATTTTGAACCCTACGTCCCAGGGACCTGCAAGGAGATCGTCCGATGCTCCGCCGCGCTTTCGTATACGGCGAACGCCAGCCGCAGCGTGACCAGGTTATCTTCGCCGCTTGTCTGGAACGGCTCGCCGCTGTTCAAGCAGCCGATGAAATGCCCCTGCAGCCGGACATGGCTCTCCTCGTGATCCAGTTCCGTCTTCGCTTTGACGATCCGCTCTTCGCCGCCGTTCTTGGACACGATCGCGATCCTGCCGTCCGCGTACATTTTCAGCGTCCCGTCGCTGCCGTCGACGACGAACCGTTCCAGATGCACCGGCCCGACGCGCTCGCCGAGCGGCTTGTCGAGCTGCTGCCTCGTCGCCCAGCTCATGTCCATGAAGCCGTAGAAATCATTGTGCCCCAGCACCACGATCCCGCTGTCCTCGCCGATGATGTAATCGCTCGCGCGCTTCAGCTCCGCCGTCAGCCGCTTCGGCGTGCCGAACAGAAACCGCCACGTGTCGAACCAGTGGACGCCCATCTCATAGAAGAGCAGCTTCGGCATCGTCCGGAAGAACGGCTGCGGGAGCTCCTCGCCCGGGGCCATCCGCGGCGTGTAATAGTCCGTATGGATGTAGCGCGCCACATGCACCTTGCCGAGCTCGCCGCGCTCCAGCACGCCCTTGATCGTCCGGAACGGCTCCAGCCAACGCCAGTTCTCGGTGACCATCAGCCGCACGCCGCGCTCGCGCGCATGGGCGACCATGCGCTCCGCCTCGGCGAGCGACGGCGCGAACGGCTTCTGGCAGAGGATGTGCTTGCCGGCGTCCGCGGCTCGGGTAACGAGCTCCACATGCGACTCGGCGCCCGTCACGATGTCGACGATGTCGATGTCCGCCTGCGCAAGCATCTCGTCCAAGCGGCCGAACTGCCGCTCCTCGGGCACGCCGTACTTCGCGCCCGCCGCCCGGAGCTTGCCCTCGGCAAGGTCGCAGAGCGCCGCGACCCGCGCGCCCGGGATGCGGCTCCACGCCTGCAAATGCTTGTCGGACCAGAAGCCGGTGCCGACGAGCCCGACGTTCCACGTCTTCTCCGTCATTGCCGGTCAGCCCTCCTTCCGGTCGAGATGCAGCATCAAGCGCAGCACTTCGTCGAGCGATTCCTTGGTGAAGACCCGCTTCCAATCCGGACGGAAAATTTTCTCGTAGCCGTACTCGATCGCGATCTTCGCGGCGTCGGAAAACGGATTGACGCCATTGAACGCGATGGCGAGCGGAATCTGGATATGGCCCAGCATGAAGGCGCGCGCCGCTTCTTCGGGCACGCCCATGCGGACGACCTCGTCCATCGCTTCCTTCATGATGCACGCCGCCGCCGCCGCGACGACCTCCGCCGCCGCCGGCTCCAGCAGCGCCATCTGCTCGACCGTGATCCGGTGGCACCTCGTCACCGGCGCGAACATCGCGGTGCAGATCGCCTCCGCGAGCGCGAGCTTCTCCTCGCTCCCCTGATGCAGCGCGATGACGATATCCTGCTTCGCCGCGACGCCGCCGAACATGTCCTTGCGCGCCTCGGGCGAGTCCTGTTCCTCGAACAGCGCGGGATGGCACGGATGCGTCACGACAAAATGGCAATCGCCGCGCAGCGCGACCTGCCGCGCGTAAGCCGCCGCCGGGTCCAGCAGGACGACCGTCGCGTCCGGCTTCAGCCGCGGCACGACCGTCGCCGACAGCGGGCCGATGACCGCGTCGGGCACGGCGAAGATCACGACGTCGGCCGCGCCGAGCGCGTCTTCGAGCGGCGTGACGGCCAAGCCTCGTTCCGCCAGCCTCGACTTGCCGCTGTCCGCCTGCTCGACCAGCAGCAGCCCATGCTCCGTCTTCACCAGATTGTCCGTAATGCGGCAGCCCATTTTGCCGCCCGCGCCCAATATCGCAATGTTGACCGTTGTGCCTTGGCTCATGCATAATGCCCCTTTGCAATCGATTTCATACGGCCGCCGGGTACCGGGCGGGAAGGCGCGGATGCGGCCGCGGGATGATGCCACTAGCATAACCGATCGAAAAAACATCTTCAATACAAAATGTATACAATTTATGTATAATTGATTGTCCCGCGCCCCGATTCCTGTTATGCTTAACTCATCGCGCGGCGCCAACGGAGCGCCGGTCAGGAGGAATCCGGCATGAAACTCGGGCTCAGCACCTATACGTTAACCTGGTCCGTCGGCGTGCCCGGCTACGATCCGCCGCTTCGGCCTCTGACGGCCGAGGCGCTCGTCGGGCTCACCCGCGAAAGCGGGCTCGGGCTGCTGCAAATCGCGGACAATTTGCCGCTGCATGCGATGACGGACGAAGCGCTGCTTCGGCTCAAGCAAACCGCCGGCGCGCATCGCGTCGAGCTGGAGGTCGGCACGCGGGGCACCGATCCCGAACTGCTGCTGCGCTACCTCGGCATCGCCGGCCTGCTCGGCTCCTCCCTCGTTCGCACCCTCGTGACGACGCCCGACCTGGCGGCGGCCGAAGCGCAGATCCGGCGGGTCCTGCCGGACTTCGAAGCCGCGGGCGTCACGCTCGCAATCGAAAATCACGGCTTGCATACGACGGAACAGCTGGTACAATTATTTCAGAACCTGCGGAGCGCCTGCGTCGGCTGCTGCCTGGACACGGTCAATTCGTTCGGCGCGCTGGAAGCGCCGGATCGCGTCATCCGCGCCTTGTCGCCGTATCTCGTCAACCTGCACGTCAAGGATTTCGAGATCAAGCGGGCGGACCATATGATGGGCTTCTCGATCCTCGGCACGGCCGCCGGCGCCGGGCGCCTCGATATCCCGGGGCTGAAGGCGATCGCGGGCGCGAGCGGCAAGCCCGGGGTCCATGCGATCCTGGAGCTGTGGACGCCGTACGCCGGCTCGGTCGAAGAGACGATCGCCGTCGAGCGCCGCTGGATGGAAGAGAGCCTCGCGTATTTGCGGCGCGTTCATTTTACGGAAGAAGAGGATAGCCAACATGCCACCGGTAACGTTAAAAGAGAAGGCCTATGAACAGCTGCGCGCCTATTTGCTGGAGGGGACGATCAACGGCAACGAGCAGCTGACGGAAAAATATTTGGTGGACCTGCTCAATATGAGCCGGACGCCGATTCGCGCCGCCCTGGAGAAGCTCGCCGCCGAAGGGCTGCTGAACCTGTCGCCCAACAAGGGGCTGAGCCTGCCGGAGCTGTCGCTGCAGCGGGTCGCGGACTTCTTCGATTTCCGCATCGCGCTCGAGAGCCACATCGTGCAGAAGCTGGCCAGCCGCAAGCTGCCGCCGGACGAGATCGCCTGGTTCCGCGCGAACCTGGAGCTGCAGCGGCAGACGGCCGAGCAGCACGATTACTTGGCGTTCACGCACGCGGACTCGGCGTTCCACCGCCGGCTCGCCCAGGCGTACGAGAACGGCGAAATGGTGCAGATGATGGAGAATTTGCAGGACCGCCTCTTCCAGCTCGCGCTGAAGGTGCTTCGCAAGGACAACGGCCGGATTCTCGCGTCGTACCGCGATCACCTCGAGATCTTCGAGCTTATTCTCGCGGGCAGCGGGGAAGAAGCGAAGCGGCGGATGGTGGAGCATTTGGAATACGGGGCGCGGATCCTGGTGCTGTAGCGGTTCGCGGCCCGGCGTAGCAAAAAAGCGGCAATCGGGATGGTCTCGCCATCCCCGATTGCCGCCTTTTTGCGTTTGCTTGCTCACGGAACGGTCACGCCCCGCGCATGCGGCTTCATTGCCGCGCCTTCATTGCCCGGCTGCCTCGTCAAGCCCCCGTCCGGCCCACGGCGCCAGCTCTTCCCGGCTCTCGCTGCCCCACACGATCGTCCAGCAGGACGAAGCTCCCGTCCGCCGAAGCGCTTCGTGCCGGTGGTTGCCGTCGCGGATCGACAGCTTCCCGTCCACCGCTTGGGCGATCAGCGGCGGGTACGCCCAGCCTTCCCGAAGGACCGCTTCGAGTTCGGCCACGTGCGCATTCCAGCTGTCTAGCGGGTTGCGAAATTCCATTTCCGGTTCCGGCCCGCAGCAGCGCTCCAGCTCTCCGAGCGGCAGCAGCACCGGACCGGCCCAATACCGCTTCTGCAGCTTGAGCCCGTCCGAGAACGGCAGGTTGCCGCCCGCCGTCTTCAAGAATAGATGCACCCATTCCTCCAAGCAGCCCTCCGCCGCGTAAGCCGCCGCTTCTTGCGGCGTAAACGTCATCGGCAGCGCCATCGGTCCATTCCTCCCATGCAGCCATAATCGATGTCATAACCCGCGGGTCCGATCCCCGCGACTATTCCTTCGCGGCCGTGCCGCCGTTCTCCTGCGCGCCCGAGCCTGTCACAGATCAAAACGGCTCGTCGTTCTATGTACGAATGACCGGCCGCAAGACAAACATCGCCTTTGACGTCCCATGTCGTTCTCCAAATCAAATTCATAAAAAGGACGTGCATTCCTTCATGTTGAGCCAATTAACGCCTTTATTCGCAGCTTCTTCCGCCGCTTCCGGCGCGCCGGGCAAAAAAGTCTTATATATCACCGCCAACCCGAACGGGGTCGAGCATTCCTACAGCATGGCCGTAGGCAAAGCGTTCATCGACGCGTACCATGCGGTCAACCCGAACGACGCCGTCTACCCTATCGATCTGTTCCAAACGGACATCCCGCTGCTGAACGGCGAAGTATTCGGCGCGTGGGGCAAGCTGCAAGCGGGCGCTTCGTTCGATCGATTGACGCCTTCCGAACAAGTCAAGGTGAGCCGTCTCGGCGAGCTGGTCGACGGCTTCGTCGAAGCGGACAAATACGTCTTCGTCAACCCGGTCTGGAACTTCTCGTACCCGCCCGTGCTGAAAGCCTACATCGACGCCTTCTTCGTGGCGGGCAAAACGTTCCGCTACACCGCGGACGGCCCGATCGGCCTGCTGACCGACAAAAAAGCGTTCCACATCCAAGCCAGCGGCAGCGTGCTGTCCGAAGGCCACTTCGGGGAATTCGAAATGGCGCACCGCCATCTCGGCGCGGTGCTGAAATTCCTGGGCGTGCCGAGCTTCGAAGCCGTCTACGTGGAAGGCATGGCCGCGCAGCCCGATAAAGCCGAGGACATCAAAACCCAAGCGATCCTGAACGCCCGCGAAGCCGCGAAACGCTTCTAAGCTTCGCGGTCGCCGATACCGGCTCTGCGGCCGGAACGACTCGAGTTCTTGTCCGCCCCCGGACGGGAACTCGATTGCGTTCCCGCGAATCCGGACCGGCATTCGAAATTTTTGCGATATCGCCGGGCGGTCCGCGCACGGCGCGCCAAAAAAACCTGCCGAAGCATCGGCAGGTTTCGTGTGTTTCTTTGGGCCCGGCGGCTCGTTCGGAGCCGGTTTTACTGTGTCGTTAAGCGCACTTGTTATTCGTCGAGCCGTCGTCGATCGTCGCGGGCGAAGAACATGACGAATCCCTCCGAATGACTATGATTTGCCTTCCAGCGGCGTTTCCAGCCGCACGCCGATTCGCCCGACTTCGGGGGCAAGCTCCTCATCGTGATGCAGCTTGATGCGGTTCGCTCCCTTCCGCAGCCGGATCTTCACCTCCTTGATGCCGGATATATCCCAGCGAGCCGGCCCCCATCCGCCTGTATTGGGCGCCGCTGGCGCGTCCGCCGGGTTGTCCGGCCGCATCCCGGGCGCCTCCGCCCGAACGGACCGAACGATCCGTTCCATCGCCTGGTCGAGATCCATCTCTTCCAGCTGGGTTTTCACGATATAGTCGACCGCGCCCAAGCGCAGCGCCTCTTGAATGTAGTCGAAGTCCTGATGGCACGTCAGAATGACCGCTTTAATGGCCGGATCGTGCCGATGCGCCTCCCGAATCAGTTCGATGCCCGACATCCCGGGCATCGTGATGTCGGTCAGGAGCAGCTGGACGGGATGCGTCCGTAGCAGCTGCAGCGCCTTCTCGCCGCTGGCCGCCTCCCCGGCGATTCCCACCCCGTACTTCTGCCAAGGAAACAGCAGCCGCATGCCTTTGCGCACCAATTGCTCGTCATCCACGATCAACGCTTGAATCAATGCCGGTCCCTCCCGTCGTGTCCAGGGGAAGCCGGATCGTAATGACCGTCCCGTTCCCCGGCTTGCTCTCCATCGTCAAGGCGGCCGCGGCGCCGAAGTAGACCGCGAGCATCTGCTTCACGTAACGCAGGCCGATCCCGAGGCCCGACGCGTTCGCCGGCTCGCGCCGGTCCAGCAGCTCCGCCAATTGCGCCTCGGGAATGCCCCGCCCGTTATCGCGCACCTGCAGCAGCAGGCTGCTTCCGTCCCGGCGGATGAGGACGTCGATTTCGCCGCCTTCGTCCGCGTCGAAGCCGTAATAGAGCGCGTTCTCGACGATCGGCTGCAGGATGAACCGCGGGATGGGCAGCTCCAGCAGGGCGGAATCGACGTCGACCCCCACGTTGAAGAAATGATCGTAGCGGATATTTTGGAGCTCGATGAGCTGCCCCCGGCGCTTCTCCTTCTCCTCCACGTCCGCGATCAGCTCGCCGATGCGCCGGCTCATCTGCTGAAAATTGGTCAAGATCCGGTTGAATTCCGTCAGGCCGGTGGCGGAGACGTTCGTTGTCGACTGATTATAGCCGAACCGCGTAATCTCCTTGTTGATGATGCGGATCGGACGATACACCATGCGCCAGATCAGCCACGCGAGGAACACGCCGAGCAGCAGCGAGAGCGAAGCGAACAAGCCGAATTCCCGCAACCAGCGGTTGAGCTCGCGGTTATACGAGGCTTTCGGGATCAGCTGCACGATGGTAAACCGTGAAGCCCCTCCGCCCGGAAGGATTCGTAAGCGGTTCCAATATCCTGGAAGCGACTGCCTGCCGGCGCCTCGCCGCCCAGCGTGCTGTAGGCGATGCCGCCGCCCGGATCCGTCAGCACGTAATAGACCGGGGCGTCCGAGTCGGCCGCGGTCCTGCTGCCGCCCGGCGCGAATATGTCCTCGAGGCCCGTCGTATTCGTTTCGACGTAGGCGTACAGATACTGGCCGTGCCCGTATTCCAGCTTGCGCAGCAGCGAGAAGACCGGGAATTTGCGCTCCCCGGGGTCGAGCGAAGCGTGGGGGCCGAAGAAGGTGAACAGCTTTTGCGTGTAAAACACCGGCAGCGCTTTCGGATCGAACGCCAGATTCGCGTTCGTGTTGGGGAACAATAGCGGCTCTTCGAGGTTCGGCGCATAGAAGAACATGACGCCGACGTTCGGATTGGAGAAATTGACGTTCGCCACGGATTGGGAAATATTCCGGTACAGCACGGGCCGCTGGTAGGAATCGCGGCTCGCTATGAATTGGACGACCTCCCGGCCGATGCCGCCTTCGACGTCCAGCAGCTGGGAGACCCGGCCGAGCTCCTCCAGCTTCCGGTCGAGCTCGTCCCGGTCCCGCGAGACTTTGGCCAGCCAATCCTTTTCGATTTTTTGCGTCTGCACGACATAGATCCAGCGATACGAAATATACCCGGTCAGCAAGCTCGGAATGACCGCGGCGATAAGCAGGATCACGATCAGCCTCCCTTTGAGGGAGGGCAGGACCGCGTAACGGCGAATCGGATTCATGGGCAGCAGCCTCCGCTGAACAGCGCTTTCATAGTTGCCGCTATTATAGCAGCAAATCTCGCGTTTGTGGTGACGGCCGGTTCATTTTTCGATCGGCCGGGACGAGGGAATCAAGGCGAGGCAATCAAGGCGAGGCGGCCGACCGAACGGCCGCCCGCTTCGAAGCCTGCTTCAGCGGTGCCTAGCCGTCCTCGGGATTGATGATCGCCAGCACCTGATGATCCTCCCACACCCCGTTGATCTTCACGTTGCTGCGCGAGATCCCTTCCTTTTGGAAGCCGGCGCGCTCGAGCACGCGGATCGAGCCGGGATTCCGCGGCGACGCCTCCCCGACGATCCGGTGAAACTTCAACGCTTCGAACGCATAGCGGACCACCTGCTTCACGGCCTCCGTCATGTAGCCCTGCCGTTGTGCGCTTGATCCAGGCAGTAGCCGATCATGCAGCTCTGCAGCGCGCCCCGCGCCACGAAGGACAGCTGCACGTCGCCGATCACCCGGTCGTCCTCCGCGAGGCAGACGAGGAAGTTATAGCGGCGATCGGCCTCCCTGTCGGCCTGCATTTCGATTATGGCTTGGCGCTGGTGCGCCACCGTGTAATGCGCATCCGGCCTGCCGGGCGAGAATGCTTCGAAAAACGCGCGGTTGCGCATGTGCATCGCCGCCAATTCCGCGGCGTCGGCTTCCTGCGCGAACCGTACGTAGACGGGTTGTTCCGACATCCTGCACCTTCCTTTCGATCTTGGCCTGGCCTTTCAATTTTGGCTTGGCCTTTCGATCTTGGCCTAACCTTTCGATTTTAGTTTAGCCATTGCGCGGCCGCCGCTTCTCCCGCGAATCGATTTATTTTGATTGGCGCGTATACAAGCCCAAACCATATGCCTGCTTTCTCATATTAATAGAATCGGAGGCTTGTTGAAAGGAGGGATCTCCATGCTTAGTCTTCTGAAGCGCTATCGCGGCAAATTCATCGTGATCAAGACCACGTCGGGGCACGAAATCGGCGGCCGCGTCCTGATCGTGCGCAACGGCATCGTGGTGCTGAAAACCCCGCTGGGGACGAAAATATTCATTCCGCTCCGGAAAGTCCTCGCGGTTATCGCGAAATAACGAAAACGGGATGACGCGTTTGCCCATTGCGTGCGTTCTCTTCAACAAGCCGCAGGTGGAAATCCGCGCAACAAAAGGGCCGTCGGCTATTCGACGGCCTCTTTCCATGGATCGGCGGATCAGTTCGCCTGTTGCGTTTTGTACAAGCCCCGGCGGATCAAATTCGCGGTCACCGGCTGCTTGCCGAGCTCGCGGGACCAGACGGACAGCTGGCCGACGTGATGAATCTCGTGGGCGATCACGTGCCGCATCACTTCCCCGTAGGCGAAGCTTTCCCGCTGTCCGGGCGGCCCCTCGCCGGTCAACACCAGGTGCTCCATGCCGTCGTTCCACGCCTGCACGAACGGCGCGACCGTCGCATGGCATTGCTCCGAGAACGCCTTTACCTTCCGCAAGCCCGCGTAGTCCTCGAACGGCGGCTCTCCTTGGTCCGGGTTCCCCTGCAGCGAGTTGATCCAAGCGAATTCGCATTCCGCGATATGGAACAGCGTGTAGAGAATGCTTCCCGGCCCGCCCGTCCGCCGCTTCAACAGTTCCTGCTCGTCCACCGTCTCGCACCAGTCGAACCACTCGTTGCGCACCTGCCAGTTGTATTCGAACAGTTTCCGCATCGTTTCGCCTCCCTTTTCAAATCCGCACATCCGGTCGATACCGTATGCATACTTCGCCAACCGAAGGCGCAAATCCTGCTAATTTCTGTAAAACGCGGTCCGTTCGCTCGCGCCGGCCCGGTCTTGTCCCGCATAAGAAAAGCAAAGGAGGCTGCCGCTGGCTGCCTCCTTCGCGTCTGCCTATGTGCGCCGCTTCATCTCCCGATCGGAGTCGCGAGCATCCACACATGGCCGAACGGATCCTCGATCTTTCCGACCCGGTCGCCGTGCGGTTGGTCTTGCACCTGACGAAGAACCTCGGCCCCTTCGAGGACCGCCCTCGTCACGGCTTTGTCGACGTCGCCGACGTATAAGTACAGGATAACGGGCGTGCCGCCGAGCGACGCGGCCGACCGGTTATGTCCGGGAAACTCGTCCGCGACCATGATCCGGGCTTCCCCGACCTTCACCTCGGCATGGGCGATTTTCCCGTCGTCCGTCGTCATGCGGCTGATTTCTACGGCGCCGAAGGCGCGCTTGTAAAACGCGATGGCGCGGCCGGCGTCATCGACCGCCAACATCGGAATCGCAGCGGTTCTGTTCATCGTTCGGGTTCCTCCTCCTCGGTTCACTCCGCGGCGCGCGACAGCGTCCGCTCCAGCATGCGCCGGACGAGCCGCTCCAGCGACGCCTTGTCCATGAACGGCGCCAGGCTCGAGAGCACGTCGGCGCCGAGCGCGCCGGACTCCGCATGCTCCAGCAGCTTCCCGATGCTTTCCCGGGACAGGAACGGCGCGAGGCCGACGATATGTTCGACGTCGATGGTGCCGTCGATGGCCCGGTCGGCGAGGCGGTCCAGCGTGCCGCGGCCGATGAACGGCGCCAGCGCGTGAATGGATTCCCAGTCGAGCGCGCTCGCGTCGCTCTTCAGCACGAGCCGCTCGAGCTGCTCGCCGTCCAGGAACGGCGCCAGGCCGACGAGATGGCTCATCTCGAGCTTGCCCTCGGCCGCGCGGTCCACCATGCGGGTGAGCGAAGCTTTGCCGATGAACGGGGCGAGCGCGTGCAGGACATCCGCATCCAGCAGACCGTCCTCGACGTAGCCGAGCATCGCGTCGATCGTATCGCTGCCGAGAAACGGCGCCAGCTGCAAGATCGAATCCAAATTCGGAAGCCCTTCGCGGCGCTTGTCGCGGGCAGCCTCTTGCTCCCGCCCGGCTTCCGCGCGTTCGTCCGCTTCGCCGATCGCGTCTTCGCCTTCGGCGACCGCCGCGGCTTCTGCCTCCGCCTCCGCCGGCGGCGCCGCGATTTCTTCAGCCGCTGCTTCCGCGGCCGGCGCCGCCACAGCTGCGGCCACTTCTTCCGCCTCCGCTGCCGGCACGGCCTCCGGTTCAGCCGCCTCTTGCTCGGCCGCTGCCTCCACGGCCAGCGATTCCGCCGCTTCCGCCCCAGCTTCCGCCGCCTCGCGCTCCGCCTCTTCCGCTACGGCCTCCTCGGCCGCCGCGACGGCGGCTTCCGCGGCAGCCGCCTCTGCCGGCACGGCCTCTGCGGCCTCCGCGACGACCGCCTCTGCCGGCGCGGCTGGCGCCCGTCGCTCGCCTTCGAGCAGCTCGTCGATGGACGTGCCGAGCAGCCGGACGATGGCCGGCAGCGTGCCGATATCCGGAAGCGACTCGCCGCGCTCCCATTTCGATACCGCCTGATGGCTCAAGCTTAACCGTTCGGCGAATTCCGCCTGCGTCATGCCTTTTTCTTTTCTTAATCTGGAGATATAAGCGCCGATCTTCCGCATTTCCATTCCGAACCGCCTCCGATAACGAAATTTACAGTGCGCACTGTCTGGGTTCAGCATAGCATGCCGTCCGCTTCCGCTCTATCAAACGTCGGTTGAAGCGGCCGATTCAACCGGCGGTAGAATCGAAAGGGTCGATAGAATTCCTTTCCCGGACGTACGGCCATTATGCCGGATGGGAGACATGCGCCAACTCGGGCATCCATCGCCGGACATAAGCTGGAGCAACGACTAGCTATGAGGACGCTGATGCGAATGGCCTGCTGGATTCAAACCGCGATCATCGTGACCAACAACGGGACGATCCTGTTCGGCAACGCCGACATACTCCCGATCGTCGGACGCGACCAAACGAAGGACGTCGCCGAAAACAACGAGGAAACGAACAGCCCCGCCGGCGGGGAAGCGGCCGAGGGCGTCGCGGATACCGCGTCGTACCGGCGCGGGTCGCGGCGGAAGCGGCGGCGGTATACGAAGCGGCGTTAAGCCTGCCGCCATGCGGCGCTATGCCCAGCGGCGCCTGGCCATGCCGCGGTACGCCAAGCGGCGTTAGCGCCCGCCGTCTTGCCGGCGCTTCGCCATGCGTCACCGTCGCCGCGCGTTCACGGCCGTGCCCCGGCATCCGCTCCCTCGACGGCCGGCCGCCTCAGCCCCGCGCCGGCTCCGCCATCTCGAGGCGCGCCTTGGCGCTGAGCGCGGCCAGATGGCCGTCGTTCGCCATCACCTGCTCCAGATGCACCAGCCGCTCCGGCGTCGCCGTGCGCATCATCGTCTCGGAATAGGCGCGATCGATCCAAAACCTCGCCGCCGTCCCGATATAATCCCGCAGCTCCTGCAGATCCTCCTCGGCGTACCGCTGGCACAGGTTGATCGTGAACATGCGGCGGTTCGCGCTGCCGTTCCACGACGAGTGGAACGTATTGTGGTCGAACACGAGCAGATCGCCGGGCACGACGTCGAGCACGACCGCGGGCACCTCGGCGCCTTCGATCTCCCAGGACGCGCGCGGATCCCGCATGCGCGCCGTCAGGTCCCGGGCGTATTGGTCCTGCAGCCGGTGGCTGCCCGGAATGACGCGCAGGGCGCCGCTGCCGCCGTCCAGCCGGTCGAGGTAGAAGGCGATTTTCAGATGCCGGTACTTCTCGTGGCAGCCGTCGCGGTGCCAGCCGGTATCGCCGGTATAGTAGTTGCCGTCGCTCCCCATGTAGTTGAAATCGTCGCCGAGCAGCGACCGGCCGATCGCGAGAATGCGCGGATCGTCGAGCAGCACGGACATGCGCTGGTCGATGAACGGGACGACGCAGGTGCGCTTCGTGCCGTCGTGCTTGTTCGTCTCGGGAAACGTCTTCGCGAATTCGCCGACGATCCAATCCAGCCGGTCAACCATCAGTTGCGGAAACTTCAGAAAGCCGAACGTCTCGAAATAATCGATTTGCGCTTGCGTCAGCCGCATGCCGAACCCCTCCGATGCTGGTTTGCGCGCGGGACGGCGCGCCTCTCGTTAAAGCGTTTGCAACTAACACATTCCCCGATCCGCCCGGCGTTTCCTGCCGGCGGGGAAATAAAAACCCCCCGTCCTCCGGGGCGGCGGCGGCTGCCGGCGCTCCGGAGGACGGGGAGGTCACGTCGTTCGGATAAGGCCGATTATTTCAACAAGTCATGGTCGACGTACCGCGCGCCGTTCAGCTCGCTGATGACGTTGATCGCGACCTTCGCGCCGTCGCCCGCGGTCACGATCGTATGCACGCTGACGCCCGCGCACGTGCCGGCCGCCCAGATGCCCGCCACGTTCGTGCGGCCTTCGGCGTCCGCGTCGAGAATCGTCTTGATCCGCGGCTCCGTGCCCGGCTTCGTGCTCAGGCCGGACTTCTCCGCGAAGTCCAAGAAGAGGCCGGACGCGACGATGACGACTTTGGCGTCGTACGATTGGCCGGATTCCGTCGCGATCCGGAAGCCGTCGTCCGTCTTGGCGATCTCGGTCACTTTGCCCTGCACGTACTCGGCGCC
Organism: Paenibacillus sp. UNC496MF; assembly: GCF_900113915.1. Lineage (NCBI taxonomy): Bacteria > Bacillati > Bacillota > Bacilli > Caryophanales > Paenibacillaceae > Paenibacillus > Paenibacillus sp. UNC496MF. Next base: position 80,654 of record NZ_FORE01000017.1, read on the forward strand.
GAATTTTTTCGCTTGGTTAATGCCGGTCTCGACCAGGTTCGGACCCGTGATCTCCGGCACGCCGTAGTGGTTCTCGACCCAGGCTTTCTTCGTGATGCTCTGATCGCTGTCGATCAGCAGCGTCTTCTTGCCGGCCTTGGCCGCGAACAACGCGGCGCTTCCGCCCGCCGGTCCTGCTCCGATGATTGCGATTTCCGTCATGTTCTCGCCTCCCGAATGGAATGTAAGATACAAGCGCTTTCATACCCTATATTACGCTTAGAAGCCGGGTTGTTCAACTTCTCCTATCGGTATGTCGCGAACGTCGCCGGACCGCCCGATTCGTTACGAAACCGGGCTCGCCTGCGCGCGGGCCGCCCGCTGCTCCGCTTCGTCCATCGCTTCGACCAGCATCCGGAACAGCGCCAGGTCCTCCGCCGCGTCCTCGGGCGTCGTCTTGATCGGCGCGCCGTGCGCGATGGCGTCGTGGAACTGCCGCAGCTCGATCGTATACGAGTCCGTAAACGTCGGGCGAATCACCTGCTCCTTGTACGTCTCGCCGTCCGATTCCGTCACCGTGAGCGTCGTCGGCAGATGGCGGATGTAGGCCGTGTCGTAGTCGACCTTGACCGTGCCCGTCTCGCCCATGACTTCGATCGTGGCGTCGAAGCGCCCCTGATGGTCGATGCCGGTCTCGAACAGCGCGTTGAAGCCCGCGTCGTATTGAAACATCGCGCTCATGAACTGGCCGTCGTTCCAGCGGGACGCCGCCAGCACCCGCGACGGCATGCCGAGCATCTCGCGCATCGCGGACAAGTCGTGGCTGCTCAATCCCGCCATGAGACGGTACGTGCCGTAAAACCGTTCCGCCCGTTCGCCCAGCGCCTCCTTCACCTGCGCGGCGCCGCGGACGAGCCGATCCTCCGCCTGCTCGGCCGGAATGTCGTCGAAGCGAACGACGTTCGCGGTCTGGCGGATGAAATAGCTGTTCGGCCCGATGATGTCGCGGACGCGCGCGTAATTGATCCGGCCCAGCTTCTTCGCTTCCGCCACGCCCTGCACGAACGCCGGCGCGTACCGGCGCATGTAGCCGACCATCGCCTTGCCGGCGGACGCGTTCTTCGCGGCGATGATCCGCCGCGCGTCGGCCTCGTTCAGGCACATCGGCTTCTCCACGAAAACATGCTTGTTCCGGTGCAGCGCGCCGACGACGCAGTCCGCATGGTATTCGTCGCTGTTCAGCACGAGCACCGCTTCCACTTCCTCGTCGTCCAGCAGCTCCTCCGCCGACGTGTACCGCCGCGCGACGCGATATTGTTCCCCGACCGCGTGCACGAGTCCCGGCGAGACGTCGCAAACCGCCGTGATTTCGAACTTGTCCCCCATCGCTTGCAGCACGGGCAGGTGAATGACCTGCGCCGCCTCGCCGAGCCCGATCAATCCGAGCTTTACGACTTCGCTCATTGCGAGTATGCCTCCTTCGTTTTCTCCCGATTTCGGACGATGATCGCGTTTCCAAGATTTCGCCCGCGTTCCGAGTTTTTACCAAGACCGTTGCTATGAATTATGCTACCATAGAACTGAAAGAGATGACCACACTAAATTGGAGGCGCTTGCAAAATGACGGAAAACGTGAAGACCGACGGCTACTTCGGCGAGTTCGGCGGCAGCTTCGTCCCGCCCGAGCTGCAGGAAGTGCTGGATTATTTAAGCGATCAATTCCATACATACAAGGACGACCCGGCGTTCAACGAAGAATTCCGCTACTACCTGCGCGAGTACGTCGGCCGCGAAAATCCGCTGACGTTCGCCAAGCAGCTGACGGAGGCTTGGGGCGGCGCCAAAATATACCTGAAGCGCGAAGACCTCAATCACACCGGCGCGCATAAGATCAACAACGTCATCGGCCAAATCCTGCTCGCCAAACGGATGGGCGCGAAGCGCGTCATCGCGGAAACGGGCGCCGGGCAGCACGGCGTCGCCACCGCCACGGCCTGCGCCATGTTCGGCATGGACTGCGTCATCTACATGGGCGCCGAGGATACGCGCCGCCAGGCGCTCAACGTCTTCCGCATGGAGCTGCTCGGCGCGACCGTCGTGCCGGTCGCCAAAGGCCAAGGCCGCCTGAAGGACGCCGTCGACGAAGCGCTGAACGACCTCGTCGCCAATTACAAAAACACGTTCTACCTGCTCGGCTCCGCCGTCGGCCCGCATCCGTTCCCGACGATGGTCAAGCATTTCCAATCCGTCATCAGCGAGGAGTCGAAGCGGCAAATTCTCGAGAAGGAAGGCCGTCTCCCGGATGCCGTGCTCGCCTGCGTCGGCGGGGGCAGCAACGCGATCGGCGCGTTCGCGCATTACTTGGACGAGCCGTCCGTGCGGCTGATCGGCGTGGAGCCGGACCAGGCCGCGACGCTGACCGAAGGCGTGCCGAGCCTTATCCACGGCTTCAAATGCCTGGTGCTGCTCGACGAGGAAGGCAATCCGAAGCCGACGTATTCCATCGCGGCCGGTCTCGACTACCCGGGCATCGGACCGGAGCACAGCCACCTGAAGGTGACGGGCCGCGCCGAATACGTCACGGTCTCCAACGAGGAGGTGCTGGCGGCGTTTCAAGAGCTGAGCCGCGTCGAGGGGATCATCCCGGCGCTCGAAAGCGCGCACGCGATCGCCCATGCCAAGAAGCTCGCCCCGACGATGGACAAGGACCGGATTCTGATCGTCAACCTGTCCGGCCGCGGCGACAAGGACGTCGAGCAAGTGTTCCATATGCTGAATAAGTAAGCGAACGTCCCCCTTGCCGCCGTGAACGAAGCCCAAGCCAAGGCGAGCGCGCCCCGGCTTGGGCTTTTCGCCGGCCGGGCCGAACCGCCCGGCGCCTCCTCGGGCGCATCCTCCGCCGGCCCCGCCCTCCATCGGTCTCCCGACGGAGGACGCTTTCATCCCGGCGCACCTTTCGGGCATCCGGCCCGTTTTGTAAAGTGGAAGAGGACGCCACACGATAGCGCCTATTACGATAGACGGAAGGATGAAAAGGATGACGGACGATCGGCCGGCCCCGGCCTCTTCCCTGCTTCGCAACCGGTTCGTGCAGACGATTGTAATCTCGACGTTGTTTTTGGAAATCGGGATCTGGGTACGCAATATCGCGATTTTGCTGTACGTCAAGCACATGACGAACGACGACGCCTTCGCGGTGTCGCTCATCTCGGTCGCGGAGTTCGCGCCGATCTTCGCGTTCTCGTTCGTCGGCGGCGCGCTCGCGGACCGCTGGCGGCCGAAGCGGACGATGGTCGGCAGCGACCTGCTGAGCGCCGCCTCCATTCTCGCGATCTTGGCGGCCATGGCGCTCGGCTCCTGGCGGGCCGTCTTCTTCGCGACGCTGGTCTCGTCGATCCTGTCGCAGTTCTCGCAGCCCGCGAGCATGAAGCTGTTCAAGCTGTACGTCCCGGAACGGCTGCTGCAGAAAGCGATGTCGCTGCATCAAACGATGTTCGCCGTCTTTATGATTTTCGGGCCGGTCATCGGCATGTTCGTGTACCAGCGCTTCGGCATCGAGACGTCCATCGGCATCATGGGCATCGCGTTCCTGCTGTCGGCCGCCACGCTGTCGCTTCTGCCGCGGGAGCGCCGGGAAGCGGAAACGCAGGAACGGCGCAGCGTGCGGGAGGACATCCGGGCAGGCTTCGCCTATATCCGGTCCAGCCCGGTGCTCCGCAAGCTCGGCGGCGGCTTCTTCGCCGTCGGGTTCGGCCTCGGCCTGATACAGCCGATGGGCATCTTCCTCATCACGGAGCGGCTGGGCCGGCCGGAAGAAGCGCTGCAGTGGTTCTCGCTGGTCAACGGCGCGGCGATGGTCGTCGGCGGCGTGCTGGCGATGGCGTTCGCGAGCAAGATCGCCCCGGCGAAGCTGATGACGAGCAGCATGGCGATCGTCGGCCTGACGATCATGGGCATGGGGCTGACCACGAACTATACGGCGGCGCTAGCGTTCCAATTCGCCAGCGGGCTCGTCATCCCGAGCGTCAACGCCGGCATCAACACGCTTATGCTGCAGCATACGGAGGATGCGTTCCTCGGACGGGTGAACGGCTTCCTGAGCCCGCTCTTCACCGGCTCGATGGTCGTGACGATGATGCTGTCGAGCGTGGTCATGACCGCGCTGTCGCTCGTGTCCGTGTACGTGCTGGCGGGACTGTTCATTCTCGCGGGGGCGGTCGTGCTCCTGCCGCTGATCAAGCTGAAAGCGGCGGCCGCGAAGCCGGAGCTGGAAAATGCCTTGGGCGGGTGAGCCGTACGGGCGGTGCGGGTTGGTTGGATGAGTGAGAGTTTAGAGGCTGCCGGGTTGCCGGCAGCCTTTTTTTATTTACACTCCAGATTCAGAACTCCAAGCGGTACAAGCCGGCTTCGCCAAGGAAGTCGTTTCTTGCTCGATTCGCTTCTCCCCACAGGCTTCGATAGTTGGTGATCGTCCCGTCATGCGAGATGATAACCGCCCGATCGGAACCTAGTGCATCGCGGTTTCGATCGTTCGTCTGGTCGGACTGACCAGCACGATATCAGTAGAACGAAGCGTCAACCGTTCCCGCAGCTGCAGCACCTGCGATTTTCCGAGTTCCGTAAGACCGGGATGAAACGTATTCAGCTTGGCCGGATCGTCTACAAGATGCTCGGCATGACCACTCGCCGGGATCGCCGGCCATGCCGGTCGACGCCAAGGCGCGATGGAGCAGCGTGCTGCCCGTCCGCTGCGCGAACCAGATCGCATAGCTTTGTTTCGGTTTCATGGAACAGCCTCGCTTTCCTGTCGGCAACGGTCTCCGCGCCGGCCCGATTTGCCAAGCCCTGATAGGTATCCAAGCATTTGGACCGCCGGGTCATATCCTGTTACAAGGGTCGCCCGCGTGCCGGATTCGCGTCCGGCCGCTTCGGCTATTCAATTCGTCGCGGAAGGAGGAATACGATGCCACTGTTCGTTCCGACTAATATGCAAGGCGCCAGCAGCTCCGACGAGGTGACGATCCCGCTCGGGGAAGACCCCTTCGTCGTGCTGGAATGGGGCCATCTGATCGAAAGCGAGACAAGCCTTTTGTTTGCCCAGGGCAAGATCGAGCTGCAAGCGTTCTCGACCGACGGGCCCGTCACGTTCGGCTACGTGCTGATGGTGGACGGCGTCATTATCGATATCGCGGAAAGCTCGGCCACGACGCCGCTGATCCTCCCGATCGGCGCCCGGCAAGAAGACTTGCCCGCGGAGCATCTGGTGTTTCAAGTGCTGGTGACCGGCGAAGGAGCGGGTTCGTTGGTCGTCGGAAACCGGGAATGCATGACGATTTCCGGCCCCGCCATTCTCTAAAGCCGCAGCCTTTCGCGTCATGAAGAACCGTCCTTCGTTCCCGTCTTCGGAGGCAGCCTAACGATGGGCTGCCTCTTTGCGCTTCCTGCCAAAGCGTGGCGCATCGGCGCTTCGGCCGCAGACGCCGGCATCGGCGGCGCCGGCCGCGCTTATCGCTTCCGGCGAAATACCCCGTACGCGGCAATGGCGAGCAGCGCATACGCGGCCGCGACCGCGCCGAGGGTCAGCAGCCGCTCGTGCCGGCTCCCGTCGGCGAACAGAACCGGCCCGAGGCCGAAGAACGTCACGACGGCGAACAATAAGAAGAAGACGATACCCAGTACCGTTTTCATGGCAACACCTCCCGTTCGCGGCGGAGCCGCTTCGTGCGATTGCGGATGCGTCGGCCCGCCCGCGCCCGGCCCGGCTTCTGCGCGGCTTCTGCGCGGCGCTCCGCGGACCGTTCCGATAGAGGCGCATTCGCCCTGCTCAAGTTGCGCTTCCGGCCGGCCTTTCCTTTATCAGCCACAAGGCCAGATCGTGTCCGACATATACGGTGGTCTCCGGTTCCACGGGTACCCCGTGATCGGCGATGCCCCTTCCGTCCGGAATATAGCCGCGTTTCGCGTACAGCCGCTGCGCGTTTCCGTAGGCATGATACAGGCCAACGCCGATGCCGACTTTAGCCGACCTTTCGAACGCGCGCGCTTCGATCGCGTCCATCAGCGCATTCCCGATGCCGAGCCGCCGTCTTGCCGGCACCACGTCGAAATTGTTGATTTCCGGTATCCCTTGTTCGGCGAAAGGAGGATATACGGAGGTCTGCAGCAAATGCAGCCAACCGGCAAATCGTCCTTCATGCCAGGCAATCAGCGTCGTTCTTCTCCCTGGATCTTGCTCCCGCCAACACCGCTCTATGTAGTCCAAAGGCTTGCCGATCCCGTGCTCGTTCAAGGCTTCGTAGACCGATGCCGCATCTCCGCTCTGCATGGGCTTGATCAGAAGTCCGGATACGATGGTTCTCCCCTCCTTCGACGGCGCTTGATGGTCCGCCACTTAAATCCTCTCCCCTCTTCATGCAAGCTCCCGCCAAGGCAGGCTGCCGGAGACCGGCAGCCTGGCGGCGGGCAAACCCTTCGCAAACAAACGACGGGGCTCACACGTTCTTGATGGCAAGCAGCGCGTCCACGGGCGGGTGGTCCTCGCCGAACGATCGGACGAATACCGGGTTGCGCCGGTCATGCTGGCCCTTCATCACGACGACGTCGAACCCGAGCTCCTCGAATTCTTCCGGCTCCCAGCCGCTGCGGTGCGTTTGGAATTCTTCGCCGTTCAGCCCGTAATGGTCCATGTTGGCCTGCGGGAAAAAGCCGCGCGGCGTGAACACGATGACCTGCTTCTTCGCGATCAGTTCGGCGTCGCGGAGCATCTTAAGCGCGTCGTGCTTGCCGAAATGCTCGATCGAATCCATGAAGGACACCGCGGAAAACGTCTTCGGAATAAAGAATTGCTCCATCAGCCGCGCATCCGCGTTGAGCGGCAAAATATGAGCGGACGTCGTCGCGCGGTTCAGCAAATACGGCCGGTGCACATCCATGGCGACGATATGCGCGTACGGCAGATCGTCCAGGATTAAACAAGGTCCGCTGCCGACATCGAGCAAGCTCTCCGTCTCGGTCAGCCGCTCGGTCAGCAGCGCCAAAAAATCGCGATTATCCGTTACGTAGGCCACTGGCTTCGCCTCCTTTGCTCGAACTCTGTTACCAGTGTATGAGCATGTCCGGGATCCGGCGCGGGCAGATGCGCAGCCGACTGTCATGACTTTTGCCGCGCCGCTCCGGCAAGCCCGTAGAAGTCCGGTCAGAGCGGGTCCAATTGGTCGGCGAGCGTATCCCAATTCGCCTCGAGCCAGTGCATCTCCTCGACGAAGCGGGCCAGCAGCCCGCGCAGTTCGCCGTCGCGGCGCACCTCCGTGCGAAGCCACCAGCCGGATTCGATCACGTACAGCAGGCGCATCGCTCGGCTGAGCATCCCGCGCGGCGCTTCCGCATGCGCGCGGTACCCGTCCAGGAAAGCCCGGGCTTCCTCCTCGCGGATCCGGCCGTCCCGCAGCGTGCCCGACAGGAGCGCGCGGGCGACGTCGATCTCGGGATAGGCGACGTCCATCCGGTCGAAATCCACGATGCCGGCTACGCCGCGCGCATGCAGCACCAGGTTGTCGACCCACAGATCCCAGTGCAGCCAGCCTGTCCGGCTCGGCGCGAACAGCCCGAAATCCAGCGCGTCCACGATCGTCCGCGAACGCTCCAGCCAGGACAACACCGTCCCGTCCCCCGCCGCCTCCGCCGCGTCCCAATTCCGCTGCCATTCCCGCCGGTACGCCGCTTTGTCGGGCGTCCAGACGGGCACGGCCGCCGGCGCGCCGGCGTTCAGCCGGCGGTGCATGCGGCCGACCGCCGCGCCGAGCGCGGACAGCTGCGCGGCATTCATGCACCCCGCTTCGGCCGTTTGCCCCTCCACCCAATCGAGCGCGGCGAAGTGCAAGCCGGAAGGCGTCTCCTGCAAGCATTGCCCCTCGTGGACATAGACGCCCGGGCATGGAATGCCCGCGACGCTCAGCCCGTGCTGCAGCCGGAGGTTCCGTTCGATCCCCTTGCGCCGCTCCGGGTTCGCGTGCAGCTTGTAGCGCTCCGGATGATAATATTTGACGAACAGCGGCCCTCGGTCCGTGGTCATGCGCCACTTGACGTTGAGCCAGCCTTTGTCGATCGTGACGGCTTCCTGCGCGGTCAGCCCGAATCGGCGCTTCAGCTCTCCGGCGATTTCCTGCGCCAGCCTCTCGTTTTCGTTTTCGCTCATCCGCTGGCTCCTCCTTTCCTTGCCTTGCCGAGTGCGTACCGGTCGCGGACGCTACCTCAGCTTCGCCTCGTACACGAGCTTCCCGCTTGCGTCGAGTCCGAGAACGGATTGCCACTCGCCATTATTGCCGTTGTCGGCCTCCCACAGAAACAAAAACATCCGATCTTTGCCGATCGGCGCGTGCATCGACGCCATGTTGCCCGACTTCTTCCCGGTCATGACCAGCTCGATCGCCGCAATTCGGTCGTCGGACACGTAGCCATAGAACTTGAAGGCCATCAAGCGATCGTGCGTCGCCGATCCGCTCCAACTGTAGGTCAACGGTTTGGAGCGGTCGATTTCGACGCCGCCCACGCCGTCGCCCGGCACCCAGCCGCCGTGTCGGCGCTTCACGGTATCCGCGGAAAACCACGCCTTGTACGTCCCGAGGAACACGACCTGATCCTTGTCGAAGGGCGCCACGACCTTGCGCGCGACCGCGGTGGGGCCGTAATGGAAGCTCTTCTCCGAGAGGCGGTGCGCTTCCTCCGGCGTGCGGCTGCCCGTGTAGACGGGAAGCGTCCGGACGAACAGCCAGGCGAGCAGCAGGACGGCAGCCCACTCGGCGGCCGCGATTGCCGTGCGTCTCCTCATGCCTCCGCGCCTCCTTCGGCAAGCGGAATATCCAGCTCGGCTTTCCGGTCGTACAGCTCGTAGAACAGCGTCGCGCGGGTCGCCGGCGTCTTCGGCGCGTCGTACCATAAGTAGCCGCGCTGTCCGCCCGGAAAGCCGCTCGAGCCGGATTCATGATTCTCCAGCAGTTGGCCGTCCGGCAGCCGAAGCTTGAACGCGGTCGTCGGGAGCGACCAGCTATTTCGCGTGATTGTCGAACGGTACGTATACGTCACCAGAATATGCTCGTCATCGACGTATACCTCGTCGACGGTGAACGTGTCCTCGTCGATCGCCATCGGCCTTCCGACGGGAATACGCATGTATGTGCCGTCGGCGTGCACCGCTTCCATCGGGTCATTGATGCCGCGGCCGCGTTCCTGCGTCCACCGCTCGATATAATACGGCAGCAGCACCAAGGCCAGGAAGACAAGGAGCGTTCTTCGGACGATCGCGAGGACCCGCCGGGTTCGCTTCATTCGGCTCGCCGCCTTCCTTATTTTACCTGATCTAATAGACGCGATGAGCCCGGAAAGGTTGCGTGCCGCCGCGGCGGCGCGCGAAAAAGACAGCCGCTCCCGGCTGCCTCTCCGTTCCCTATTATATGCGCCCCGTTCAGGCGTCCGGTTCGACGCCGACGTAAACCGGGAGTCTCATTCCTTGCTGTTGGTCGAACGCGTCTTGCGGAACGAGCACGAGATGGAGGTCCGCCTTCCCGGCGCGCTCCCCGGTCAACATGATCCGGAACGTATGCATGCGCTGGTTCATCTGCGCCATCCATTCGCGCATAACCCCCAGCTTCGCGGCGTCGGACGGGTACAGGCTCAACAACCCGCCATCGGGGAATTCGAGTTCCGGAAACGCATACCGGTATCCGTTGATCGTCTTCCCGCCCGCCTCGAGCTCGAGCCTCTCCGGCTCGGCCGCGAACGCCTCCCGTTCATGGAACTGAACCGATCTCCGTTCGAGCATGCCCGCTCCCGCCGCGATCAGCCCCTCGTCGAGCGCCGGTTCCCAGAGGAGCACGGTCAGTCCGGTGAACGCTTGTCCTTGGCTTTGGAAGCCGAACGAAAGCTTGAACTCGCCGCCCGCTTCTCCCGTCGCGAAGGACTCCCGGCTCGTAAACGCCAGCTTCGGCCCATCGGGCGCCTCGATAAAGGCCGACGGGCTTACGAGGCTGCGAAAGCGGAGAACTCTCGACTCGGCATCGGCCGCACCCTCCGGTAGAACCTCCGCATCCGGCTCATGGCCCCGGAGCGCCGCGCCGGCGGGAATGGCCAACAGCTCCGCCGCCCGGGCGAGCGCATCTTCCGCGAACAGCTCCTCGATCTCCCATAGCTCCTTCAATCGTGCAGGCTCCACGCCCGGCGCGCATACCTCGGCCCATCTCGAAGGCAGCCCGTTCCGCTTCCGCTTGCGGCCCCCTTCCATCATCGCGTTGAAGGCGTCCAAATCGTTGACGATCGTATCGGCGGTTCCCCCGTTCCGATAGAGTCGCATCAGGAGCCAGTCGCTGTCATGCACGATGGAACCGACGGCCGGAACCCCCAATTGCGATATGGCCGTGCCGATGGCGTCCATGGCATTGACATCCTGCTCGTCGAGCCTCTGGTCGTAGATCGAAATCCATCGGTCGGACGCTGCCCGCAGCAGCAGCGAACGGTCCGCCGAAGCGGCATCGTCCGCGATCTCGTAGACGCCGTTAATGAGTCTATCAGTGATTGCCGTTTCAAGCTCGTCCAGCAGCGCCGAACGGTTTCTTCCCTCAGCCAGCACTTGAATATTGGCAATAAACGTCCCCATGCGCTATGCTCCTTTTCCATTCCGTCCCGCTCGCAATATTCGTAAGGTCGTTCTCTGCGCCCGTCATTCGTTAAGGGCCGCGACCGGCCGCCGCCGCTTTCCTTCCGTCCGGCGGCGGAGTCCGGTCCGGCTTGATGGCGGATCCGCGGAATCAGATCCGCGCCAAGACCCAGTCCCTGATCAGACCGGCCGCCTGCTCGGGCGTCCGGCCGGTCGTATCGACCGTCACCAAGGGCGGATCGAACGCGGTCTCGCCGTTGTCGAGCAGCCAGCGCGCGAAGTTCTTGTGATCCTCGACGAACGCGTCCGTCGTGCCGCGCCACGCGGGACGTCCGCGCAGGCGGGCTTCCCGCGCCAAGTCGTCGCAGTGCAGGTTCAGGTAGTGAACCTCCCGGAAGAACCGGTAATGGTCGCAGCGCTCGACGTCCCTGGGCATCTGGGTGCCGCACAGCACCGCGTGCCGCCCGCTCTGGCCGATCTGAAACGCGACCTTCAGCCAGTTGGACCGGGCTTGGTCCCAGTCCGCCGCGTGCATTTCGTCGGTGTCGAAGACGTCGCAGTCCGGCAGCGCCTTGCGGAGATGCTTCGCGACCGTCGTCTTGCCCGCCCCGCTCGTCCCCGTCACGATAAACAGCGGCACCATGCGGATCGGCTCCGCGTATTCGCATTCGGGACACACGCGCGTCCGCTCGTCCCGGTTCACCTTCGTCTCTACATATTCGCCGCATCCGTCGCATACGATCGGCATCCGGCAGCGCCCCTTTCGGATGGATGATTCGGAATTGGAAATGCCGCCCATCGCCAACCTTAGACGCTTCGGCCGGGCCAAAGTTGCGGCGGACGGCGGCGAGGCGCAGGCCGGTGCCGGCCGGCCAAACGAAAAGGCAGCCGAACCCTGCAATCGGGGGACGGCTGCCTTTTCGGCTGCGCTTGTTTCCCATGAACTCCGGCTGCCGCTTGCTTCCTGCTGCTCCCGGACGATTCCGCGGACGCCCCGCAATCCGGCATGACGCGCGCCAACTCATCGCCGACGGGCTCGAATCGTTCGTTCTCATAGGCTTCCGGCCACTCGATGGTCAACCCCTCCCCGGGGAACGTATCGCATCAAATAGAGAACGAATCAGAAGAAATCCAGCAGGAACGTCGTGCGCCGCGGGAGCGCCGCTTCCAGCCGCGCGACCAGCTCCGGCGACCCTTGGAGCCGGCCGATGCCGGCCATGAAGCCCGGCGTCTGGTAGCCGAGGAAGAGGGCCGCCAGCGTCTGGATCGAGCAGCTCAGCAGGCCTTCTTCGTCCGGCGCTTCCAGCCCGGCCAGCCGCGCGGCCTGCGCGCTCGTCCCGCCGCCGCCGAACTGCAGGCGGAAGATGCCCTGGTTCCACTCCGCGTGCGGATCCGTAATCCGCAGATGCAGCGGTTCGGCGTCCGGCCGCGGCGCGTAGGCATACCGGGCCAAGAACGCTTCCGCGTCCACGATGCGCGCCATGAAGTACGCGAGCTTCTCCTGCTTGATCGTCGGATCGTGCAGCAGGAACGGCAGCTGGTCGTCGCTCGGCGCCTTGACGACGATCTTCGCGATCATCGAATCGTGGTCCGCGATGAATTTCCACAAGCCCCGCCTCGCTTCCTCGTCGAGGAAGACGAGCTCGTGAATCGTCGCCGTCCGCTCTTTCACCTGGTAATGCACGTAGCCCCGCCGCTCGCCCCGCGCGTTCGCGTAGACGGCGACCGTGCCCTTCTTGGACTTGAAATGGCGCTTCGTCCACCAGTCCTCGTCCCGCTCCAGCATGCCGTTGAAGCGCTGCGCGTATTCGGCGTACAGCGGATTCAGCTGCTCCCAGTCGGACGCGATGCGGCGGACCGTGCCGCCTGCCGGCGCCTCGAACTTCGGCAGCTTGTCGGCGGGAATCTCGTAGCGCATGTAATCGACGTACGTCTCCCAGCCGAACCTGCGATAGAATTCGAACTTGAACGGCGCGAGGAACGAAAGCGTCTGCCCCTGCTCCCGCATCGTCTTCAGCGTCTGCCCGAGCAGCCGCGCGACCATGCCGTTGCGCCGGTATTCCGGCCACGTGGCCACGCCGGCGATGCCGCCCATCGCGAAGCGGCGTCCGTTCAGCCAGGTATGGAAGTTCAAGAGCTGCAGCTTGGCCGCGAGCCGGCCTTCCTCGAAGAAGCCCCAATGCTCGTCGGGATCCATCTTGCCGGCCTGCTCTTCTCTCTCCGCATCGGAGAGCTCGTACTGAAACGCGAACTCGGACAGCGTCACGCTTTCCGGAAGTTCCTCCCGGCGTAATTTGCGAATTTCGCTCATGCGATCACCTCATTATGGCAGAATACGGACTTACTTCGCCGCCGCCCGCCGAAAGACCTGCACGCCGCCCGGAATCGCTTACAGGTGATCGAATTGCCGCGCGTGCTTCCGCAGGAGCGTGAACTGCCCGGCGAGAAACTGCGGCGTATACGGGATGTCCTTGCGCAGCCAGGACACGATCGTGCCGATCAGCGCGGACGAGCCGTACCAGATCGCGATTTCCTTCTGAATGCCGGCCTTCTCGAGCGACGCGGCCATGCCCCCGCTTTCGATCTTGTCCGCCACCAGCTGGCCGAGCAGCTTCAGCAGCCGGTCCGTGAAGACCGGCGTCCGCTTCGAGGCGAGCACGAGCTTGTAAAACTTCGCCTGGCCGGCGATATGCTCCAGCAGCCGAACCAGCATCGGCCAGTCCGCTTCCGCGGATGCCGGGACGGCGGACGGCGTGCGCAGGATGGCCTCGAATTCCTCGATCATCTCGTCGGCCATCCGCTCCATCATGTCCGGGATGTCGCGGTAGTGCAGGTAGAAGGTCACGCGGTTGATCGTCGCCCGCTCCGCGATCCGGTTGACCGATATTTTCTCGACGTCCATTTCCTCGAGCAGTTCGATGAACGCGTCCCGAATAAGCTGGCGCGTCCGGAGAACGCGGGGATCCGTCGCCTTCTTTTCCATCCGCTTTCGCTCCTCTCCTTGTCCGGCGCGAACGACAATTTGCCCGCTTCCGTCGTATATTCCGCCGGTGCGCGACGATTCGGCGCCGAGTGTCGACTAATGAACGGTTTCGCCCGGAATCGTCGCTTGTCATCCGCCCCGTTCCGGCTATAATCTACGGTATACATTGTTGACTATACAACAGGTTGTAAATTAAATCTACGAGAGAGAAACGAAAGGATGGAGTAGGGTGAGCAAGCCGAACGAAACGAACGGCGGGGCGATTAAGAAAGGTCCGATTTTATTCATCATGATTCTGGGCGCTTTCCTCGCCACCTTGAACCAAACGGTCATGAGCGTCGCCGTGCCGGAATTGATGGGGGATTTCAACATTACGGCGGCGACGGCCCAATGGCTGACGACCGGGTACATGCTCGTGAACGGCGTGCTCGTGCCGATTACGGCTTATTTCATGCAGCGGTTCTCGACGCGCCAGCTGTTCCAGGCGTCCATGCTGATTTTCCTGGCCGGCACGATCGTGTCGGCGATCGCGTCGAGCTTCCCGGCGCTGCTGACGGGACGGATGATCCAGGCGGTGGGCGCCGGCATCATCATGCCGCTGCTGATGAACGTCATTCTGACGCTCTTCCCGCCCGAGAAGCGCGGCGCGGCGATGGGGATGGTCGGCTTCGCGATCATTTTCGCGCCGGCGATCGGCCCGACGCTGGCCGGCTACGTCCTCGAAAACTTCGCGTGGGAAACGATGTTTTACGGCATGATCCCGCTGGCCTTGATCGTCATCGTTTGCGGCTACGTTTATTTGCGGAACGTCTCGGAGCCGGTGCAGGCCAAGATCGACGTGCTCAGCGTGGCGCTGTCCACCGTCGGCTTCGGCGCCATGCTGTACGGCTTCAGCCGGGCCGGCGGCGAAGGCTGGTCGAGCGCGGAGGTCCTCGGCTCGATCGCCGGCGGCGTCCTCGCGATCGGGCTGTTCGCCTGGCGGCAGCTCGCCTCGCGCCGGCCGCTGCTCGACCTCCGGGCCTTCAAGTACAACATGTTCTCCTTGACGACCGTCATCAACATCGCGGTCACGATGGTCATGTACGCCGATATGATGCTGCTGCCGCTGTATCTGCAGAACGCCCGCGGCTACACCGCGCTGGAATCGGGCCTGCTGCTGCTGCCGGGCGCGCTCGTCATGGGCTTCCTGATGCCGGTGGCCGGCAGGCTGTTCGACCGGTTCGGGGCGAAATGGCTCGCCGTCATCGGCATGGCCATCACGATCGTCACCACGCTCGGCTTCATCGACTTGACGGATGCGACCAGCTATTCGTACCTCGTGCTCATGTCGACGGGCCGCCGGATCGGCATGGCGCTGCTGCTCATGCCGATCCAAACCGCGGGGCTCAATCAGCTCCCGTCCCGGCTTAACGCCCACGGCACCGCGATTTCCAATACGATCCGCCAGGTGGCCGGCGCCGTCGGCACGTCGCTGCTCGTCACGATCATGACGGACCGGACCAAGGCGCATCTGACCGACATGGCGGCCGCCGGGACGAAGGATTCCCAGGAGCATCTGATCGTGGAAGCGTCCATCCAGGGGATCAACGACGCGTACGTCGTCATCATCGGCATCGGCGTCCTCGCGCTGCTGCTTTCGTTCTTCATCTGCCGCACGGCGCAGGCGGTCGAGACGGAGCCCGCGAAGACGCAGCCGCTGGCCCGGGAAATCGCGCCGGAAGCGTAAGCCGCCCGGTCCGGCCGGTCAACCGCCCATCTCCGATTTAACGCGACGCGCAACGCAGACAGGCAGCCGGCTACTTGCCGGCTGCCTGTCGTCTTTTCCCCGATCATCCGCCTACGCGGTTCCCGCGCCGCGGCGCATCGCCGAAGCGTTACCCGACGAACTCCCGCATCAGCTGGTTGAACTTGTCGCGCTCGTCGTAAAACGAACCGTGGCCGCTGAACATGAACGGCACGAGCTGCGAATGGGGAATCTTCCGGTGCATCTCCTCCGCTTGGGCGTACGGAATAACCTGGTCGTGAATGCCGTGCACGATCAGCGTCGGCACCTGGATGCGCGACAGATCGGCGCTTAAATTAAAATCCCGCAGCATGACGATGACCGCGGCCGTCGACCAGCCGGCGGCCTCCATGCCCACCCGGTTGAACCAGTCCGAGAACGGCTTGGTGATGTACCTGAAGAAGAAGATGTCCGTCACGCCGAGCATCATGTTCGCCCGGTCGTTCAACGTTTGCTTCAGCAACCGGTCCGCCGTTTCGCGCGTGAATCCCGTCGGGGCCGCCGCGTCGATCAGCACGAGCTTCGACGCGCCGCCGCCATTGTACCGCGCGACGTACTTGATCGCGATCGCGCCGCCGGTCGAATGGCCGGCGAGGACGAAGTCCTTCAGCTGCAGCGCGACGACGACGGCGCGGATGTCGTCCGCGAGCCGTTCCAAATTATACCCGTCATACGGCCGGTCCGACTTGCCGAAGCCCCGCCAGTCGATGCCGATGCAGCGGTAGCCCATGCCGGGCAGCACGTCGAACTGGTATTCGAACTGCTCATGGCTGAGCGGCCAGCCATGTAGAAACACGATCGTCTTGCTTCCTGCCGGGTTGATGTCCTCCACGTAGAGCTTTACGCCCGGCTCCACCGTAACGTAGTATCCCACCGCCGATGCCTCCATGAATATAAAATCCGTTCCCGATAGGATACGCGCCCAGCGCCCAAACGTGAATGACGGCGGCGCGCCGCGGGCATACGGAAGGACGGCGGCAAAACAAGCCGGCGCATCCGCGCTATACGCTCGGAAGACTCGCGACCACCTCGGTCCCCTTGTTCTTCTCGCTGAAGACGCGCAGCGTGCCGCCGAACGACCGGATGATTTGGAAGCTCACCATCATCCCGAGCCCCGTCCCGCTCTTCTTGAGCGAATAGTACGGCGAGCCGAGCCGCTCGACCTCCTCCTTCGACATCCCCACGCCCTCGTCGCTGACGCGGATCTCGATGCGGGACTCGTCGACGGCGATGCAGGACGCCCGCACGGTGCCCCCGTCCGGCATCGCTTCGATCGCGTTCTTCATGATGTTGATGAGGAATTGGTTGAGCCGCTGGACGTTGCCGCTGATCATGCAGTCCGGTTCGATCGTCGTCTCGATCGTGACGTTTTTGCCGAGCGCGTAATTCTCGATCAGGCTCGCGGTTCGCCGCAGCTGCAGGCCGACGTCGACTTCCTCCCGGTTGTCCGAGACCGGCTTGCCGAGCAGCAAAAACTCGCGGATGATCTCGTTCGCCCGGTCCAATTCCTCGATCGACAGCCGGATGTACTGCGTCTTGGAGGCCGGCGGCAGCTCGGGAACGTCCAGCAGCTGGAGGAAGCCGCGGACGACCTGCATCGGGTTGCGGATCTCGTGCGCGAAGACGCCCGTCAAGTCGCCGATGAGCCGCAGCCGCTCGGCGTCCTGCAGCTCCTTGCGCATCGTATGGATCTCGGCCATCGTCTCGATCAGCCCGGTCATCGTCCACACGATGCCGACGACCAGGCTCAGGTGGAAGAGCTGCACGACGAAGGTTTGCGCCGTAACGCCCTGAATCAAGCTCGCGAAGAAAGACCCCGTGACGCAATAGAAGACCGCCAGCAGAACCGCGATGCGCAGCCGCTTGCCCTTGGCGGCCTGCTCGAACATCCGCTGCGCGTACAGCACCGCGGAGAAGCCGAACAGCAGCGCCAGCGAGGTGGTCCAGAAGCCCGGTCCGGCGCCGACGCCGTAGAAGCGGTAGAGCAGCACGAATAAGCCCAAGCAGAGACCCGCCCTGCGTCCGGCATAGAGCGTGCCCATCATGAGCGGAACGATGCGAAGGTCGAGATGGCTGCCGTTGCCGTAGATCACGGGAAACGACATGCAGAGGGCGATCGAGCTTCCCCATAATACGGCGAAGAGCAACGTTTGTTGTTTGATCGGGCCGATATGGCCGAGTACGTAAGCGAGATAGATGCCGAGAGGGAATCCGACCAGCGAAAGTTGAAGCAGGAAATCTTTTGTGATGTTCACGCGCGGCCGCCTTTCAAAATCCGATGGGATTCGATCCTACTTGAAAGTATTCGCGAACGAACGAAACTCTCCTGCCGCAAGGCGGGGCGGGAACCGATTTGAAAGATTCGGAGGCGGCCCGGCATAGCTTCCCTATGAACGGGCGATACTAGATCATAGAATGAATCTTTTCATAGACGGAATCTTAGGGGGATGGAAACGATGAATGGGCGCGGACCGGTCGATATGCAGGAGCTGTTCAGTTTTCTGGGAAGGGCGGGCGAGCAGGAGCCGCTGGTCGAGCTCGGCGTGGCGAGCGAGCGGCTGCGGCGCGCGTTCGCCGCGCACGAGGAGCGGCGGGAGGCGCTGGAGGCCGAGCTGCAGGAGGCGTCCGTGAACGCGCTCGTCGCGATCCGGCGGCAGTACAGCGCGCGGGTGCAGACGCTGCAGGAGGAGCACGACGCGATCTGGCGCGAGATCAAGGATTCGCTCGGCCTGCCGCGCGACATGAAGCTCGCGATGGATCCCGGCACGGGCAAGATCGCCGGCCGGGGCGGACGCCGCCCGAGCGCGCCGGCCGAGGTGATCCCGTTCCCGGGCCCGCTCGGGCGGCCTTGATCGACGCGCGCAAAGAAGCTGCCGGCAATGCCGGCAGCTTCTTCGCGCGCGTGGGGGCATGGGAGCGGCCGCGCGATCGGTGACCGCCGGACGCTTCGGCAGCGCTCAATCCGGCTGCGCGGCGGGGAACCCGATCTTCTCCTTACGCAACAGCCGCCTCGCTTTCTCGGAAAGCCCGTCGTATGTCTCCCGCGGAATGGCGATGCTTCCTTCCCTAGGTCCGTTGGCCGCGGCGGTGTAAATCAACGCCATATTCGTCCGCGGCCGATCCGACCGGTTAGGGGTGCCGCGATGCCACATCCGGTCGTCGCGAATCAGGATGGAGCCGGCCGGCATCGTCGCCTTGAACGAGAGCATATGCTCGGCGAGCCGCGACTTATCATGGGCGTTCGGGCCGTACCACCGGTCCGGATGCAGGTGCGTGCCGCCCGGCCACGCCTCCATCGGGCCGTTCTCCTCCGTCACGTCGACGAACGGATAATTGACGACGAGATGGGTGATCGGCAGATTGGAATGGCAGCGGTCGCCGAATCTCGCGCCCATATCGGCATGCACGTGCTGGGCCTGCGTCCCGCCCGGCATCGACGTGTTCGAGGCGAAATACGTGAGCAGGCAGTCCTCGCCCAAGATGCGGTCGACCACGTCGGTGACGAAGGGATGGGCGATCAGCGATTCATGGCAGAACGGCTGTTCGAAGGGCAGATGCAGGCCGATATGGTTCGTCCCGTCATGGAACCCGTCGCGCAGATTGAACCCGCGCTCCTCCATGAAGCCCTGAAGCAGCCCCTCCATGCGCGCGTACAACGCCTCCGTCCGCGCGCGGGGCAGCACCCCCTCGAACAGCACGAAGCCGTTCACTTCGATGAGCCGTACCGCCAATTCGATCGATTCCGGCGACAATCGGCCGGCGGCCAATTCTTCCGCGGTTACCTTCATGCGATTCCTCACCACCGTTTCCCTTAGATTTCGATTCAACCGCTTTGCGTGCGGTAACGCCCGTCCGAACCGCTACATCCATAGCTCGATCACATTGCCTTCTTCGCGAAGCGCATGGACAAGCAGCTCCCGGGCGACCCGCAGTCCCCCGCGACGATAGCGGTTCGCCGTCGGCGCGGCGGACAACTCGGTCCCGTTCACGGCGATTTTCCGTTCGCCGGCGTTTCCGAGGCGATAGACGAACTCCACCGGACGGTCCATGAAGCGATAGGCGAACCGCAGACCGTTCAAGGCGTCCGGCAGTACGGGATCGACGACCAGGTCCCCCTCCTCTTGGCGAATGCCCAGGCAATTCGAGACGAGCTGGTTCATGTAGATGCCCGGGCCGCTGGAGTAGATTCGCCAGCCGCCCTTCACCGGCACCCGGCCGTCCCGCAGTCCCTCGAACCCTTCCTGCGCCGCGTACCGGTCGTTGAACTTCCCGTCCGAGCTGCTGAAGTACGCGTTGCGTTGTCGCGGCTCCGCGTTCGGCACGACGCCGGACAGGCTGACCGGGTTGATCATCAGCAGCGCCTTCCAGGCTTCGTCGCCATAGCCGAGCTTGGCCGACGCTTCGACGAATCGGATATGGGCGTGGACGTACTGCAGCCCGATTTCGCGGCCGAAGTTGGCCGCTTGCTCCGCTCGCTTGAACCGCTTGCTGACGCCGCCCGCATACCGCGCCGGACGATCCATCAGCCGGACGCCGTCCGGAAAATACAGCTTCTCCTTGATCAGGGCGTAGTGCGCCTCCGCCTGCTCCTTCGTCAGCAGTTCGCCGATCATGCTCCGGGTCATCGGCAGCAGACGGTAGCGAATGCCCGTCGCCGTATCCTCCGGGTGAAGCATGGGTTCCGGCGTGCTCGGATCCTCCATGTACAAGAAGCCCGGAATGACGTCCTTGGCGAGCATGTACCGGTTAAAATCCAATCGAATCCCCTCGGCCAACGCTTGCAGCTCGGCGGACAAACCGGCGTCGTGCGGCTTGATCGCCGCCGCGAAGCCGCCGATCGCCTGATAAGTCAGCGCGACCGTCCAACTGCTCACCATGTACCGCTTCAGCATGGCGTTCGCCGGCTGCAGCGTGTCGTCCCAATCGCCGTCGCCGTACGCCGATAGATGCGTGCCGTGCACGAAGTGCCCGCGAATATAAGCGATTTCCTTCCGGACATGCGCTAACAGGCTCGCGTCAGCCTTCGTGAAGGCGAACGGCCCGCGCGCCATATAGGGAACCGGCTCCGCCAAAATGCCGAAGTCCCCCGTCGCCCGCAAATAATCGCCGAGCACCTTGAGCGGCCAGACGACGATATCGCCGTGGCTTTCGTCGGCCCGAATGCCCGCGTACCGGTCGAACATGAACCATTGCGGCCAATGGCCCGTGTCCTCGTACTGCTGCGCGTACACGCGCAGCAGGATCTCCCGGACCGTGCCATAGCGGTGCGCCGCCAGGAAATATTCGGCCGGTCCTTGGCAGACGTCCCGCGTTCCCCAGGCGGCGCCGCCGTACTGCTCCAGCCCGTGCGGCGCGGAGAAATGGACAAGCATGTTGTGCGCGTACCACCAAGCCAGCGTATTCATGCTTTCCACTTCGGCGGAGGCGCCGCCGTCCGAGGACAAGCGGAACCCGTTCAAAACCCTGCCGAGAAACGCGCGGTACCGCTCCTTCTCCTCGTCCGCCGACCGTTCCGCGAACGGCAGCGGCTGTCCGTGCAGCAAGCCTTGGACGGTCAGGCTCCAGGACGGGCTCGCGGACAGCGCCAGCACGGCGAGCGACGCCTCGCCCGGCTGCGCATCGTCGGCCAGCAGCCGTTCGTCGCCGACGTTCATGACGGCGCCCGTCACCCGCAGGCGATAGCGAAGCTCCGGGTACGCGGAGGCGCTGAGCGCGCCCGCCGCCGCCCGGAACGTCAGCGTGTCGCCCTCTTGAGCGACCGACGCGGGCAGCTCGTATTCGTTCGCGTTCATGATGGCCTGGTTCGTGACGAGACAAGGGTAAGCGATGCCGCTCTCCGATTCGAATCGCAGGCAAACCTCCGGCGTATCCGCGGACGCGAAGCACGTCACCAGGATGACGTCGTCCGCCAGCTTGTACCGCCAGCGGGCGTAATTGAAGCCCATCTCGAACAGCGAAGGCAGCGCGAGCAGCCGGTAGCGGCCCTCGAGCTCGACGTATATGCGCTGGCCCGATGCCTTCATGACGTTCAGGGCGCTGCGGGTATTGGACAGCAGCTTGTGGAACGTCGTATTCCCGACGGCGAGCTGCGAGTTGAACACGCCGTACATGTAAACGGTGGTCGTCAGCACCTCATCGCGCACACGGTCGTTGCCGCCGGTCATCAGGATGTGCCCGTGCGGGCGCTCCACCCGCAGCTCCTTCTCCTTCAGGACGACATGCTCGCGTCCCGGCGTGAAGAACGACAAGAGCTCGCCGCCGCCGTATTCTTCCTGCAGCCGCTCGGGATACAAGCCGGCGAGCTCCGCGTCCGTCAACGGCAGCGCGCGCAGCGGCGAAGCGATCGACGCCTTCCGCTTCGCCGCCTCCACGTCCTCTCCCGGCCCGAGCGGACGGTCGCCGGTCTGCCGCCATGCTTCGGCCACGTCCGCGCCGAACGCGAGCGCGTCCGCCGCTTCCGGATGATCGGCTCTCAGCAAGCCGTAAAAGACGACCCGGGCTTCGCCGTTCAGCCGGATACGCTCGGACTGCAGCGCGACGTAGGCGAATTCGTATTGGTAAATCTCGTTGGCCAGCGACGGCATCGCCAACCGGACGGGCACGTCGGTGTCCTTGTACGAGAGGCCGAAGAACTGGAAGCCGTCGGTCGAGTATCCTGCCGCGCCGGTTAGCGCGCCCTGCTGCAAATAGGGGAACTTGCCGCCCTGCGGCTGATTTTGGCGCGAGCAGACGACGTAGCCCTTCGCGGGATGGCGGAAGACGGAGTGCCCGATATACTGCGACACGTACGCCTCGTTGGAGCGGACCGCGCCCCGGTCGGCCAAGCCGACGTCCTGGCCGTAGATGACGTCGAGCTCGAGGCCGGCGTTGCCGGACAAGGCGACGTCCCAGAACCAGACGCCCTGCTCCGTCAGCCGGAACGTCACCCGGTAGGCCGCTCCCCACGCTTCGCCTTCCCACGCGAGCGCCCGCGCATGCCGGCGCAGTCTGCTGGCGGAACGAACGCCGAGCAGCGGCACGGCCTCGATCCCGTCCGCCGCGAACCGGCGGAGGAACAAATTGCTCAAGGCGCCGTCGAGCGGGTTGGCCAGCAGTTGGTTAATGAGCGTATGTTCGCCGTAAGCGGCCTCGTACAGGTCGCCGCTCCGCAGAAACGTGAACCGGAACGGCCCTTCTTGCACGTGAAGCTTGGAATCCGTCGTCTGAAGTATGATGCTCACCCTGCTCTCCTCTTTTTTGCCTTCTCTCTCTGCAACTTCTTACGCGATCGAACCGGCGCCGGAGACTGCATTCGATTCCGTTCCCAGGCACAGGTCCATGCCGAGGCGGGCCGGCGCAACTTGCATGAATTGGCGCCAAACGAAGCCGGTGCGATAATTCTCGATCATGAGCAGCGTGATGCCCTTGTCGATGCCGATGACGTCCTCGGCGTACCAGGCCGGCGTCTCGTCCAGATTGAACGCGTCTTTAAAGCCGTAAGGTCCCCACAGCTCCGGGTGGTTCTCGTAATAATGGCGCAGCGCGGCGATCGATTCCCGCGGCGTGAAGACGATCGAACCCGCGGCCCCGCAAGGCGGAATCGTGCCGTCCGCATAGTCCCGCTTCGTCGTGTTCGGATCGGCGCCGTAGCCGCCGCTGTACCCGCGCGGGCCGTCGCAGGCGGTAAGCCCCCACGCGTTCGGGCCGAACGTCTTCGAGCGGTCGGCGCGGTCGATGCAGAACTGCCGGTTCGCGAGCGTCGCCCGCACCGAATTCTCATGCCAATCCACCCCGTAACGGTCGCGCCGGCCGCGGAAGTCGAACCAGGCATGCGAGAACTGATAGACGAACAGCGCGCCGCCCGTGCTGTGGATGACCGGCCCGTGCCCGCCGTAATAGCCTACGTACCGCACGAAATCGTCGAACATCGAAGCCGGCACGGGATGCGTCGGCGACGCGGCGCCCAGGAAGTACATCATGAACTGCTCCGCGTAATGGTCCCACGCGCCGAAGTGTTCGCCTTTCTCGTCGTTGTAGCCCATATAGAATTGATTCGTCTCCGGATCGCGGTACCAATCCCACTCCACGCGCTCGTAGATCGCTTGCGCCAGCCGCTTGGCCTCGCCGCCGAAATATTCGCCGGCCGTCAGCGCGCCGCAGATGCAGATGGCCGTATCGATCACGGACGCCTCGCAGCCGCGGTACTGCTTCGCCGTATCCATGTCGAGGAAGTGGAAGAAGAAGCCGTGCCGATGCTCGGCATTGCTCCAGCAGGTACGAAGGGTACCGACCGCGCGCGCATCGGCTTCCTCGCGCGAGATCCATTCCCGCTCGGCGCCGATCGCAAGCGCGGTCAGGCCGTAGCCGACGGAGGCGATGCTCGCCATCTCCGGCCGGCCGGGCGCCCGGTCGCGGATCAGCCCGTAGCCCGGGCTGCCGGGATCCGTGTTCGCCTGCTCCCAAAAAAATTGAAAACTTCGTTTGCTCTCCAGTTCGAGCAAGGTATCGTCCGATAGGGCCACGCTCGTTCTCTCCTCTCTCGCGATGCTCGCGTTACGCCTCGAAGCGGACGATCAGCTCGTCTTCGACCTTCGCGTGCCGCAGCGATACGATCCGCTGCGCCGCGCCGCGGCGCTCGACCTTATAGGCTTCGCTCGGCGCGATCCGGCGCGCCGTCTCGAGCGCGATCCAATCCTGCGCCTGCGTCAGCCGGAAAACGAGATGCGCCTCGCCGATCTCCATGATCTCCGCCGTGGAAGCCAGGATCGTCGCGCCCGCGGCCTTGACGCCGACCGGCAGCATGACGCCGTCCTTGGCGGCGATCGTCAGCTCGCGGCCCTCGAACAGCGCCTCGCCCCGATCGTAAAGGCGCAGCGTCTTGTCGAAGCCGTCAAGGTTCAGCAGATGAATGAACCGTTCGCCGTCCGCCGACCGCGTCGAGGTCAAGAACAGGCCGTGCTGCGGGCAGTCGTGGGTCAAGCCTGCCTTCGCCCCCAGCCGCTCGACCGCGTCCCGGAACAAGCCGATATCGGTCCGGTAGCGCGCCGTCATGACGATCGCGCGCCCGCGGCCGACCGCGCAGTCGAACCCGCACGCCTGCCCGCTGCCCCGCAGGCGGAAGAACGGCTTGGCGCCGCGCACGGCCTCGAAGGTCTGGGCGAAGTGCGTGCGCACCTCCGGCCGCGGCGCCGCCCAGCCTTCGGCGACGACGGACGGGTAATAATCCGGCGCGTCGCGATGCTCCGCCGCGAAGCGCAAGCCGAGGCAGTCCGACAGGATCGTGCATGGCCGGGCTTCCATGTCATACTGCGGCACTTCGCCGTACAGCAGCACGTTCCCGCCTTCCATAAGGTAGTCCGCAAGCTTGCGCTGCAGCGCCTCGTCCATGTAGCTTGCGGACAGCAGCGCCAGCACGGGCACCTCGGCAGCGCGGAGCGGCTTGTTCTGGATATCCGCGGCACCGAAACGGTAGCCCGCCAGCAGCATGGCGCGGGCCATCGTCTCCCAGCCCGAGTGCGCCCGATTCGCTTCGAGATTCGCGTACATCCTCCGCATCGCTTCGCTGCCCGCGTACCGGTATTCCGTCATGTAATAATCGGGGATGAACGCGAAAGCGACCGCGTCGCGCTCCTCGCGCATGACGGCGACTTTGTCCGCGACCGCCATCATCGCCCGGATGCCGCGCGCCATTCGCGGGAACGTGTAATTCGGCTCGCCTTCCGGGCCGATCGGGGCGGCGAAGCCATGGCGCTCGCCCGTGAAGGCGACCCGGCCATTGCCGTCTTCGCGCCCATGGTCGAGCAGGCCGTTGCGGCCGCCGCAGAACAAATAATAATTGACCAGCCGGTTGCCTTGGGCCACGCACATGCGCAGTTTGAAATCCGCGGCCGACACGTCGTACCGCGCGCCGAGCGTTTCGCCGAAGTTGCCGTCGCCGCAGTTGAATTCCATCGACGCAAGCGGCTGATGCTCGCCGTGCACCGCGTCCATGAAGCCGTTGATCAGGTACAGGTCCTGGAACGTGTTCATGTCGAGATCGCCGAAATAAATATCGGAGCCGGACAGGAAGCCCGGCTTCCCTTCGTACGTCTCGTACAGCTGGCTGATGCCGATCGGGAACGTGAATCCGCGGCCCCCGCCGGTGCCGTGAATGTTCACCGCGAACGGCACGCCGCGCGCGCCGAATTCCTCGGCGAATCCGCGCAGCGCGTCCACGTACCGGGCGAAACGGCCGCGCATGTAATGGCCGAGATCGAGGTGCAGCGCCGGCGCGTACGCCTCCAGCGGCGAGCGGATTGCCGCGTTCCGGACGGCCGGTTCCCCCAAGTCGAACGGGTACCGCTCCGCCAGCGACTCGGCCGGATAAACCTCCGTCAGCCATCGCGCGAAATCGTCCAACACGAGCGGCGTCAGATCCGGGCCGTTGCTCACCCAGGACAGCATGCCGATCTCGTTGTCCAGCTGAATCGCGATGATGTTCCCGCCGTTCGGCTGCAGCCGGGGAACGGCGACCGCCATCACCGCTT
Source organism: Paenibacillus sp. UNC496MF (assembly GCF_900113915.1). NCBI lineage: Bacteria > Bacillati > Bacillota > Bacilli > Caryophanales > Paenibacillaceae > Paenibacillus > Paenibacillus sp. UNC496MF. The sequence goes on from NZ_FORE01000017.1 coordinate 106,552, forward strand.
CGTACCAGCGGCGCGCCGCCTTCAGAAAGGCCGGCGCCAGGTAATCGACCGTCTTCGTCGTCGCCGGCCGGCCGTCCCAGCCGACCGGCACGATCTCCGGATATCGCTCGTAGAGCCAGTAGGGCAGCCCCTCGTTTTTCATTTCCGCCATGATGAACGGCCCGGGACGCAGAAAGAAATACAGCCCGTTGTCTCGGCACAGGTCGATGAATCCCGCCAAATCGTATTCGGGACGCTTCGCGCCGCCCAGGTCGATCTCGCCTTCGCGTTCTTCGTGGCAGAGCCACGGCACATAGGTCGCGACCGCGTTGCAGCCGGCTAGCTTCAGCTTGTCGAGGCGGTCCTGCCATTCGTCCCGCCGCAGCCGGTAATAATGAATTTCCCCGCACAGAATCAGCTCCGGCCGGCCGTCGATCCGGATTTCTTTATCGATGATTTCGATCACAGTCGCACTCTCCCGTCATGTCATGGCTCCGCCGCATGCCTCGGCCAAGCCGCTATTCCCCGGTCAATCCCGTCTTGTCGACGACCTGGGTGAAATACTTCTGCGCGAACAGGTACAGCGCCAGCAGCGGCAGCACGATCAGCAGCGTGCCGGCCATCCGGATCGCCTCGTTGACGTCCGTCACCTTCGCGCCGCCGGTATACATCGCCTTGAAGGCGTCGTTGAACGTCTTCAGTTCCTGCGGCAGCGTCGTCATGGCGTTGCCCAGATACAGCGAGGCCAAGTACGTCTCGTTCCAGTGCCACACCATCGAGAACAGGTACACCACGACGATCGCCGGCACCGAAATCGGCAGGATGATGCGGACGAACGTCTTGAACGCGCCCGCGCCGTCGATGGCCGCCGCCTCCTCCAGCGCGACGGGAATCGTGCGGAAGAACTGCACGTAGATCAGGATGAACAGCGCTCCGCGAAGCCCTTGGGCGAAGAGGCCCGGCACGATGAACGGCAGGGGCGTCTCCAGCATGTGGTACTGCTTGAACAGCAGGAACATCGGAATCATGATGACCTGCTTCGGCACGACGAACGTGATGAGCATGAGCGCGAACAGCACCGGTTTGCCGGGAAATCTGTACTTGGCGAAACCGTAGCCCACGATGGCGCACGAGGCCGTCTGCGCGACGGCCGGCAGCACCGAATTGAGCAGGGAGACGCCGAGCGCCTTGAGGTAATGCAGCACGTGCCACGCCTGAACGTAGTTGTCCCAGTCGAGCCGTCGCGGGATCCAGCCGACCGTCGGGTCGAGCAGATCCTCGAGGCTCTTGAAGCTTTGCGAGATCATGAACAGCAGCGGATAGACATAGACGAATCCGACGATGACCAGCAGCGCGTACACGACGGTCTTGAGCAGCAGCCCGTCGTTGCCCTGCCTGCCCCACAGCAGATGCGTCGTCTTGTCCGTCCATCGGCGGAGCGTCGTCCGCCCGTTCGCCGCCCGGCGCGTCTCCCGCGCGAGCGGCTTTGCGGCTGCGTCTCTCATAGTCGTTCTCCTCCTCGCTTTAAGGCTTTCGGTCTGCCTGATCTTCCGAATGGACCGGCTATTATCCGGCCGCGCTGCCTTCCCGGTTGCGGAAGAACCACCCGACGAGCAGCAGCACGGCCAGAATGACGGCGAAAAAAATCCAGGCCAGCGCGCTGGAGTACCCGAAGCCCGTGTCCACTTGGAACATGTTTTGCTGAATGAGCGTAATGACGTCGCCGAACGTATTCGTGAACAGGTCGACCGTCGTATAGATGAGGTTGACCAGAATAAACGGCTTGACCTCCGGCAGCGTCACCTTCCAGAAACTGACCCACGGCGAAGCGCCGTCGATGGCGGCGGCCTCGTACACCTGCGGGTTCACCTTCTGCAGCGCCGCGAGGAAGATCAGAATCTGAACGCCGGAATACCACAGGATCAGGATGAATTTATCGATGACCGCGATCAGCGGATTGCCCCACGTCTCGGGCAGCGACGTCTTCAAGTAGTCGATGACGCCGGACTGGTCCATCAGCGGAATCGTCGCCGCGCCCTGCGAGAACAGCTCCTGGACCACTTCGCCGCTCGTGATGACGACCGGCAGGAAGAAGATCGCGCGGAACAGCTGCCGTCCCCGAATCGGTTGGTTGATCAGCAGCGCCACGAACAGGGAGAACACGATGACGATCGGGATCATCAGCACGGTGGACTTGACGAAGAGCAGCAGCTGCTGGATGAACTCCGGATCCGTCAAAAACGCTTCCTTGTAGTTGGCCCCGCCCACGTACGTCGTCTTGATGCCGTCCGGCGTGACGGCGACCTTATTGAAGCTCATGAAGAGCGAGAAATAGAGCGGATACGCCATGAAAAGCAGGAATCCGGCGATCCACGGCAGCACGAGCGCATAGCCGATCAAGGCCTCGCGCCTTGCTTTGGGCAATCTCAATTTCATTCCCGTCCTCATGGCTCGCCGCCTCCCGTCACCGCGAAGCCGCGCGCCTTCACCGCGACCGCGCCGCTGCGGTAATCCCGTCCGGTGTAGTTCACCCAGACCGCGGCGCCGTTGGAATAGCTTACTTTCACGACGCCGTACGCGGGCACCTCGCGTCCCGTCATGTACGCGCCTTGAACCGGCTTCAGCGCTTCGTTCGCCAAGTCGTACCGGCGCTTGATCTCCGGCGCCCAATCGCCGTACGCGGTGGAGAACTGGTCGCTCGACGGCGTATTCTGCAGCTTCCAGGACGGCTCCTTCGTGATGACGAAGGACGGATACGCGCCGTACTCGATCATCCGGAGCACGTCCTCCGCCGGGTCGGCCTGATGATTGGCGTCCTTCGCGTAGTAGTCGACGACGCCGTGAAGCACCATCTCAACGAACGGCACCGTGTCGGTCGCGTACATGAACTGCGACGATTCCAGCGGCATGCCGAGGTACGCGGACGCGCCTTTCAGCATGTAGTCGTTCGGCCGGTTCACGAGGAGCCGGAGCGACTGCTTGCCCGCTTCCTCCAGCAGCTTGCCGTACGTCTCCATCGCATCGGTGCGGGTAAGCGGCGCCTTGCCGCCGTAATCCGAGAACAGCGTGGAGCCGGTGCCGTTCAGCGCCAGACTCGTCAGCCCGTCTTCGCGGAAAACGCCGAAATCGTCCTTCGCGAGTCGCAGCGCGGACTGCGGACGCAGGAAGTACCCGTTCAGGTCCTTGTACAGGCTGCTGACGAACTTGCTCACGAACGGATATTCCAGCAGCCGGTCCGTGATCATCCGGGCGGCGTCCGAGCGGACGTTGGTCCGCGGGCTGCCCTTCAGCAGGTCGGTGTAGTCGGTTTCCAGGCTGAGCGCGATGCCCTGCGCCGCGGCGTAGTCGCGCAGCGCCTCGAAGCCGGAGCGGCCGCCGAGTTCGCCGGCGAACGACGGTTTGGCGGGACGCGCGCCGTTCAAGCCGCCGCTGTTCCACCCTTTCAGCACCGCCGTCACGCGGGTAACCCCTTGCCTGCGCAGATCCTCGAGGATCGCCTTCGCCTCCCCGAAGGACGTCAGCTTCAGCACATGCCGCCCGATCAGGCCGGGCTCGACGTCGCCGCCGAGAAAATCGATCTCCGCCGGCACATCCCGATCCGCATCGGATGCCGCTGCCGCCGGTCGCTCCGGCAGTTGGCCGCCGCGCTGCAGGTAGGCGCGATACGCCGCGGCCATGCCGGCGTAATCCGCTTCGCGGCCGCTCAGGAATACGTAGCGCGTGGATTTGTCCCCTTCGGTTCGGGCTTTCGTGAACGTATTGATCCCGCCCATCGATTGGCTGGTCGGCTGGAAATACGCGGACCGGATCTTGAAGCGCGGCGACACCCAGTAATAGTTCGTGTTGACGCCGCTCGGATACGCGACGATTTCCGCGTTCGCCTTCCCCTGCTCGACGACGCCCATCAACGCGTTTTGCCCCGCGCCGTGCACGATGCCGAACACCGGATACGAGACGGCGTTCGCGAAACCGAAGCCGGTCGTCGCGACGTCGCTGCCGTAAATTTCTCCGACGTACGGCTCGTCGAACCTCGACTGCTGGTCGCGGAACCGGATCAGCGCGCCGCTGCCGTCGGGAATGAACAGATACCCCGGTACGTCCGCTTGGCGTACGGAGCCAAGGAACGGATACGGCTGAAGGGCGGCCAGACGCCCGCTTCCCTTCTCCGCGATCGCGTCGTTCGGGACCGAGACGACGAGTCCCTGGTCGTCGAGGACCGTCCGGACGGTAAGCGAGATGCCGAGGTCCGGCAGCGCGTAGGTCACGTCCATCCCGCCCGGGACCGGCTTGGCCGACAGGGCCTTGCCGTGCTGCGAGCGGTAATTGCCCGTCGCCGGCGTCGCGTCGCCCTCCCGAAAGTAATCGAACAGGAACGGCGACCGCATGGCGTTCAGCCAATCCTCGTTCAGGTCCTCGCCGCGCATCGTCTTCGAATCGGGCAGCGACGACCATACGTAGCCGGTGGCCTTGTTCTTGACCGCGATTGCGTACGTGGTCTTGTCCATGTACAATTCGAGCCCGGCATTCTCGCCGATGCGCGCGTATCCTTGGCCGATCGCCGTCTTCGGCACGTCCGCGCGCGCGGGCTCCGGCATCGTGAACCGGTTGGACCGGAAGAAGGCCTGCTCTTCCTGTTCGCCCGGCGCGGCGCCGGGTGCCGGCCCGCCTCGGGAATCCGGCGTCTCCCCGAAGGCGTGCGCGATGGAACCCGCGAGCGCGATCGCCGCCAGGCCGAGCCCGATTCGAACGGCTTGCTTTCGTTTAGCCACGGTATTTCACCTCTTCCGCGATGCTCCGCACAAAGTCCCATACCTGACTGGACAAGCCGAAGAAAATAAAGGCGATGACCGCCATGATGACCATGCCGGACACCGTGATCGCGATGTTCTTGAACGTTTCCTTGAATTCGTAGCCGTGGATTTCCTTCACCATCAGGATGAACAGCACGATGCACCAGGCCACGATCAAGATGCGTGCGTAATCGTACACGACCGACTCCATCAAGGTCAGCCCCTTGGACAGAACGGTCAGCGGCGCGCCGAACAGCAGGTACGGGCTGAGCGCGTAGACCGAGCCCTTGAACACGTCCCGGAATTTGCCCTCGCCGTCGTTGATGACGCTGACCATGTAATTGCAGACGATCCATCCCAGCAGCGGCACGAACAGCTTGAGCAGCTCGGTCGGTATGCTGATCCGCAGCGGATCGACGCCGCTGAAGATGAAGCTCGTCTGGAACACCTCGTAGAGCCGAACCGCCGCGAACAGCGCGAGCAGGATGACGGCGGACAAGACGGACGCCTTCCCGTTCGTCAGCTCCTCGAACCCGTCGATCGGATGCCGCAGCATGCGGAAGACGTGGAGCAGCTGGCCGACGAGCCGGACGCGGCCGGCTCTTCTCGCCGCGTTCACGACGGGCGCCCCGAAGCCGAACCGGCGATGCAGCCGCTTCAGGATCATCCACGCGACGGCGAATCCGGCGAGCACCGACAGCACCGTGGAAGCGTGCTTCATCAGCCACTCCCGCCGAAGCTCCCAATACGTGTTGGAATACTCGCCCGCGTTCTTCGCGAACTTCAGTTCGTCGAACGCTTCGCCGAAACGACCTTGCTTGTAATAGGCGAGGCCGAGGCCGAGGTGAGCCAGGTCGAACAGGCCGTCGAGGCGCAGCACCTCGCGCCACGGCTCCAGGCTGTCGACGTATTTGCCGTCGAGGTAGAGCGACACCGCCTTGTTCACGAGCGTCGCGAACGGCGTCGGCTTGAAAATCTGTATGTTGCCGCGCTCCTTGTCGAGCACGTACAACAACCCGCTGCCGCTCACCGCGATGCCCGAGGGCGACGTGAAGTACCCGAGGCTCTGATAGCCCGCGTCCATGCCGCCGAAGCCGAACAGGAGGCTGCCGTCCTTGTCGTAGACGTAGATGAAGCCTTCCACGGCGTCCGCGGCGTAGATGTTGCCCATGCGGTCGACGGTCACGTCCGCGATATTGCCGCTCATGTACGAGGACGAGCGCAGCAAATTATCGCCGGCGACGTTCAGTTTCTTGATCCCGGCCCCCTCGAGACCCACGGTTGCGGTGAAGACGAGGCCGTCCTCGCCGATGGCCACGTTGCTCGGCGAAGGCGGCAGCTTCTGCGACAGCTGGCTCAGCTGCTTGCGCGTGAAGAACAGCTTCTGCAGCGAACGCTCCAAGCTGAAGCCCACGCGGTTCGCCCCGAAGTAGCCGAGGAAGCCGCCGTCCGGACTCAGCTGGGCCAGGCCCTGGACGAGTCCCTCGCCGACGACGTACAGGTTTCCCCGCAGGTCGGCGGTGATTTTGCGCGGCTTGAACGCATTGCTCTTGCCGAAGAGCAAGGACGCCGGCTTGCCGATCTCCGTCAGCTTCCGGCCGTCCGGCCCGTAGACGAACACCCGCTCCGCGCCGTGGTCGGCCACGTACAGCTTCCCTTCGCCGTCGACGTAAATGCCGGTCGGCTCGTCGAGCTCGCCTTCGCCGACGACGCGAATCACGCTTCCCCGGGCGTCCAGCTCCAGCACGCGGCCGTTGCCGGTATCCGCCACGTAGATATGGCCGCGCGCGTCGATGAACAGATCCTGCGGCTGGTCGAGCGCCGCCGTCAGCTCGCCCTTCTTCTCCCGCTCCGCGGCGCCCGCGCCGAACATGCCGTAGCCGTCGATGGCGCCCATCGGCACGTACGCGGTCTGCGTCAACCGCGGCTGCCCGTTCTGCTTGAACGTGAAGGCGTCGTAGCCCGCGGCGCCGGCGGGGCGGGGAATGGCGGCCGCCAGCAGCGCGAAGGCGACGGCCGCCGCGATAAGCGATTTCCATTTCACCTTGAGCGTCTCCCTTCCCTACTTCAGCCCCGAGTGCGCCATCGTGTCCATGACTTTGCTCTGCATGAAGATGAAGATGATCAAATTCGGAATGAACATGATAAGCGCGGCGGCCGCAGCCGCCCCTTGGCCGGCCACGTTGTTGCCGACCGTCGAGCTGAGCGTCGTCATATAGAACGCGAACGTCTTCAGCGTCTCCTTGCTCATATACAAGCTCGACGTCTCCGCGTTGTTCCACACCGTCTGGAACGCCAAGATCGCCACGGTGGCCATGGCCGGCGCGATCAGCGGCAGGACGATCCGCGCGAACACGTACCGGTCCCGCGCGCCGTCCATCGCCGCCGCCTCCAGCAGCTCGTTCGGAATCTGGTCTACGAACTGCTTGACCAGGAACACGCCGACGGGCAGCGCGAGCAGCGGGAGCATGTGCCCCCAGTAGGTATTGATCAGCCCGAGCTTCTCGATGATCAAGTACCGGGGAATCGTCACCGCCGCCGGGACGAACATGAGCGCGATCGTATTGATCTCGAAGATGACCTTGCGCAGCCGGAACCGCTTCTTCGACAGCGCGTAGCCCGCCATCGCGCTCGTCAGCAGCGAGAGGGACACGACGACGCCCGACACGACGATGCTATTGAATAGGTACTTCGTCACCGGAATGACGCTCATGTCCTTCAGGCTAAGCAGCGAGGAGAGATTCTCGAAGGTCGGCTTGCGCACGAGAAACGTCGGCGGAAACAGGAACAGCTCGTCCAGCGGTTTCAGCGCCTGCGAAAACATGAAGACGATCGGCAGGATCATGACGAAGCCCAGCGGCACCAGGACCGCGTAAAATTTCAGCTGTCCGAAGCCGAAGCGGCTCGGATTGATTTTATTGCCGTGAAAGGATGCCACCGGACCACCTTCTTACTCGTATTAGTCGATTCGCGGCCATCGCCGCCCCCTCAGTCCTTCTCGCCGAACAGCCGCCAGGCCAGCTTGGAGAAGCCGTAAATGATCAGCAGCAGCACGACCGAGACGGCGGAGGCGTACCCCATGTCGTACCGGATAAAGCCGTAGTCGGCGATATGGTTGATCAGCAGCTGCCCCGAATATTGCGGGGTCGGATTCGTGCCCGACAGCTGAACGCCGATTTCGCCGGCCTGGAACGTGCCGACGACCGCCATGACCGCGCCGAACAGCATCTGCGGCTTCATCGACGGAATCGTGATGTACCATACCTCCTGCAGCCGGTTCCGGATGCCGTCGATATACCCGGCCTCGTACATCTCCTTGTTGATGTTCAAAATGCCGGCCAGCATCGCGAGGAAGCCGACGCCCATGCTGTTCCAGAGCGTGGCGATCACCATGATCGGCATCAGATAATGCGGCGATTGCGTCCATTGAATCGGCTGATGGATGACGCCCAGCTTTAGCAGCGTCGCGTTCAGATAGCCCGCGCCGTCGCCGCTGAACAGCGTGAGCCAGATGACCGTCATCGCCACGCCGGCCGTCATGGACGGCGAATACAACACGAGCGCCAGCACGGTCCGCGGCTTCCGCGAGACCTGCGACAGCAGCCACGCCAGCCAGAAGGACAGCAGGTAGCCGCCGGGGCCGACGAGCAGGGCAAACTTGATCGTATTCGGCAGGACGTACATCATGAATTCGCTGTCCTGGGTCAAGAGATTCACGTAGTTTTGCAGGCCGATGAACGAAGGCCGCTGCACCGTGTTGAAGTACGTGAAGGAGAGCACGATCGCCGCCCCGACCGGAACGATGATGAAGAGCGTGAACAGAATCAGGAACGGGCCGAGGAACAGATAGGCCGACAGCTCCTCCCGCGCCGAGCGCTTCATCGTTTTCTTCGCGGCCGGCCGGGCGCCGGCGTCGGCGCTTGCCCGGGCAAGGGTGGATTGGCTCACTGGTCATCCCGCCTTTCCGCGCCGGGGAGCTCCGGAACCTGAAGCTTCTTCACCCAGGCGCCGTTCTTCATGTACCCGAATTCCTCGAGCTTTTTCGCGAGCTCGCGATTGGTCAAGATCGTCGCGTCCTCGATGGCGCGCCGCGGATTGACGCCATTGAACACGATTTTGTTCCAGGCGTCGCTGAGCTGCCGCTCGAGCATGTAATCGCCCGGAATATGCGGCGTATCCTTCAGCCACTTCCACTGTTCCCGCACGACCTTGATATCGTCGGCCGGCCAGGCCATCTCCCGGAAGGCGTCCAGGTTTGCCGTGTTCCACATGAAGGTCGGCCCGTAGACCGTCTGCATCCGGTTGCCGAACTGCTCCTGCGTCGCGGCGGAGGTCCACCATTTCAGCAGTTCCCACGCTTGCTGCTGCTTCGGGCTGTTCTTGAAGATCATCGACGTCTGCGCCGTTCCCGCCGCCCATCGCTCCACCGTGCCGTCTTCGTTCTTCACGCCGGGCATCGGCGCGATTTTCCACAAGCCGCTGATTTCCGGGGCCGCCGACGTCAGCTGGATGTACGTCGTGAAATTCGAGATGCCGATCGGCAAGCTGCCGTCGCGGAAGTGGTTATAAAAGTTCGGCACGTTGAGCGGCAGATTGTAGACGGTGAACAGGTCGGTCATTTCCTTGATGCCCGCGATCGCCTGCTCGCCGTCTATGGCCGTCTTGCCGCCGTCCTCCGAGAACAGTTCGCCGCCGTGCTGGAAGATGAACGGCGACGTCAGCCAGATCTGCTTGTTGCCGCCGGTCTGCGCGAGCGGATCGTAGAAGTTCAAGCCGTACCGCTGCAGCTCCGGGAGCAGCTTCTTCACGTCGTCCATCGTGTCCGGCACCGGCAAATGAAGGGCGTCCATGATGTCCTTGCGATAGAACAGCACCCAGAAATCCTGGGTTTCCGGCAGCGCGTACGTCCCGCCGTCGAACTGGTACGGCGGCATCGTCCCCGGGGAGAACCGCTTCATGACGTCCTCGAAGTCCGGGAACCGCCGCAGATCGGTCAGCGTCCCGCGCACCGCGAGGTTGAACGGGGTCGTCGTGTTGATCGAGAGCGCGGCATCCGGCGAATTGCCCGCGGCGTTCGCGAGGATGAGCTTGGTCTCGTCGGGCATGAGCGAAAACGACACCTTGATGCCCGTCCGCTTCGTGAAGTCTTCGTTCGCCAGCTGCTGCATCGCCATCACGTATTGGCGCGGACGGTTGACCCAGACTTGCAGCGCGTCGTTTCCGTTGTCGTTGATTTTGCCGTAATCCTTCGTGAAAGAGCCGAAGAACACGGAGAGGTACGATTTCGCCCGGTCGAAGAAGCTTGCCTTCGCGGACGGAAGCGCCTTGCCGGAGTAGACGTAGAACCGGTCGAGCGTCAGCGGCTGGTTCGGCAGCTTCGCCAGCGTCTTGCCGAGCAGCTGCATGATGGAATTGGAGCCTCCGGACAGCTGGTCGGTCTTGTACGGAATTTCGTTCGGATCCTTGGCGAGCGCGCGCAGAACGCGCGCGGAGATGACGAGCGATTTCGACGCGTCCGTCGTCTTGCCGACGAGCGCCATCAGCTCGGCGTTGCGCTTCTCGAGCAGGTCGGCGTACCGCGACAGCCGCTCGGACGCGTCCGGGATTTGGTCCGTCAGGTCCCAGTCCCGGTTCGCGTCCTGCCCGTTGCCCGTCGCCATCTTCAGCTCGATGACGAAGTCGTTGACGCCCTGCATCGCATCCTGAATCGCGCGGATCGTCTCGCGGAACGGCGCATCATCGGCGGTCAGCGTCAGCGTGTGCTCGCCCTTCGTCAGACGGAACCGGTACGGCTCGCCGTCCTTGCCCGACGCCGCCCGGTTGGTCCAGCCGTCCGCGTACGGAAACGCGACCTCGAGCGCTTCCCGGAACGGCACGGCGCCATCGAGGCGGAGCGAACGGTACACGGGCATGTCGGTGCCCGAGTCGCTCGTGATCGGGTCCTGCTTATACTTGAACGCGAGACGGTAATCGCCGTCCTCCGGCACCCGGAACGTCCACGTCACGCTTTGCCCGCCGACCTGCCAGGAGTCGCCGCCGAGCGCGTTCAGGCGCAGCCGCTTGCTGCTGAACGGCACCGCGGACGGGTTGCCGTCCGCCTGGGCGCGAATGAACGGCTCGTTCTTCATCGCGATGTCCTCCGCTTCCACCGCGCCCAGGTACGCGGGCGCCTCGTTCCCGGACGCGCCGCGGTAATCGGCGTAGGCCGGAAGCGGCGGCGCGCTTTCGACGGCGATATTTCCGAGCAGCGCCGGCTCGCTGACGAACGGCAGCGCCACGACGTTGTCGCCCGCGCGAAACCGGAACAGCAGCGGCAGGTCGTCCGCCGACGCCGGCGCTTGCACGTCCCGCGAGCGCCAGCCCGGCAGCATGACCTGATCCGGCAGCACGTCGTTGCCGAGCAAATCCTGCGCGAACGGATAGGCGCCGTTTTTCCAAAACTTCGGCAGCTCGAACTGCCGCGCCTGAAAGTAAGGGTAAGCTCCGTTGATCCGAATGCCGCGCTGGATGTCGATCACCTTGTCCGACAGCGGATAATAATCCAATCTCACCTGATAAAGCCCTTCCTGCGGCACCCGGACATGAAACGCGACCTCGGACGTCCCCTCGTCCCACCGAAAGACCGGCTCGCCGTAGCCTTTGCTGTCCGCCGCGGACGTCAGCGGCGCCTTGCTTCCGCCGACGGTGAACGCCTCCGGCGCCACCTCCGCGCGGAATCCGGCGACTTCGCGCACGCCGTCCGCGCGCCACCGCTTCAGAACGTCCGCGTAATCGTCGCCGACGATCGGCCTGGCGCCTTCCTCCTGCCGCCGCGCCCCGTCCTGCCCGCCAGGCTGCGCGGTCTGGGGGCCGCTCTTCGAGGGACCGCCGAACAGGGCATCGAGCACGTCCGAGTTGTCGGTGTCCGCTTGTCCGCCCGCGCCGTTCCCGTTTCCATCGTCCGCGTAAGCCTTGGACGGGAACGCCGGCGCGCCGGGCGAGGCGGCGACGCCGGACAGCGTCGCCGCGATCAACATGACGGCTGCAAGCCTTCTTTTCATGTGCGTGCTCCTTTACTGCCAAATGATAGGCTCCTTCCTCGCGCGTCGCGCGAAAGAAAGGAGCCGGCCCCGCGGTTACTTCGTCGCCGCGTCGATTTGCGTTTTGTTCTTGTCGAAGATCGCCGTCGCTTTTTGCTGAATGTCCTTCGCGACGTCTTCCGGCTTCACTTTGAGCGTCACGAGGTCCTTCTTCGTATCGTACGGGTTCAGCACTTTATCGATGATCTCCGCGTCGCCCGGCAGCCACTTGTAGCCGTCGACGAAGCCGTCGCCGATCATGGAGATGACGTCCTTGATGCCCGGCGCCGTGAACGTCGTCTTCAGGTACGCGTCCCAAACGTCGCGGTCGTTGACCAGCGGCATCGTCTGGATCGGCTTCTCGATTTCGTTGATGCGCTGCATCCAGCCGTCCTTCGAGAACGTCAGCCATTTGATGAATTCGTAGGCTTCCTTCGGATGCTTCGTGTTCGCCGCCATGCCGACGTAGTCCGTCACGATCGGCACGCGCTGGCCCTTGTCGGCCGGCAGCGGCAGGAAGTCCCACTTGAATTTCGCGTTCTTCGCGAGATCGGCGAACGCCCAGTTGGCGTCGATCTTCATGCCGACCTTGCCGGCCACGAAGCCGCTCTTGTCCTTGCCGTACCACTTGTCCTGCTCCGCGCGCTCGTACAGGTCCACCGACGTTTTGTCGTTGTACACGATGTTGTTGATCCAATGGATCGCGTCGGAGAACGCCGGATTGTCGAAGTTGAACTTCGTGCCGTCGTAGGTCAGCCAGCCGAGCGACGGGTCGAACTGCGGCACGAACGCTTCGCGGGCGCCGACGATGTTCTCCACGCCGAACTGGTGGTCGCTTACCTTCGTCAGCTTCTTCGCGATGTCTTCGAACTCTTTCGTCGTCCAGTTTTTCTTCGGCAGCGGCACGTTTTCTTTGTTGAACAGGTCCTCGTTGACGAGCACGCCCGTCATGAACATTTGATGCGGCAGCATGTACTGTTTGCCGTTGTACTGCCCCGTCTCGCTCAAGTTGCTGAAAATCTTGTCCGGGCTGTAGTCCGGATCCGCGTCCAGGTACGGCTTCATGTCCGCGAGCCAGCCGTTCGCCACGTCCGCCGGCCCGTTGAACACGAAGAACACGTCCGGAAGCTTGCCCGCCGCGGCCGCCGCGCCCAGCTTCTCGTCCCACGGCCAGGTGACGGATTTGTCGATTTCGATTTTGATGTTCGGATGGGATTTCATGAAGGCGTCGATCTTCTTCTGCTCGACGACGGGATCGCTCCACGTCGCGAACTTCAGCGTGACGGGCTCGCCCGAAGCGCCGCCGCCCGCTTCCGCGTTCGTACCGGCATTGCCCGCCGCGCCGGCGTTCGCATTGCCGGCGTCGTCGCCTGCGCCTGCGGCATTGGCGCCGTTCGCGGCGTTCCCGCCCGCATTCGCGGCGTTCCCGCTCGAATTCGCCCCGTTCCCTCCCGTATTCGCGGCATCGCCGCCGTTCGCGTTGCCGCCGCAGCCGGCCAACAAGCCTGCCAGCAGAACGGTCGTGAGTACCGTGCCAACCGATTTTTTCATCGCCGTTTCCCCCTGTTATCGCGGGCATTCGCTGCCCGGTAATGGTTAATTCGCCTGCCGGCATGCCGGCAGCCAAAATGTAAGCGTAATCATTCTTGGCAATAACGGGCCCTCGCCGATCGCGCCGGCGCCCGTTCGTCCCTCACGGACCGCGATTTAATTCGAAACCGTCTTCGTCAGCCGTACGCCGCACGACTCCCGAACGACAAGCTCGGTGTCGAGCATGATTTTCTTGGGCTCGTCCAGACCGTCGTGCAGCGCTTGGAAAATCGTGTGCGTCACGATGGAGCCCCATTCGCGCATCGGATGCTTGATCGTCGTCAACGCGGGACGGACGTACGACGACAGCCGAAGATCGTCGAAGCCTACGATCGCGACGTCTTCCGGCACCTTGTAGCCGGCCTCCGTCAGCGCTTGCATGCAGCCGATCGCCATCTCGTCGTTGGCGGAGAAAATCGCTTCCGGCACCTTGCCGCTCATGATCAACGACCGGGTCGCTTGATACCCGCCTTGCTCGGTGAAATGCCCTTGGGCCGTGTACGCGATCCGGAACGGCAGCCCCGCGTCCTCGAGCGCGCTCTTATAGCCTTCGAACCGCTTCTGGTTGTTGTAGGAGTTGACGCCTCCGCTCAGGTAGCCGATCGTCCGGTAGCCGAGCCCGGCCAGATGCTTGGTCGCGTTATACGCGCCTTGCACGTTGTTAATCAAGACCTGGTGCACGTGATCCGCCTTCAATTCCCGGTCCATCACCGCGATCGGAAAGGAGCTGGAGGCCATCTGCACGAGCAGCTCGTCCGGAATCGTCGGACCGAAAATGACGGCGGCGTCGAACAGCTTCTCCTGAAGGAAGCGGCTCGACGAATCGTTGCCGGTGCTGCAAGCGATAAGATCGTAGCCGTTCGATTCGACGACCTCCTGGAGCCCTTCGATGACCGAGCTGAAGAACGGACCGCCGAAGCCCGTCACGAACAGCGCGATCGTCTCGGTCTTCCGGCGCTTGAGGTTCCGTGCCGTCGCGTTCGGGCGGTAATTGAGCGCGTCGACGACGGACAGCACCTTCTGTCTCGTTTGCTCGCTGACCCGCGGGTCGTTGTTCAGCACGTACGATACCGTCGAGACGGAGACGCCGGCTTGTTTCGCGACATCTTTGATCGTAGCCATGGATGCCCCCTCTCGAGCCTCTTGATTCTCTATCTTGTTTTTGAAACGTTTCAAATTACAATATTTACTATAGCCCAACGATAAAGCGATTACAATACCGAATTTGGGTAAATTTTCTTTAATTTCCGGAGGAATTCAGGAAGGATTGGTGACGAAAGATAGTCCTTATCGAAACGATTCAAAAATGTAAGCAGCCTCATTTTGCCCGTCATGCGACCTCCTCGGATGTCACATCGGGGGGCTGAACGATTAGGGGAAGATGACGATTGCCCTTGTTACGAACTAGGCGATCTGCTGAGGACTTCTTGCGGAGCTCGAGCTAGCGAGAAACCCGGGGTAAACTGCGGAGGCGGTCCGTCTTTGCGCGAGTCCGGCCGTTAGGCGAGAAGCATTCGGCCCGTCCCACCTCCCAACGAGCCTTCCGTTTCGCCGTCGTGCGAGCCGTACGTCGCGATTCATGCCGTTTCGAGGCAAGCGATGCGACTTCGCGGCGCGCTGCTCCTGATTTTCTGCCGCTTGTCATATGGCCGCGCGCCCGCAGACGATCGGTCTCGGCCGCAACGCCGTCTCCCTGCGCCGGCGAAAGCGTCCCGAAACACGGCAAAGCCGCCGAAGAAGCTTCGGCAGCTTTGGCTGAATTATATAACGGCGCATGTCGCCGGACTGCGGCAGACAAGAAGCCGTGCGCGTCTTAGTAAGGCAGCTCGACCGACACTTCGCGGCGGGCTTCCGCCGAGCGGAGCACCCCGTCGATGATCGCCTGCTGGATGAGGATCTGGTCGCCCGGGATCGGTGCCGGACGGCCGTCGCGCAGCGCTTCGGCGAAATCGTGCACCTTTTGGTCGAACAGGTTCATTTTATGCTCGATGATCGGAATCGGCGTCGACGTGTGGGCGCCGAACTCGTCGTGGTACAGCGTGATGGAGCCGACCGAGCCGTCCCATACGCCCGACCACGGGCCGATGCCCGCCGGCGTCACCTTCAGGCCGGCGTCCGTGCCGAGGAACATCGTCGCGCCGAGCGTGTCCATGTGCATCGCCCAGGAGATTTTGAACTGCAGCACGAGGTCGTTCTCGAAGCGGACCATTGCCACGCCGAAGTCTTCGACCTCGAACTTGCTCGCTTCCGGATGGTACAGCGCGTTGGAGCCGAAGTGGTTCGACGTGAACGCCGAGACCGTCAGCGGGCGCGGGTAGCCCAGCGTGTTCAGCGCCATGTCGAGCGAGTAGCAGCCGATGTCGGCCATCGCGCCGGCGCCGGCGAGCGTCTTGCTGATGAACGTTCCGCCCGGCATGCCGCGGCGGCGTCCGCCGCCCGTCTCGACGTAGTACACGTTGCCGAGGCGTCCGGATTGCACGATTTTTTGCAGCAGCTTCATGTTCGGGTCGTAGCGCGGCTGGAAGCCCAGCGTCAGCATTTTGCCGCTTTCCTTCGCCGCTTGCGTCATCTCGATGCCTTCCTGAAGCGTGACGGACATCGGCTTCTCGAGCAGCACGTTCTTGCCCGCGCGCAGCGAGTCGACCGTCGTAATATGGTGGGAGACGTTCGGCGTGCAGATGCTGACGCCGTCCAGCTCCATGCGGAGCAGCTCGGTGTGGGTGTCGAACGCCGCCGCTTCCGTCAGCTCGTTCGCTTGGGCGAAGGCCGACGCCTTGCCCGGAATGACGTCCGCGACGCCGACGATGTCGACGTAAGGCAGCTTTTTGTACGCGGAGACGTGGGCTCTCGCGATGCCCCCGGTTCCGATGATCCCGATACGCAGGTTTTTGCTCATGATCCGATCCTTCTTTCTAGGAATGAGTAGTATGATCACTAACAGGCCATTTTCGCGATACACCTTGACCATAGCATATCGACGAAGCGAAGTTTACTTCAAATTGATGTCAACGGCGTGCGAATTTGCGACAGGCGCCGGCGAGCGCCGGCGGGCCGGCGGCGTTACGGCCGGACCGAGGTGCCGTCCGGCGTGCGGGCGAGCGTCCAGGCCGGCAGACGGTTGTCGCACGGATAGTCGGCCGCCTTCTTCTCGTCGATGTCGACGCCGAGGCCGGGTGCTTCGTTCACGTACGCGTAGCCGTTCCGCAGCACGGGACAGCCCGGGAACACGTCCCGGATCCGGTCGGAGAAGCCGTACCATTCCTGGACGCCGAAATTGATCGAGCTGACGTCGAGATGCAGGTTGGCCGCATGGCCGACCGGCGAGACGTCGCCCGGGCCGTGCCAAGCGGTGCGCACGCTGAACGCCTCGCACAGGGACGCGAGCTTCTTCGCGGGCGTCAAGCCGCCGATCGCGCTGATATGGCAGCGGATGAAGTCGATGAGCCGGTTCGCGATCAGCGGCGTCCATTCGCGCGGATGCGTGAACAGCTCGCCCATGGCGATCGACGTCGCCGTCTGGGCGCGCAGCGTCTCGAACCAGTCAAGCTGCTCCGGCGCGAGCGGGTCTTCCAGGAAGAACAGCCGGTACGGCTCCAGCTCCCGGGCCAGCCGGACCGCTTCGATCGGCACGAGCCGCTCGTGGATGTCGTGCAGCAGCTCGACTTCCTCGCCGACCGCGCCGCGGATGTGCGCGAACAGGCGCGGAACGCTCCGCATATACGCCTTCGGGTCGAAATACGCGCCCGGCAGCGGCTGCTCCGGCTGGTGCAGCTTATGGTCCCGTCCGCCGTAGCCGCCCATCTGGCAGCGGATGTAACGGATGCCCTGCTCCATGTACTTGCGCACGTTCTCTTCCACTTCGCGCTCGTCCCGGCCGTCGGCGTGGCGGTAGATTGCCGCGCCTTCGCGGCATTTGCCCCCGAGCAGCTGGTACACCGGCAGTCCGGCGAGCTTTCCTTTGATGTCCCACAAGGCCATGTCGACCCCGGACAGCGCGTTGTTCAGGACCGGGCCGTTGCGCCAGTACGAGCTGACCATCGCGGTCTGCCAAATGTCCTCGATGCGCTGCGGATCCTTGCCGATCAGGAACGGCTTCAGGTATTCCTCGATCGCCGTCGCGACCGCCAAGTACCGCTGCGTAAACGTCGCGCAGCCCAGCCCGTACAGCCCGGGCTCGGACGTTTCGATCTTCACCACGACGAGATTGATGCCCTCCGGCGCCGTCAAAATGGTCTTGACGTCGCGAATCGTCACGTTCGCCATCGTCTATCCCTCTCCTTCATGCGCTAAATGGTGCTGCCTCACGCGTTCCATCCCGGACTGCCGCCGCGTTCCGGCATGCCGGGCAAAATCAGTCCGCCGTCGACGCGGATCGCGGCGCCGGTGACGTAGCCCGCTTCCTCCGAAGCGAGCCAGGCGACGGCTTCGGCGACGTCCGCCGGCCGTCCCATGCGGCCGAGCGGGATCTTGCCGCCGAGCTCGGCGTAGCCCGGTTCCCAGCGCGGATCGTCGCGCACCGCGGTCGCGCCCGGCGCGACGCAGTTGACGCGGATGCCGCGGGGGGCGAGATCGAGCGCGACCGACTGCGAGGCGCGCGTCAGCGCCGCCTTCAGGCCGCCGTAGACCGCGTCGCCCGGGTAGGCGCGTTCGGCCCGCGACGACGTGACGTTGACGATCGCGCCCCGGGCGCCGCGCGCCGTCATCCCCTTCGCGACCGCGTGCATCAGCACCATCGGCGCGCGGAAATTGATCGCGTAGACCCGGTCCATCTCCGCGGGGTCGAGCTCGGTTATCGGCTTGAACCGCACCAAGCCCGCGTTGTTCACCAGCACGTCGATGCCGGCGAGCATCTCCTCCGCAAACGCGGCGAGCCGGGCCGGCATGTCCGGCTCCGCCAAGTCGCCCTGAAACACATGGCAGGCCCGGCCGTATTCCCGCCGGATGCGCTCGGCCGTCTCCTCCGCCTCCGCCGGCTCCGCGTAATGGCCGATGGCGAGATCGTAGCCGCGGGAAGCCAGCAGCAGCGCGACGCCTCTGCCGATGCCCATGCTCGCCCCCGTGACCAGCGCCGTCCGTTTTCGTTCCGATTGCCCCATGCCCATCCTCCTGTTCGACGTCGAACGCGCCGGGCTTGTCCCGCCCGGCCGCTGAAAGCCCTTACAGTTTTGGATTGCCGCCCTCGACTTCCCGTCGTCCGAGCCGCCCTCTTGCCGTTATCGCACGCTGCCGCCTTCGGACGACATTCCTCGCCTCCCTGTTATTCATTCGCATTCCGTCATGCATTTCCTGCACGCCAGGGAGAAAAGAACCGCCGGCAGCGCCAAGCTTCGTCCCGCTCCATGAACAAACGTCCCTTTGCGCATGGCAAAGGGACGTTGCGATGGGCGACGACGCAGCCGCCGGCGCCGCGATGAGAAATGAACGCCGCGCGATAAGCCGCCTTCCGGCTAGCCCCAACCGGGGATGCCGCTGTTTTGCAAGCCGGCGTTCGGGAAACCGCCGCCGAACGCGCCTGTTCCCGCTCCCGGCATGCCGCTTCCGAACGCGCCTCCCGGGGCGCCGGGGAAGCCGCCTCCGCCGAACCCTTGACCCGGGAACCCGCCGCCGAACGAACCGCCCGGAACCCCCGTCCCCGGAAAGCCGCCTCCGAAGCCGGCGCCCGGGGCGCCGGGGAAGCCCCCTCCGCCGAAGCCTTGACCCGGGAACCCGCCGCCGAACGCGCCGCCCGGGGCTCCCATTCCCGGAAACCCGCCTCCGAAGCCGGCGCCCGGGGCGCCGTGGAAGCCCCCTCCGCCGAAGCCTTGACCCGGCATGCCGCCGAACGGGCCGCCCGGAACTCCGGCTCCCGGGACCCCGCCGCCGAACGCGCCGAAGCCCTGGCCCGGAAACCCGCCGAAGCCGCCTCCTTGGCCCCCGCCTGGGAATCCCCCTCCCGGAAAGCCGACGCCGAGCATGCCGCCGCCCTGCCCTTGGAAGCCGCCGCCCGGGCCGCCGCCGGGAAATCCCCCGCCGAAGCCGCCGGGAAATCCCCCGCCGAACGCGCCGAAGCCCTGCCCTTGGCCCCCGCCGAAGCCGCCTCCTTGGCCCCCGCCCGGAAATCCGCCGCCGGGGAAGCCGCCCCCCGGCATGCCGCCGAACATGCCGCCCTTCGGAAAGCCGCCCAGCATGGACCCGAACATCCCGCCCTTCGGATAGCCGCTTAGCATGCTGCCCAGAAGTCCGCCTTTGGAGCCGCCGCCGAGCATGCTGCCGAGCAGTCCGCCTTTGCCGCCCCCTCCCAGCATGCCGCCCAACAAACCGCCGCCCCCCAGCATGCTTCCGAGCGCGCCTCCGCCCGGAAACCCGCCTCCGAGCAAGCCGCGTTGAATCGCGCGCACATGAGGCGGCAACGTATCGAATGTCATATGCTTGTTCCTCCGATAGCAAAATGTCTACTCCGATATCCTATGCCCGACCCCCGCGAACCGCGACACTCGCCCAGTGCGCAAACGACGCCGGCCGTCCGGCCGGGATGACCGGGAGCGCCGCCGAAAAGGTTGTTCTGCCCGGCCAAGCTTATTCAACCCAACCGCCATTTAATCCCGGTTTGGACGCGGCCGGAACTCCGGCGCCCGTCCGGTTCGTTCTTTCAATGAAACGCCCGCGCCGGAAGGACCTCCCGGGTCTTCGGCACTTTAGAGCCGCCCCGCTTGCATCCGCCATGGCCGCGCGAAGGATATTACAACTTATTTACAACTTGGAGACGGATTGCTGTACATTTTCCTCTATCATCGAGAGAACAAAGAATAGCGGCGAGGTATCCGAATGAAAAAACTCATCATCATCGAAGACGACCCGGCGATTTCCGATCTGATCCGGCTGAATCTGGAATTCGCCGGTTACGAGTGCCGGCAGGCGTACAGCGGGCAAGAGGCGCAGCGCGCGCTCGCGGAGTTTGCGCCCGATCTGGCGCTGCTGGATATCGCGCTCCCCGACATGGAGGGGTACGAGCTGCTCGACCGGTTCAAGCGCGGCGAAGTGCCGGTCATTTTCCTGACGGCCCGGAATGCCTTGGCCGATCGGGTGAAAGGCCTGAGAATGGGAGCCGACGACTACATCGTCAAGCCGTTCGAAGCGATGGAGCTGCTCGCCAGAATCGAGGCGGTGCTTCGCCGGTACGGCAGGACAAGCGACCGGACGGACATCGGGGGACTCGAAATCCACCTGGCGGAGCGCACGGTCAAGCGGGACGGCGTCCCCGTCGAATTGACGATGAAGGAATACGAGCTGTTCCGGCTCCTTCTCAACAACCGCAACAAAGCCCTGTCCCGGGACAAGATCCTGGAGCTCGTCTGGGGCTACGAGTATCTCGGCGAGACGAGGACCGTCGACATTCATATCCAGAAGATCCGCAAGAAGCTGGGCTGGGAAGACCGGATCAAAACCGTCTACAAATTCGGTTACCGGCTCGAGGTTGCCCCATGAAGCTCTGGCAAAAAGCGTTCTGGTGCACCTTCCTCCTGTTCGAGCTGCTGTACAACGCCTCTTCCTTCTACTTGATCCGGCATAATTTCAACCGGAACCTGGTCAGGGAAGTCGACCGCGGGCTGGCGGACCAGCAGCTGATCGCCGCGCAGATCGAGACGGACTGGTCGTATATCGCCAATTTGAATCGGCTTCTGCATGGCGCCGAAGAGGACCCCGGCGGCTTTCTGAACCGCAACGCGCCGAAGTACCTGAAGTCCTTCGATCCCGGCAGCGTATCCATCGAGGTCAAGGACGACCGGGGTCGAACGGTTTTTACCGATTTCCCCGACGCGATCGCCGGCCCGAGACCCGAGCTGGCCATCGGGCATCCCGCCGACCGCAACTACATCATCCGGAACATCGGCCCGAAGAGCGTCTTGTTCGTCTCCGTGGCCCTCGACTTGGGCGCCCGCGGCTTCAAGCTCACGTACCGGCTGGATTTAACGAGCCTTTACGCGGATAAGCACGCGCAGATCCGCAATTTCATCCGGCTCAACCTCGTCATCGCCGTCGTGCTGGCCGCCGGCCTGTACGGCCTCATCTGGTTCCTCACCCGCTCCGTCCGCCTGCTCGGCGAATCCGCGCGGACGATCGCTTCGGGCAGGTACGCGCATCGCGTCACCGTGCTGTCCAAGGACGAGATCGGCCTGCTCGCGGAACAGTTCAACACCATGGCCGCGGCGGTCGAGGAGAACGTCCGCGCGCTGGAGACGGCCGCCGAGAACAAGCAGCGGTTCATCCACTACTTGACGCATGAATTGAAGACGCCGCTCACGTCGATCATCGGCTACGCCGACCTGCTCCGGACGACGACGTTCAACGAGGACGTGTTTTACCGGTCCTTGAACTATATTTATGGCGAGGGCAAACGGCTGGAGAGCCTCGCCTTCAAGCTCATGGACCTGATCCTCGTCGAAAATCGACGGCCCGGCCTGAACGTCGGGGAGATCCGGCCGCTGTTCGAAGAGACGGCGCAATTGATGAAGCCGCAATTGGACAAGGCCCGGGTGAACCTGTCCCTGTCCGCGGAAGCCGCGAGCCTGCCGATGGAACGCGATTTGCTCCATATCCTGTGCACGAACCTGATCGACAACGCCGTGAAAGCCTCGCGGGCCGGAAGCGGCATCGGGTTGCGCGGGTACCGGGCGGAAGGCGGCCGCTACGTCATCGAAGTGCGAGACGAGGGAGTCGGGATCCCCGAACCGGATATCGATAACGTCTTCGAGCCGTTTTATACGGCGGACCGGGCCCGTTCGCGGACGAGCCGCGGCGCCGGATTGGGCCTGGCGATCTGTTCCGAAATCGTCCGGCTGCACGAAGGCGGGCTGACCATCCGGAGCCGCCCGGGCGAGGGCACCGTCGTCCGCGTCAGCTTGCCCGGAGCATACAACTAATTTACAACTTGCCGATCCTGCTGAAATATCGCGCATCTATACTGAGGGTGCGAGTCGGAACTGCGCAGTCCGCTACGCAAATCCCCTATCCGGAGGTAATCCTATGAAACTTCTCGAAGCAGTCAGAAGCAACCGAATCGCCGGCACGCTCCTGGCGTCGGCGCTGGTCATCGGCAGCTTGGGCGCCATTACCGCCTTCGCGGCAAGCGGCGGCGACGCGATTCCGAAGAACACGGTCATGACGGCGTCCGCGCCGGCCGACGCGCCGGCAGCGGCGGACGCCGCCCAAGGTACGATCCAATACGGGAAGACCGTGTATTCGACGACCAACGGCAGCCAGAACTTTACCATGGAGCACTGGTACGATCCGCAAACGAAGGATTACCGGTCGGACGTGCAGGAGTATTCGGCCGATCATCGGCTTCTCAGCTATCGCAGCACCTACTTCCTGAACGGCCGCAGCGAGCTGGTCGCGATTCAGCGGAACCAAAACGGCGATCCCGTCGGCGGCAAGCTGCTCAAGCGGGCCGACGATGCGAAGCCGTTCGAGCCGCTCGATCAAAAGAGCCTGGATTTCAGCGCCGTCAAGCAAACGTACCAAGCTTCCTATTGGACGTCGGTCGGCACCGAAACGAAAGACGGGAAAACGCTGAACAAGCTCATGAACAGCTATCAATCCACGCTCGACGACGGCACGCAGGCCAATATGCAATACATCGCGTACCTCGATCCGCAATCCGGCTTCCCGGTCAAGGAAGAGCTGTACGAGGACTCCACCGGAACGTACAAGCTCTTCAGCATCGATACGGAAGAATACCGGTACGTCCCGGCCGACGATTCCATCTTCAATACCGGCGGCGTAACGCTCGCTCCGGTCAAGACGTCCGACGAGATGTACGCCAAGTAATCGTTCTTCGCGCTCGGCGCCGCGCGCAAGTTCCGCATGATTTAGGTTCCTGAAGCGGACAAAAGCGAATCGCCCCCACCGTTCGGTGGGGGCGATTCGCCGTTCGCGGCCGGCTCTTCCTCCGGGCGCTTCCATCGCGGTCAATCGCGCGCGATTTTCCGGTACAGCTTGTTCTCCCAGCCCGCCTCGTCGGCCGGATGGCCGTGCCCGAGCCAGACGTCCATCGTGCCGCGGGAACGGTTATTCCAGTACGGATACGGAATGGCCGTCAGCGGGCGGCCGTTCTCGTCCGCCGTCCGGACGAGGACGGCGCCGCCCAAGAACGCGGGATCATGCTCCGTTTCGAAGACGGGGACGTCCGGCAGCCAGCGGTTCAGGCGCGTGTCCTTGTCCAACGCTTCGCGCGCGTAGCGCACCGTTTCGCCCTGGTACCTTTCGTTGTCCGTCGACTCCAGGCAGTACAGCATCGGTCCCCGGCGGATGGCCGCGCGGTTCGCGTGCGTCGTCACCTTCGGGTGCGCCTCGATCAAGTCCACGGACAGCTCGAGGTCGAAGCGGACGACGTCGTCCGCGCCCCACGTCCGATCGAGGACGGCATAGCCGTTCGCCAGCTCATGGGCGGCCGCCTGGCCGTTGACGGTAAGCGCGTACCGCCCGCACCATTCGGGAATCCGGATGCGCACGGCAAAGCGCGCCTCCCGTTCCGGCATGACCGCGATGCCGACGGATCCCGTCCACGGGTAGCCGGTCTGCTGCTTCAGCCGGACCGGCACGTCCCCGATCGCGAATTCGCCCTCGCTCGCGACGAACAGATTGACGTACGCGCCCTTGCCGTCGTACGCGTAGATGTACGAAGCGATTTCCGGCAGCAGCTTCAGGATCATCGGCGGGCAGCACGGGCATGGATGCCACTCCCACCGGTTGTGCCCGCCGTCGCTGACGAGCGGATTCTCGTAGAAATATTTGTGCCCGTCCAAGGACCGCCCGGCCAGCACGATATTGTAGAGAATCGTCTCCAGCTTGTCGATGTAACGGCTCTCCCCCGTCGCGAGGAACAGGTTCCAGCTGAAGAAGCCCATGCCGGCGGCCGCGCACGTCTCCAGGTAGCCGTTGTCGGGCAGCTCGTACGCGCCGCCGAATTTCTCGTCGTGATGAATCGCGCCGACGCCGCCGGTAATATGCGACTTGCGATAGGCGATGTCGTCCCACAGCGTCTTGGCCGTCCCGAGATACGCCGCTTCGCCTGTCGACAGGTACAGTGCGGTGAGCCCCGCATACAGCAGCGTCGCGCGCACCGCGTGCCCGACCGCTTCGTCCTGCTCCAACACCGGCTTGTGGTCCTGGGCATATTCGCCGTCGTGGGAGACCCTGCCTTCATGGTTGCCCCGGTTATGAATCCAGAACGAAGCCAGCGCCAAGTAATCGGCCGCCTCGAACGGCAGCTTCAGCTTCGCCGCGAGCCCGGGCTCGTCGAGCGCCAACTGGTGCAGCTTCAGCACCGCTTCCTCCGGCAGCGAATGCGCCGGCACGATATTGCGCTTCGGCGGAGGTCCCATCAGGCCGCTCATGTGGTTGGCGAACTTCACGGCGACGGCGAGCAGCGACGTCTTGCCCGTCGCGCGGTAATGATGGACGCCGGCTTCGATCAGGCACCCCGCGTTGTACACGTCGTGCTGCCAGCGCAGGTTGCCGCCGTTGTCGGCCCAGCGTTGGTCCGGACGGTCGAGCAGCGTATACGTGTTCAGATAGCCGTCGCCGACGGCGTCCTGCGCGCGGGCGATCTTGGCGATGATCCCGTCGAGGCGCAGGTCGAGCGCTTCGTCCCCCCGCGCGGCGAGCAGATCCGAGATCCCGCGGATCGTCTCGTAGACGAGGCCGTCGAACCACGGCTCGCCGCTGTGGTAGCCGCCGCTCCCTTCGGCCGCGAAATCGAAATTGCGCAGCGCGCCGTCGTGCTCGAACTTGTTCAGCACGTCGTGCGCGGTGACGCGCTGCAGAACCTCCAGCTTCGGAGCCCAGAACGCATCGTCGATGCGGACGGAGGCGACCGGGAGATTCAAGACCGCCTGATGCTTGTATGTCGTCGGGCGCATATGCGCCCGCGTCGTATGGCTGAACAACGGAAACACTCCTTTACAGTCGTTAATCGGCTTGCCGGCGTTACGCGCCGGCAAGCCAGTCCCGCAGCGCGTCGGCGACCGAATCGGCCGCATGCGTCGCGGCGTCCCGCACCGGCTCGGGCGCGTGGGACATCGCCACGCTGCGGGCGCATGCCCGGAACATGGCCAAATCGTTGAACGAGTCGCCGATGCACGCGGCATCCGCCCGGCCGATGCCGAGCCGCGCCATGAGCGCCTCCGCGGCCGTGCCCTTGTCGACGCGGCCGGGCATGACGTCGATCCCGTCCGGGTCGGAAAACGACGCCGTGATCCGGTCGCCGAATCGCGCCCGGAGCTGCTCGAGCAGCTCCCGCAGCGCCGGGACCTTGCCGTAGATGGAGAACTTCGTGATCGGCAGCCCGTCCGCGATCTCCTCCGCAAGCCGCGCGCGTTCGCGCAGCGGGGTCAGGAACCGCTTCCCGACCTGCTCCGCCCGCGGCGTCAAATCCGTCACGTAATTGCCGTCGGCGCCGCAGACGACGGGGACGAATGCCTCCCGGTCCGTGAAGGCCCGGACGGCCGAGGCGAGCTCGGCGTCGTACCGGTTCGAACGCAGCGTCTCGCCGTCCGGGCCGACGAGGTCGGCGCCGTTCTGGCAGATCGCGTAGCAGGGCACTTCGAGCAGCTCCATGACCTGCCGGATCTCCGCGTGCATGCGGCCGGAAGCGAGACCGACGGCGACGCCGCTTCGGTGGGCCTCCCGGATCGCCTCGATATCCTCGGCATGGATTTCCTTCCGGCTGTTCATCAACGTCCCGTCGATGTCCGATAGAAACAGTTTCTTCATCGCGCGTACCGCTCTCCTCTCGCTCGTTCGCGTCCGCTATCCCTCGGCGGCGCAGCAAACCTGCCTATCGCTCGCCGACGGCGACCCTCCGGCCGCTCTCGAACGAACGGACCGCGGCGTCGGCGACGAGCAGCGCCCGGTAGCCGGCCATGGCGCCGACCGGCGGCGCTTCGCCGGCGCGCAGCGCCGCGAGCACCGCGTCGGCGTGCTTGTCGAACGTCCGGTGGAATTCCCGGTCGGCGTCGTTGAAGTAACCGGCTTCCCAGCTTTCGCCGATTTCGCTGCCCGCGGCGTGATACGTGTATTTCTTCACCGTGTCGTGAATGACGGAGCGCCCGCGCGTCCCGTCGATCTCGACGCGGTGCGTGTCCGGGTACGCGTAGGACGAATCGTACGTGCCGATGAGGCTGCCGACCGCCCCGCTCCGGAACCGCAGCGCGAGCGACATCGTGCGGTAGCCGCCGCCCGTCATGTCCGTCATCTCCGCCATGACCGATTCGATCGGGCCGCACAAATATTCCAGCATGTCGATGCCGTGGCACTGCGTCTCGATCAGGTTGGCGTGCGGGTGGCCGGGCCCGCCCTCGCCGCCGAACCGCCAGGAGGCGAAGGTGACGTCGCCCAGCCGCCCGCCCAGGATCGCGGCTTTGGCCAGCTCCGCCGGCTTGGCGTAGCGGTGGTTGAAGTTGATCGCGAAGAAGACGCCCCGCTTGGCGGCTTCGTTCATCAGTTCGTCGGCTTCGCGAAGGTCGAAGACCAGCGGCTTCTCGACGAGCAGCGGGAATCCGGCCCGGATCACCTGCAGCGTCGCGTCGAAGTGCCCTTGGTTCGGCAGGCAAAGACTGACCAGATCCGGCGTTTCCCGTTCGAGCATGTCCGCGATCGACGTATAGGCCCGCGTGCCGAACAGATCGGCCTTCGCCCGCGTCCGCGCCTCGTCCCGCCCGACGATCGCGCAGAAATCCACGTCCGGCCGCGACGACCAGATCCGCGCGTGCTGCATCCCCCAGCTGCCCGCCGACCGGAAGCCCGCGGGCGATCCGATCGCCTCGGCGGATCCGCCGGCGCCGATCAGCGCGACCTTCAGCTTGTTCGCGGCGCTCACTGCTCGATCAGCACCTTTCCGGTGTCGCCTTGGAAGAACAGCTCGTAGGCTTCCTGAATCCGGTCGAGGCCGAACCGGTGCGTGATGATTTGGGACAGGTAGGGCAGGTTCGCGAGAATCAAGCGGTGATTCTCTTCCAGCTCGCCGTATTGGAAATATTCGCTGCCGAGCACGGTGCGTTCGGTTGCGATCAGGTCGCCCGAGACGTTCAGGTTCAGCTCCTGGCCGTGGCCGACGCAGACGAGCACGCCCCGCTGGTTCAGCGCGTGCAGCGCCGTGTGCCGGCCGGCCGTCTTGCCGCTCGTGTCGACCGCGGCGTCGATGCCGCCGAAGCCCGCCGCGCGGATGGCTTCGATCGCCTGCTCCTCGGCCAGGTTGATCGGAATGGCGCCCATGCGCTGCGCCAGCTCGAGGCGGTACGGGACGAAGTCCATGACGAACACCGGCGTTTCGGCGCCGAGCAGCAGCTTCGCCATCGCGAGCACGCCGAGGCCGATCGGGCCGGCGCCGCCGATCAGCACGGATTGAATATCCGGATGCACGAGCTTGGCGCGCTTGATCGCATGGCCGCCCGTGCCCATGATGTCGAGCAGCATCGTCGCTTCGCCGAACGGGATGGACGGATCGAACGGGAAGAACACGTTCTCGTTCACGACCATGTACGGGCCGTAGCCGCCGTCGTGGGAGAAGCCGTAATCCGCCCGCTTGTTCAGGCATTGGTTCGTGAAACCGAGCTTGCAGCTGCGGCATTCCCCGCAGAAATCCATCAGGAACACGACGCCGTGCGTGCCGGGCGCCGTGCTGGCGCCTTCGCCGGCCGCGACGACGATGCCGGCGGCTTCATGGCCGGGCGTCGTCGCGCTGCCGTCGTAAAATTGCCCGCGGTCCGAGCCGCACAGCGCGTTGGCCTTCACCTGCAGGAGCAGCTGGCCCGGGCCCGGAGCCGGAACCGGCTTCTCTCCGTATGCGATTTTCCCTTGCCCGACGAACAGCGGGATCGCCATCGTCCGCGGCGTATTGACTGCTTGACTCATGTTCATCATCCTCCGTTAGCGGCGAATTGCGGGTCCGGGATGTCGCGGCGGAAGAACCGCATTCCCGGCGAGCCGAGTATTGAACGTTAACATTAACGATAATGTAAACGTAACATTCCTCTTTTTCCCTGTCAATAGTTTTTGAGATTCATAGGGTCGCAGGACAGAAACCGCTTTCAAAAGCGCGGGTAAAAGGGACGCGCCCGCGAGAATTCGAAAAGCTGCCGCTCCTCGCCGCTTCGAGCCAATCGCCGCCGGCTTCATGGCGCCGGATTCGGCCGTTTTCGTCCGCTCATGCCGGCCGACGCCTTTAGCGTTCAATCGCGATTTCCCCGGTCGCTCGGCTTCCGACGGACGCCTCGTCCAGCCGATTTCGTTCCCGTCCGCCGGGCGCAAAGCCGCCGGGCGCAAAGCCGCCGTCCCGCAGCCGCCGCGCCGCCTTATTTCGTGCTCTCCCGCAGGATCAGCGTCGTGTCGATGACCTCGCGGAACCGTTCGCGAGAATCGGGATGGTTGATTTTGTGCAGCACGATATCCACGGCCCGCTTGGACATTTTCCCCTTGGAGTTGCTGACCGACGAGAGTTGGAACGGAATGAACAGGCGCGACTGGATGTTGTCGAAGCCGACGACGGCGAAGTCTTCGGGCACGCGGAATCCGTACTTCTGCAGCACGTACGCCGCCTCCCAGGCGATGACGTCGTTGAACGCGAACAGGCCCGTGAAGTCGGCCTTCCGCTCGATCAGCCCTTTGACGATCTGCCGCGTATCGCCCGCGGACGCCCCGACCTCGATGATCAGCTCCCCGGAGACCGGCACGCCGGCTTCGCGATGCGCGCGCCGGTAGCCGTCCAGCCGCTCCCGCGCGCTCGAGATGCGGTCCGGCCCGTTCAGGAACAGCACCCGCTTATGGCCGTTATCGAGCAGATGCTTGGTCGCCAAATAGCCGCCCTTCTCGTCGTCGCAGATGACGTAGTCGAAATCCGGCTCCTCCTCGAACCGCCTTCCGATGAGGACGAACGGCACGCCGTTCTTCTTCAGGATGCGGATCGTCTCGGCGCTGCGCTGGGAAGGGCAGATGATGATGCCGTCGACGTTCTTGCCGATGGCCGTATAGATCGCCCGTTCCTCCATCTCGTGCTCGTCCTCCGTATTGATGACGAAGATGGTGTAGTTGTGCTTCCGGGCGGATTTCTCGATATCCTTGACCATGATGCCGAAATGCGGATTCGCCACGTCGCTGACGATGACCGCGATCGTCTTCGTCAGCCCGGACCGGAGGGAGCCGGCGAGGGCGTTCCCGACATAGCCCATTTCCTTGGCCAGGTCCTTGATCGTCTTCCGGGTGGAGAGCGCGATGTCTTCTTTGTCCTTCAGCGCCCGGGAGATCGTGTTGACCGAAAGCCCCGCTTTCTGCGCAAGATCCCGGAGCGTAACCTTCTTGCCTTCCATGCTCTCTCCCCTTCTGCCGCGAATGCCCGCACGTCGTTTCCAGATTAATCAAAAGCATAGCATCCCGCTATTTTGACGTCAATCGAACGAAACCGGCGGTGACGCGCGAGCGAACCTCCAGACGCAACGCATGATGGCCGGCGGGAATATCCCCCGGGATAAGGCGATCGCGTCGCCGACGCCGTCCGGCTGGGCAATCGTGCCCGTAAGCGAAATGAGTCGATTGGATCAAGAAGTCCGTGTTTCTCTCCTCTTTTCGGAGTTTGAACGTTATGTAGAGATGGCAAAAAGAGGATATTCGGATGATTGTATCATTCTTTCGGGCTTATGATAATAGATTCAAGGCTGTTATACCGGAATGCGGATGAAGAAAACGAAACAGGAAGGGGTAATCCGATGAAGCGTCGATTCATACCGTTCGTTTTGGCATTCATGTTGCCACTGTTAGTCATGCTCCCTTTCAAGACGGCCGCCGATGCAAACGACAAAGCAACCAAATCGCTCCTGAACGCGTTTAACGGAACCATCCTCGATTTTGATGCAAGCCGCATCGCATGGAAAGAAAAAGATAAAGTCCTCTGGTTGTTTAACCGCAAGGACGGCACGCAAGTAAAAGTATTCGATGGCACCGGTTCGACGAATATCATCCGTCAAGCGAAGCTGTCGGCGCAAGGCGTGGTGTACAACCTGAGTACCGATCCCAGAAGCGGCGTATGGCCTAGGGTGAGTCCGGTCTACTATTGGACATCCGGGCAGGCTTCGCGGATCGCAACCGACGAAAATCTGCTCGATATCCGGGGAAACGGGAATTTTGCGCTGCTCAGCCGGCATAACGTGGATCTAACGACGGGACAGACCCGCGAGCTCGGCTATGACAGAGTCGAGTTCTCGGCCGATGGTACCATGCTGTACACGTCTCCGATTGCGCCCGTTAACGCGTTTGCGCTCTTTCGGTCTCTTCCCGACGGTACGGTGACGCAGCTGGCGACGCCCTCCAACAAGGTCGTGTCGTTCGACTCGAATTTCGGCTTTTACGGGCCGTTAACGGACGGAAAAAACATCGTCTACCGGGAACTCGTCGAGAGCAACAATTATGCCAAGCAAGTATGGGCGCTTCGTTTGCGCAGCGCGGATAATACGGTGACGACCTTGTCGGTAAACCCTCGTTTGGCTTATACGGCCAATACTTATTACCGGATCAACAACGGATGGATTGCTTATATCGAATACGATAAAGCAATAAGCCGCCAAGTCGTGAATGTCCGGTCGCCGGAAGGCATCGTTAAACGGGTCTTCGAAAGTCCTTATTGGTGGTCGTGGACGCGCGCTCCCCTCGCCATCGACGAGCTGGGACCCGATGGTACGGTCGCGTTCACGTTCAACGACAAAACGTACCTTTATTACATGAAAGAAGAGAAGACGGTAAGCATTCAAAGAAGCCCGTCGAAGTTCCAATACCGCGAGCACGTCTTCGACGGGCCCGGAGATTCGCCATACCGGGCCGGCGTTTGGTATTTGCAGTCTGCCGATTCGTTGTACGCGGTGCGAATCTAACTGCCGGCGAACCGCGATCCAAGCAAACAAAAAGGCCGGAGCAGATACATGACTCCGGCCTTCGCGCGTTAATCTGCCGGTAATTTCCCTCAAGTCATGAAGCATATAGATCCGGCTGCGCGAAGCTCCGCCGCGCCGCTCTTCCGGGCGCTCGCCGCTCGTCCGCGTGGCGGCCTCCCGCACGCATTTCGCCAAGGCGGCTTACTCGCCCGTAAACCGCGGCGGACGTTTCGCCCGGAAGGCCTCCAGCGCCTCGAGCCGGTCCTTCGTGCCGATCAGCGCCGCGTACGCTTCGTCCTCGATCGCCATCGCCGCCCCCGGATTCGCCTCCAAGCCCCGGTCGATCGCGGCTTTCGCCCGCATCACCGCCAGCGGCGCGCTGGCGAGCAGCTCGGCCGCCAGCTCGAGGCACCGCTCCCGGAGCTCCTTCCCGTCCTCCGCCACTCCGTTCACGATTCCCCACGCCAACGCTTGCTCGGCGGAGATCTTCCGCGCCGTCAGGATGAGCTCCTTCGCCCGCGCCGGTCCGATCAGCCGCGCCAGCCGGTGCGTGCCGCCGGCCCCGGGAATGATGCCGAGGCTCGTCTCGGTCAGCCCCAGCAGGACGTCCCGGACGGCGATGCGAAAATCGCAGCTGAGCGCCAGCTCCAGCCCCCCGCCGAACGCGAGCCCGCCCATGGCGGCGATCGTCGGCTGCGGCAGCCGGGCCAGCGCGCCGAAGACGGACTTGATCCGGGCGACGCCGCGGAGGATCGCCTCCCGCTCCGTCAGCGCGAGCCGCTCCTTCAAGTCCGCGCCGGCGCAGAACGCCCGCCCCGCGCCTTCGACGATGACGACGCGAATCTCGCGCGGACGCCGGCCGGCCGCGCCGACGATCGCGTCCAGCTCCTCCAGCATGGCCGCGTTCAGCGCGTTCAATCGTTCCGGACGGTTCAGGACGATCCGCCCGACATGGCCCTGCTCCTCCCACAGCACCGGTTTCGCCGTCATCGGCCCCGCTCCCCGCTCATACCGGATACACCGGATGCTTCCGGTCCGCGAACGCGACGCGCTTCGACGCGTACGCCGCGAACCGCTTGATCAGTTCCTTGCGCAAGCCGTGCGGCGGGACGATGCCGTCGATCACCATGTCCGACGCCAGCTGGTACAGGTCGATGTCGCGGCCGTATTCCTCGCGCTTGCGTTCGACGAAGGCCGCCCGCTCCGCTTCCGGCAGCTCGGCGATTTTGCCCGCGTATACCGCGTTCACCGCCGCCTCCGGCCCCATCACCGCGATTTGCGCCGACGGCAGCGCGAGGCAGCAGTCGGGCTCGAACGCCGGGCCCGCCATCGCGTACAGCCCCGCGCCGTAGGCTTTGCGGACGATGACGGATATCTTCGGCACCGTCGCCTCCGAGACGGCGGCGATCATTTTCGCGCCGTGGCGGATGATGCCCGCCTGCTCCACCGCCGTGCCGACCATGAACCCGGGCACGTCCGCGAGGAACAGCAGCGGGATCGAGAACGCATCGCACAGGCTGACGAATTTGGCGGCCTTGTCGGCGGAGTCTCGGAACA
Organism: Paenibacillus sp. UNC496MF; assembly: GCF_900113915.1. Lineage (NCBI taxonomy): Bacteria > Bacillati > Bacillota > Bacilli > Caryophanales > Paenibacillaceae > Paenibacillus > Paenibacillus sp. UNC496MF. Next base: position 139,423 of record NZ_FORE01000017.1, read on the forward strand.
GGATGCCGCCCTTCGTCCGCGGCTGGTTCGCGACGATGCCGACCGGCTTGCCCCCGAGCCGCGCCAGCCCGGTAACGAGCTCGCGGGCGAACAGCCGCTTGATCTCGAAGAACGAACCCTCGTCGATCAAGCCGTCGAGGAATTCGTACATGTCGAACGGCGTATACTGGTCGCCGGGAATCAGCTCGCCGAGCGATCGTTCGCTGTCGGCCGGCGGCCGCGGTTCGCGCTCCGGCGGCTTCTCCTCGTAATTCGCGGGGAAGTACGCCATGTACGCCCGCGCCAGGGCGATCGCCTCCTCCTCGCTCTTGGCGAGCACGTCGCCGCAGCCGGAGACGGCGCAGTGCATGCGCGCGCCGCCGAGCGCTTCGAGCGTCGCCTTCTCGCCCGTCACCATCTCCACGATGCGCGGGGAGCCGAGGTACATCGACGCGTTGCCCTCCACCATGATGACGACGTCGCAGAACGCCGGAATGTACGCGCCGCCCGCGGCGGACGGCCCGAACAGCAGGCAGACCTGCGGGATTTTGCCCGACAGCTTCGCTTCGTTGTAGAAGATCCGCCCCGCCCCGCGCCGGCCGGGATACATGAGCGCCTGGTCGGTGATGCGCGCGCCGGCCGAATCGACGAGATAGAGCAGGGGCACCCGCAGCTTGTCGGCGGTCTCCTGCATGCGGATGATTTTCTCGACGGTCCGCGCGCCCCACGACCCCGCCTTGACGGTGGAATCGTTGGCGACGACGCAGGCCGTCCGCCCGTGAATCCGGCCGATGGCCGTCACGACGCCGTCCGCGGGCAGACCGTCTTCCGCGCCGCTCGCGAAGAGCGCGTCTTCGAGCTCGACGTCGTCGTCGAACAGCAGGCGCAGCCGGTCCCGGACGAACAGCTTGCCCTGCTCCGCGTTCTTCGCGTGGTATTTTCCGGCGCCGCCCCGCTTGATCGCGGCGGTCTCCTCCCGCAGCCGGCCGAGGCCGTTATCGCGTTCGCGCTCCATCCGCCGCCCTCCTCCCGTCAGTCTTTGCAGCCGAGCTGCGCCGCGATGACCAGCCGCTGGATCTCCGAGGTGCCTTCCCCGATCTCGAGCAGCTTCGCGTCGCGCATGTAGCGTTCGACCTCGAATTCCTTCATGTAGCCGTAGCCGCCGTGGATTTGCACCGCTTGATCGCATGCCTTCATGCACGTCTCCGTGGCGAACAGCTTGGCGATCGCGGCTTCCTTCTTGAAGCTCTTGCCCCGGTCCTTCAGCCAGGCGGCCTTATACACCATGGTGCGGGCCACCTCCGCGTGCATCGCCATGTCCGCGAGCTTGAACTGGATCGCCTGAAACGAAGACAGGACGCGCCCGAACTGCTTGCGCTGCTTGGCGTACCGCAGCGACCGGTCGAGCGCCGCCCGGGCGATGCCGACCGCCATGGCCGCGATTCCGATCCGGCCGCCGTCGAGCACGGCGAGAAACTGCTTGTAGCCGCGGCCTTCCGCGCCGAGCAGGCGGTCCTCCGGCACGGCCACCCGGTCGAGGATCAGCTCGGTCGTGTTCGACGCGTGCAGCCCCATTTTCTCGTAGCCCGCCCGCACGGCGAAGCCGGGCGCGTCCGTCGGGACGATGAACGCGCTGATTCCGCCCGTGCCCTTCGAGCGGTCGGTGACCGCCGTCAGCGCGAGATTGCGCGCGTAGGACGCGTTCGTGATGAAGCACTTCGAGCCGCTGATGCGCCACCCGCCGTCCTCGCGCGCGGCCGTCGTCCGCGTGCCGCCGGCATCCGAGCCGGCGTCGGGCTCGGTCAGCCCGAACGCCCCGAGGTAGTCGCCCGCGCAGAGCGGGGCCAGGAAGCGCTCCTTCTGCGCCTCGGTGCCGAACATCGCGATCGGCGCGCCGCCGAGCGAGACGTGCGCGGAATACGTAATGCCGGTCGAAGCGCAGGCCCGGCTCAGCTCCTCGACCGCGATCGCGAAGCTGACCGTGTCCGCGCCCGCGCCGCCGTAGCGCTCGGGGAACGGCAGCCCCATCATGCCAAGCGCGGCGAGCTTCGCGAAGACGTCCGCCGGAAACGTCCCCGTCCGGTCCCGCTCGATTGCCCCCGGCGCCACCTCGCCGTCCGCGAAATCGCGCATCAACGCTTGGATCATCGCCTGCTCGGCCGTCAATTCGAAATTCATCCGCGTGCCTCCTTCCTTCCGATCGAAGCCCCAAGCCGCGGCCCAAACGCCGGAGAACCCCCGCCGAAGCGCCGGCCGCGCGGCTTTGCGAACGCGGCAGGCCGCTCGAAGAACCGTCCTATCGCGCACGGTCCGCGCGCGTCAGGGCTCGTTGACGGACGGCGCAGGCTCGCCTCCGGGCGACGCGGGCTCGCCGTCGTACTCGATCTCCAACCGCATGAGATTGGACGCGTAGCATTTGCCCAAATTGTCCAAGCGCAGCGTCGCGGAGCCTCCCCCGTCCAGCGCTTCCCGGCAGACGAAATTCATCGCTCTCAGATTCGGGAGCACGTACCGGACGACTTCCCCGCGCACGAGGCCGTCGAAGTGCGCCTTCACGCGCTCCGCGGTCACCTGGGCGGCCAACGCGTCGAACACGTCGTCGTTCGGCGCGAACAGCGCGATGTTGACGCTGTTGCCCTTGTCGCCGGACCGGGCCTGCGCGAGATGGCGCAGCTGGACGCGGGTCATGGCCGCACCTCCTTCACCGTGACGCTGACCTTGCGTTCGACGAGCTCGCGCGGCACGAGACAGGACCACATGCCGAGCAGCTCGCGCGGCTTCAGCATGCCGAGGAAGGCGCCCATGGCCGGCGGGCCGCTCAGCATGAGCGGCGGCACGAGCCGTCCGAGCTTGGCGGCTTCGTCCCGGCTCTTCGTCCGCACGGCCAGCCGGACGTAGACTTCGTTCGGTTCCTCGGCGGGCGGCGCCGCGAGCGGCCCGTGCAGGGAATCGAGGCCGAGGAAGTCCGTGCGGATCTCGTCGGCCCGCAGTCCGCTGCGCTCGATCTGCTTGCGCACGATCCGGTCGGCCGCGCGCGCCTTCGCCGGCGCGTCCGGCCACGAATACCCCCAGATCGCCTGCCCCAGCCAGCCGTCCGCGTAGCCCATGACGACTTTCAGCGTCTCGGGCCGCTTCGCGCCGCGGGCGCCGGTCACCCGGACCCGGTTCGGCCCCGCGTCCTCGAGGGCGACCTCGCTGACGTTCAGCACGACGTCCGGCGTCGCGTACGCGAACGGGTCGTGAATCTCGTACAGCAGCTGCTCCTTCACGGTATCGACGGATACGAGGCCGCCGGTCCCCTCCGGCTTCGTCAGGACGAACGTCCCGTCCTCCGCGATCTCCGCGATGGGGAATCCGATGTCCTCCAGCGCCTCGACGGCCTGCCAATCGCCGCTGAAATTGCCGCCCGACGCCTGGCCCGAGCATTCCAGCAGATGGCCCATCAGCACGCCTTGGGCGAGCCGGTTCCAGTCCTTCGGCCCGACGCCGAACTCGTGGACGTACGGCGCGAGGAACAGCGCCGAGTCGGCCGCGCGTCCCGTGATGACGACGTCCGCCCCCTGCCGAAGCGCCTCGGCGATCGGCTTCGCCCCCAAGTAAGCGTTGGCAAACACGATCCGGTCGCGGACGTCCGCGATGTCCCGGCCGTCCTCGAGATGCTCGAGCAGCGCGCCCTGCTCCCGGTAAGCGTCGAGCTCTTCCAGCACGTCGTCGCCGGTGACGACGGCGAGCTTGAGGCCCTTCAGCCCCAGCTCCTTCGCGACCCGCTCCGCTTCCCGCAGCGCCCCGGCCGGATTCATGCCGCCGGCGTTCGTAATGATCCGGATGCCGTTCGCCCTCGCGACCGGAAGCAGCGCCCGGAGCTGCGCGCCCAGGTCGGCCGCGAACCCTTTGGCCGGATCCCGCTGCCGGTCCTTCTGCAGAATCGCCAGCGTCAGCTCCGCCAGACTGTCCATGCAGAGGTAGTGGATGCCGCCGCGCTTGGCCGTCTCGACGGCCGGCGCGGCCGAATCGCCGTAGAAGCCTTGCCCCGCGCCGATGCGTATCGTTTTCATCCGTTCCTCCTTCCCCCCGCGGCTTTCGCGGGGTGTGCGGAACTGCAACGGCACATGCCGTGTCATAGTACATTGTATGGCGGGGCGATAGGGGGTATTCGAGCGCGTTCGCGCAGGCCGTCCACCCGGTAGGACGCCAAACGCGAAAAAAACCTCCCCTTCGACACGAAGGGGAGGGAGCGTCATGGCCCGCTAATGCCCGCTAACCGGGCCTGCCGCATCGCGACCGACCGAGCCGGACGGCCGGCCGGGCCAAGCGGCCGGAGCCCTCGGTTCAGCCGTCGATCAGGCCCGCCCGCCGCAGCAGCCGCTGCGCGATCGCGGCCGTCTCGGCGCGCGTCATGGCGGCGTCCGGCCGGAGCTTGCCGGCCGAGCCCTGCACGAGGCCGACGCGGATCAAGGCCGCCGCGGAAGGCGCGGCCCAGCCGGCGAGCGCGGCGCGGTCCTTGAAGCCCGCGAGCGCCGCGGCCGTCTCGGCGCCGCCGGCCGGGGCCGGGAGCCCGGCCAGCTTCGCCGCTCTCGCGAGCATGACCATCGCTTCCTCGCGGGTCACCGCGCGGTCCGGGCGGAAATAGCCGTCCTCGTAGCCGGCGTACCAGGCGGACGGGTCCGCGTCGCCGAATTCGGCCGTGCCGCCGTCCCGCAAGCCGAGCGCGCGGAGCAGGATCGCCGCGAATTCGGCGCGCGTGACGCGGTCGTCCGGACGGAAGCGGCCGTCCGCGCCGCCGGTCAGCACGAGACGCGACGCCAGATCGTCTATCGCGTCCTGGCCCCAATGGCGCCCGGTGTCCGCGAACGGCGCTTCATGATGAATCAGCGCGATAACGCCGTTCGTCAGGCTGCTAACGGCCGCGGCAGGCACGCCTTCGCGCGTCTCGCGCGAGGTCGGCACGGCATGTACGCCGCCGTCTTCGTCCAGCATGACCGCCGTCGTCAACCGGGATGAATCCATGCCGTTCGGCAGCCGTATGCCGCGCTTCGCGAACGAACCGAGCGCTTCGATCGGAACCGTCTTGCCCCCGGCCTCGATCGCAGCCGCGAATTCGACCGGCGGCGCCAGCACCTCGAAGCCGCCCTTCGCCGCCGCGGCCTGCAGCCGGCTCGCCGCGCCGCCGCCGACATTGGCGATCGTAACGCGGATCTTGGCGTCCGCCGGGGAGGCACCCGATGCGGTCAGTGTCTTCATCAACGCCGCCGCGATCTCCCCCGCCGGCAGCGCGTAGCTGCCGATAGCGGTTCGCAGAAGCAGCGTCCCCGAACGGCCGGCGAGCGCCTGGAGCCCGCCCGCCGTCAGCAGCGCGTCGACGCGGTCGAAGCCGCCGCCGACCGGCAGGACGACGACCGGCTTGCCGCCCGCCCGCGCCAGCAGCTCGGCCAGCTTCGCGTCGTCGATGGCCGCGGTCATCGTCGCGCGGCCGTCCAGCTCGCCGGCCGTGCCCGTCGCGAGCTGCACCGCGGCGCCGCCGGCCGTGCCCTGCAGGCCGGTCGTCCCGGACGGCGCCGACGGGCCGGTCGGGCCGCTCGGGCCCGACGGGTCCGTGACCGGCGGCTCCTTCGTCACCGGGAAGCCCGTCACCGCTTCAGAGGCGATGCCGCGGGCTTCGCCGCGCACCGCGTCTTCCCGCAGCGAGACCTCGAGCTCGCCGTCCCCGGCGGCCGCGTCCGACAACGTCGCGACGACCTGCCGGTACGCCCCCGCTTCGCCGGCGTAGCCGGCGCTCTCCACCGCCGCCGCGGTCCCTTCCAGCGACAGATAGCGCACCGGCGAGACCGCCGGATCGAGCGGCTGGTCGAACGTGAGCGTCAGCTTCGTTCCCGCGGCGTCCAGCTTGGCGTCCGTCAACGCCCCGCCTCGCCGCAGCGAGGATGAAGGCCGTAGCAGAGCGCCAGCCCCGCCGCGAGCTTCGGTTCGTTCCAGGCGTACAGCAGCCCGCCGTACTCCGAATCGCCGGCATCCTGGATGCCCGCGAGCGCCTTGCCGCCGGCATCGAAGTCCGGATCGTCGCTCGCCGTCGCTAGATACTGGACGCGGACGTCGCCCGTTTTCTCGTATAGGACGGTTTGGAACGACAGCGGGGCATTGCTCTCGTCATCCAGCGAGTAGACGCGGTCCCACTGCACGATGAACCGGCGGTCGCCCGGTTCCCCGACCGTCTTCGCATAGACGCGCGAATCGGCTTCCGGTCCGCCTTCGTACCGCGATTCCGGGCCGGCCTCGGGCCCGCCGCCCGGCGCCCGGCGAAGCACGAGATCCGACAGGAACGGATACACCGCCGCCGGCGCGTCAGGGCATCCGGGAACCGGTCCATGCCGTAAGCGGGATAATCGCCGTCGCCGAAATAGAGCGCCCCGTTCGTGCCGACGCCGACTTTGTCGTACGTCCGGCCGTAGAAGCCGAAACGGAACCCTTCCGGCAGATCGACCGCGGTCGTCGCGTCGTCAAGGTTGTCGAAGGCGATCTCCGTGCCGTCTCGGGAGCGTCCAGACCGGCGAGCGGCACGCGGTCGTTCACGACGTACGGATAGAGCACGCCGGCCTGGACGTCGAAATACGAATGCACCGCGTTGCCGGGCTCGGCCTTCGTCTCGCGGATGCTCCGGTTGCGATCGTCGGGCTTGACGACGGCCGCCGCGTACGGCCTGCCGTCCGCGTTCGCCTGGATCGCGTACGGCCCGGGATCCGCCAAGTCCGCCGCGAAGGTCAGCCGCCCGCCGGCCGCGTCGTACGCGACGCCGGCATCGCCGGGCTTCAAGACGACCGAAGCGCCGCTCTTGGCCGTAACCGTCACGGAAAACCCGGGCAGCAGCGATTCCGGCACGTTCACGGCGACGCGGACGGTCGACATCATGCTCCACGTATACGTCGCCTCGTCGACCGGATCCCCGCCGGCCACGGGTACCGTCTTGACCTCGAACGTGACGGGATGCGGGTCGTCGAGATCGAAGTTCGGCACCCACGTGTACGGATCGACCGCGATCGTGAACGGCTCCGCGGGATCGGTCTCGCTCGTTGCCCGGTACAGCAGTTCATGCCGTTCGTCGTAAGAAGCGACGTCCAGCGCGTAGCCTTCCCCGTAGTCGGGGTCCGTCACGTTGAACGCGTACGGGCTGCCGGTCCCCTCCAGTTTGATCTCCGCCGACGCCAGCACGGGCGCCAGCAGCTGCGCGCCGAGCGACAGCGCCAGAACGGCGCTCAGTTTGTTGCGTTTCCCCATCTTCATGCATGCTCCTCCGCCAATTAATCAAGCTGCTTCTAAATGTAGCGGAGACGCAACGGCCAAACAATTAACGAAAGTTAACTTTTCGCCGCGGTTCGACAGGAAATGCGGCAAGCCCCCGGCCGAAGTCTCGGTCCGGGGGCTCGTTTGCCGCCGCGCATTCGCGGCGTCGGAAGCGGATCGGATGATTCCGTGCGCCGGACGCAGGCGGCCTCGACGCCGCTTGCGCGGCCTGCGCGGTACAGGCCGGCCGGCCTGCGGCCAGATTATTCGCTCCGCCGCGACAGCAGCTCGCTGACCGTGACCAGCTCGTACCCTTGCTCCGTCAGCTCGCCGATCAGGATGCGGATCGCCTCCATCGTCTGGGAGCGGTCGCCCGCCCCGTCGTGAAACAGCAGGATCGCCCCGTCGCGGACCGTATCCCGCGTATGCGCGAGGATGTACTCGACGCCCGGCGTCTCCCAGTCGCGGGTATCCAGGTTGACCGCGCCGATGGAGCGGTAGCCGAAGCGGTCCGCGATCGCGGCCGTCTCTTCGTTCGCGTCCAAGTACGGCGCGCGGAACACGGCCGGGCGGCTGCCCGTCGCCTGCTCGATCCGCTTGTCCGTCCGCTCCAGCTCGGCCCGTACTTCGTCGCCGGAGATTTTCGTCAGAAACGGATGCGAGTACGAATGGTTGCCGATTTCATGGCCTTCCTCGTGAATCCGCCGTACGAAATCGGGCATCTCCCCGATTTTCTCGCCGAGCATGAAGAACGTGGCTTTCCCGCCCGCGGCGTTGAACAGGTCCGCGGTCTGGCGCGTGTACAAGGCGTTCGGTCCGTCGTCGAACGTAATGGCGACGGCTTTGCCCGCCGTCGGGACGGCATGAATCGTTTCGGACATGGGGATGCTCCCTTCGCGGCCGGCGCCGGCGAACCGCCGCGCGCCATGGCCCGTTATGGATGTAAGCGTTACCCCATTATACCAAACCGCGACCGCCCGGCGATGGATAATTTTAGACGGGTTGGGTAATCTTAATCGTATTTCCGCGTGAACGGACCGGCTGATCCGTACAGCCGCGAAAGGAGTCAGCTACTTATGAAACGCTCGGAAGACAGGCTCTCGATCGTCGCCCTGGGCGGCGTGAACGAAATCGGCAAAAACATGTACGTCGTGCAATACAACGACGACATCATCGTGATCGACTGCGGCTCCAAATTTCCCGACGAGAGCTTGCTCGGCATCGACGTCATCATTCCCGACATCGCCTATCTGCTCGAAAATCGCGACCGGGTGCGCGGCTTGATCGTCACGCACGGCCACGAGGACCATATCGGAGGCATTCCGTTCGTGCTGAAGCAGCTCAACATCCCGATCTACGCGACCCGGCTCACCTTGGGGCTGATCCAAGGCAAGCTGCGGGAATACGGCCTGCTCGGCACGGCGAAGCTGCAGCAGATCGACGCGGGCACGGAGCTGACGCTCGGGGCGATTCCGATCCGGTTCTTCCGCACGAACCACAGCATCCCGGACTGCCTCGGCATCGCCTTCCACACGCCGCAGGGCACGGTCGTCCATACGGGCGACTTCAAATTCGACCTGACCCCGGTCGGCGGCCAGTACGCCGACATCCACAAGATGGCCGAAATCGGCCGCAACGGCGTGCTCGCGCTCCTGTCCGAAAGCACGAACGCCGAACGGCCGGGCTTCACTCCGTCGGAGCGGCTCGTCGGCGCGCATATCGAGGAGGAGTTCGCCAAGGCCGAGGGGAAAATCTTTCTCGCCACCTTCGCCTCCAACGTGCACCGCGTCCAGCAGGTCATCGACGCGGCGGAGAAGGCGAACCGGCGCGTCTGCCTGCTCGGCCGCAGCATGGTCAACGTGGTGGACGTGGCGTCCTCGCTCGGCTATTTGCGGGTACCGGACGGGATGCTCGTAGAGCCGGCGGAAGCGAACCGGTATTCGCCGCGCGAGCTCGTCGTCCTCTGCACGGGGAGCCAGGGCGAGCCGCTCGCGGCGCTCGCCCGCATCGCGAACGGCAGCCACCGGCAAATCGGCGTGTCGCCGGGCGATACCGTCATCCTCGCCGCCACGCCGATTCCCGGCAACGAACGGAACGTCGCCCGCATCGTCGACAATCTGTTCGAGCGGCGCGCCAAGGTCATCTACGGCTCGGGGACCGTGACGGGCATGCACGTGTCGGGGCACGCGAGCCAGGAAGAGCTGAAGCTCATGCTTACGCTGATGCGGCCCAAATATTTCATCCCGATCCACGGCGAATACCGCATGCTCTACCAGCACCGTATCATGGCGGAAGCGGTGGGCGTGGAAAGCGGCCATACGTTTATTTTGAACAACGGGGACGTCGTCGATATCGCCGGCGGCGTCGCCCGCCAGGACCGCAAAATCCCGAACGGCAACACGCTCGTCGACGGGCTCGGCATCGGGGACGTGGGCAACATCGTGCTGCGGGACCGAAAGGTGCTGTCGGAGGACGGCATCCTCATCCTCGTCATGTCCGTCGCCAAGTCGGGCGGCAAGGTCGTCACCGGACCGGACGTCATTTCGCGCGGCTTCGTCTACGTGCGGGAATCGGAGGGGCTGCTCGAAGAGGTGCAGCGGATCGCGCTGAACGCCGTCTCGCAGCTGGACGGCTCGAAGCCGAACCAGTGGGCGTCCTACAAGCAGGCGGTCAAGGACGAGGTCGCCAAATTCCTGTACATGCATACGAAGCGCAGGCCGATGATCCTGCCGATTATCATTCAGGTGTAGCGTCCTGCGACGCTTCGGTTGCGGGCGGCGGTGACGCCGGTCGCGGCCGAAGCGGCAAACGCCGGTGCCCGTTCGCGGGTACCGGCGTTTTGTTTGCGTCCGACGCGCGAAACGGCAAAAAACCCCGGCGACTGGCCGCGCCGGGGTTTCCTGACCTTGATGGCAATGCCGATCGCTGCTCGCCGGACCGTTCTAAATCACCGGATTACGGTCCCAATGTCCGCATCCGCTTGAGCGCCTTCCGGGCAGGCATCAGGAGCGGGGATGCCACGCCTGCTTCTCGGCGGTCACCGTCGCGCCTTCCGCGATCGCCCGCTGGACGAGCAGATTCAGGTAATGGTCCTGCGAGGCTTCGGCCAGGCTGTAGAACGACGGCCCGCCCCGCGCGTAGTCGCCCATCTTGGCGAGCGACGTCGCGACGGCGACCTCGTCGTCGGTCAGCCGTCCCGGCACGAACGGATTGACGTACAGCCATTCCGCGCCGAGCAAGATGCCGCCGTAGTTGAAGCCGAGCACGTTCCCGTCGAAGCCGTTGTCGATGCGCCGGAGCTTCAAGACGACCGGCGTCCGGAAATCCTGCAGCCACGCGGCTTCGTCGCCGATGATTTCCCCGCGCGGCCCTCTGACGAGCACTCGCTCCCGCCGAATCCACGAGAAATACTGGTCGCCCGTAAAATCGAGCACGCCGAGCTTGTCCCCGAAGCGCAGGAAGACGATGTCCTGGCTGGAATCCTTGACGATCTCCTCCCGCGGCGGCCCTTGCCTTCCCGGTCCCTCCACGATCGGCGAGACGAACCGCTGGCCGGAAACGACGGCCTCCTCGAAGCGCACGCCGAGGAACTGGCGAATCAGGCTGATGCCGTGATAGCCGTGCGCGACGGACACCTGCGCCTGCGATACGTCGCCGAGCTTGCCGGAGCGCGCCAGCGCTATCCGCGCCGCGTGCATCGGCTGGAACAGGAGCTGCTCCGCCACCTGCACCTTCGCCTCGCCGCCGACCGCTTCGTACAGCGCGGTCAAGCCCGCGAGATCCGGCGCCGGCGGCGTCTCCGCGAGCACCGGCACGCCGCGCGCGGCCAGCTCGCGGATGTAGACCGGGCAGACGTCCCACGGCACGGATACGACGACGAAGTCCAGGTCCGCGTCCGCGAGGAACGCGTCCAGGTCGCGGTAGACGGCCACGCCCCACGCCGCGCGCAGGGCGGCGGCCGTCTCTTCCCGGCGGACCAGCATCCGCGCGGCTTCGAACCGTTCCGGCAGCTCCCGCGCGATGCGCAGGTAGAAATCCGCCCGCCAGCCGTGTCCGATGATGCCGAACTTGATTTTCTCCATTCCTCTTCTCCCCTCTCGATTGCGCATGCCGAACTAGCCTCACTATACCATAATTCGGCAGGCGCGATGACGGGCAGGATATGCGCGACCGATCGAATCGAATGCGAGCATGCGGGATGACGAACATGCGAGCATGCGGAATGACGCGCGCATAAGCAGAAAGAAGCCGCGTTTTGCGCGGCTTCTTTCTCCTAATCAAGATCGCGAACAGCTGATAGAGACGCAAAATCGCGAGATGACGAGAATGCGTGCCGCGAGCCGCTCGAACGGCCCGCCGGCAGGTCGAGAATCGCTTGCGGGCAACCGAATCAACCGGCCGTCTCCTGTCCTTGCGGGACGGCGCCGCCGAGCAGCAGCCCTTTGTCCTTCAGCAGCTTCATGAAGATGCCGCCGACGACGCTGCGGTGCTGGAAGTTCAGCTGGCGCGCCGTCAACGTGTCCGTCCAGTCCGAGAACGGCACGCGGTCCGGCGATTCGTTCAGCATCGTCCATACCGGCTCGACGAGCGCGATGAAATCCTCGCGGTCCTCCGCGAACGACGCCGACCAGACGACCCAGTCGGACTTGGTGTACGACGCCCGGCTGTCGAGCGGCGTGCCGTACCGGTTCCGGCGCGACAGATACCAGGCCGTCTCCTTGCGGAAGGTGTCCGCCCCGAACAGGTCCGTTCCGAACAGGACGTCCCAGATGAGATTGTACTTCAGGCTCCACGTGCCGTCCTGGCCGAACGCGAGCTTCGTATGGTCTCCGTCGTCCGCGAGGGCGCGCCATTGATCGGCCATGGCTTTCGCCGTCCGCAGGTAGCTCGCCTTCGCTTCCGCGTCGCCCTCGATGCCCTTGAGCAGCGCGAAGCTCGCCACGCCCATGACGGCTTTGACGGACAGGTTCGCGTTGCGCGCGAGATGCCCGGCAAAATCGTCCGTGCACAGCTGGTTGGCCGGGTCCAGCCCGTGCTCGATCAGATAGCCCGCCCACTGCGTCCAGAGCGGCATATGGCCGAGGATGTACTCCGGGCTGCCGCCGGCGAGGCAATAAGCCGCCGCCATGGTCAGCATGTTGCCGCATTCCTCGACCGGCATTTGGCCCTCGAGCGCGTTGTCGCTGTATACCTGGCCGTTGCCGAGCGGATATTGGCCGATATCGTGCGGCGCGAAGTCGAACGGCCACGCGTCGCTCTGCGCGTAGCACAGGATCGGCCGGATCATCGCCTCGACGAGCGACGAATTGTATAGCAGGAACAGCGGCACGGACGGATAGCTGACGTCCACCGTCGCCATGCAGCCGTTGCTGTAGCATTCCTTGGACAGGAACAGCAGGCCGCCGTCGTTATCCGTGACCAGCTTGTGGGCCGCGATGGCCTGGCGGTACGACAGCGCCAGCAGGTCGGCGTACTTCTCGCCGCCGGCCGCCTCGGCGTCGGCCAGCAGCCGCGCGTCGAAGGCGTCGCAGCGCGCCGAAAGCGCGCCGTGCTCCGCGAACGCCGAGGCGAGCAGCGCCGGAACGGTCAAGCCGCCGCGCTTCCAGTACGCTTCCAGCCGGGCGCCGAAGTATTCGATCGCGTACACGTCGTCGTACGCGAGCACGAACTTCGTGCCGGCGGGGACGTCGGCGACCTCGCCGAACTCGTGCACGAAAGCCATCGCCGGCTGCGCCTCTCCGACGCTGCGCGGCGTCTCGGGATCGCCGTACGGCCGCAGGCTCTCGCCGCGGACGAACGCCTTGCGCATCTCCGCGGAGCCGATGAACGCGGTCAACCGCTCGGACGTTTCCGCCGCCAGATAGAAATGCCCCCAATCGATCCGGTGGTCGTCCCCGGAGCGGTTCAGGTATTCTTGCCGCTCGTGCGACAGCCGCAGCACCTCAAGCCCGCCTTCCGCCGTCTGTTTGCCGGTCACGGCCTGCGTCGGATGATCGACGCACCACTCGCCGGTCACGTCGAAATAAAGCGCGGTCTCGTGACCGCGGCCGTCCGTCGACTTCGCCTCGAACGAGACGTAGGATGCCGGACGGGACAGAATGTCCAGGTCTTCGAGCAGCAGCGGCGTCGTAAAGCGGACCGTCAGGGCCACGCCGCCGGCTTCGAACGTATAGACGGTGCTGAGCGGAGATACGGTCAGGCCGGTCTGCTCCATGGCCGGCGGCTCCGTGTAATACCGGTTGGCGTTGGCCTGGACCTTGCCGGCGAAGCGCCAGACGGTGCCGTCGATCCGCAGCAGGCCGGTCATGGCCTGGCGCTGGCCCGTCCAGTGGCGGGTGAAATCGTCGGTCAGACGGTCGGCGTTCGACCAAACGCTGAAATAAGGATCCACGGTAACTAGCGGCACTGCAGGAGGGCGAAGAGTAGAAATGATGGGCACCTGCTTTCGATATAGGTTTTTTATAATATATATATAATATTATCTATATACAAAGGGTGTCAATAACCGTTCTCCGCTCCTCGCCCCGGTCCGGTATCCTGCCGAATTGCCGCGCACGCAAACACCCCCGCTTCGCAGCGGCGCGAAGCGGGGGTGTCCCGTCGATCTATAATTCCATTATACCGCCTGAATGGCGGGAAGCTTAAACATGCGCCGCGAGGCTCGCCCGCGCCCGCTCCGTCGCCTCCACCATGTTGCGCAGCGAAGCGACCGTCTCCGGCAGGCCGCGCGTCTTGAGGCCGCAGTCCGGGTTGATCCAGAAGAGGTTCGGGTCCAGCACGCGGAGCGCGCGGCCGATCATCGCCGTCATCTCCTCCGCGGACGGCACCCGCGGGCTGTGGATGTCGTACACGCCGAGCCCGATGCCGAGCGGGTACGTGTGGTGCTCGAAGCTCTCGATCAGCTCGCCGTGGCTGCGCGACGTTTCGATCGAGATGACGTCGGCGTCCATCGCTTCGATCGACGGAATCATGTCGTGGAACTCGCAGTAGCACATATGGGTATGGATTTGCGTCGTGTCCGCGACCGTGCACGTCGTCGCCCGGAACGCCTTGACCGCCCAGGCGAGGTAGTCCGCCTGCTGGGCCGGTTTGAGCGGCAGCCCTTCCCGGACCGCCGGCTCGTCGACTTGAATCATGCCGATGCCGGCCGCCTCCAGCGCCTCCACTTCCCGGCGCAGCGCGTACGCGATCTGGTACGCGATCGCCTCGCGCGTCAGATCCTCCCGCGCGAACGACCAGTTCAGGATCGTGATCGGCCCCGTCAGCATGCCCTTCACGGGCTTGGCCGTCTTCGACTGCGCGTAACGGGTCTCGCGGACCGTCATCGGCGCGACGAAGGCGACGTCGCCGAAAATGACCGGGGGCTTGACGCAGCGGGAGCCGTAGGACTGCACCCAGCCGTTCGCCGTGAACGCGAAGCCCGCCAGCTTCTCGCCGAAAAACTCGACCATGTCCGTCCGTTCGAATTCGCCGTGGACGAGGACGTCCAGGCCGATCTCCTCCTGCAGCCCGATCCACCGATCGATCTGCGCGTCGATGAACGACTCGTACCGCGCGCCGTCCCATTCGCCGCGCCGCCACGCTTGGCGCGCCTTGCGCACCTCGGCCGACTGCGGGAAGCTGCCGATCGTCGTCGTCGGCAGGACCGGCAGGCGCCAGTGGTCCTGCTGCCGCAAACGGCGCTCGGCGAACGGCGCCTTGCGAGCCGCCGGCTCCTCGGCGATGCGCGCCGCGGCCCGCTGCACGTCCGTCCGGTTACGGTCGGCCGACGCGCGCAGCGCCTCCACGGCGCGGTCGCTCGCGGCGAAAGCGCCGGCGAACGCTTCCGTGCGGCCGCTCAAGCCGTAGACGAGCTGCACGACCTCGGCCAGCTTCTCGTCCGCGAAGGCGAGCGCGTCCTTCAGCACCGGCGCGAGCTTCGTCTCGCGCGCCGCCGTCACGGGCACGTGCAGCAGGCTGCAGGACGTCTGCACGATGAGCCGGTCCTGCGGCACGAACGCTTCCAGCTCCTCCAGCAGCGCGAGTTTATCGCTCAAGGCGGCCCGCCATATGCCGCGACCGTCGATGACGCCGGCGCCGAGCGTCTTGTCCCGCGGGAAGCCGTGCTCGCGGATGGCCCGCAGGTTGCCTTCGCGGCCGTGGACGAAGTCGAGGCCGAGTCCGTGCACGGGCAGCGCGGCGAGCAGCTCGTAATGCTCGGCGGACTCGAAATACGTCTGGAGCATCAGCTTCAGCTTCGGCGCGGCGGAAGCGAGCGCGTCGCAGCTGCGCTTCAGCCGCTGCCGGTCGTCCGCGTCCAGCCCGGTCACGACGATCGGCTCGTCCACCTGCACCCACTCGGCGCCTTCGGCTTCCAGCTCCTGCAGCGCCTGCGCGTACAGCGGCAGCAGCCGGTCCAGCCAGGCATCCGTTTCGCTTGGCGCGTAGCCCTTGGACAGCTTCAGGAACGTCAGCGGCCCGACGAGCACCGGCTTGCCTTCGATGCCGAGCGCTTCCTTCGCCTCGCGGTACGCGGCCAGCGGCTTATTGTCCACGAGCGCCGGTTCCGTCCCGCCGAGCTCCGGCACGATGTAGTGGTAGTTGGTGTTGAACCACTTCGTCATTTCGCAGGCGGTCGCGTCCGCCGTGCCCCGGGCCATCCCGTAGTAGACCGCGAGCGGCACCGGGCCGCCCGCATGGCCGAACCGCGCCGGCACGATGCCGAACATCGCGGCCGTATCCAGCACCTGGTCGTAATAGCTGAAATCGTTCACGGGAATCAGGTCGATGCCCGCCTCCCGCTGCTTCCGCAAATGCTCCAGCCGGATGCCGCGCAGCTCCTCGTGCAGCTCCGCCTCTCCGAGCTTGCCGGCCCAATACGCCTCCAGCGCCTTCTTCCATTCCCGGTCGGCTCCGATCCGTGGATACCCCAACACGCTGCTTCTCGCCATCCTGACCTCTCCCTTTCGCGCGCCCGGCGGTCCTGTCGGCCGCCGCCGCTTTTCGTTACAAGAAAGATAGCATGCCGGAATGGCTATAGCGTAACGCCTAATATCTATTGCCAGCCATAGTCAAAAGCTATACCGAACCGCTCAGACGGCTCCGATCGCGGCCTTGAGCGCCTCGACGTAGTCCGCCCCGAGCTTCGACAGCGTCATGCTGCGGTGGCTGATCCAGCCGACGTTGATCGTCTCCTCGCAGTCGAGCGGCACGGGAATGATTTCGTTCCCGTTCAGGTCGGAGCTCAGCACGCCCGTCGAAATCGTGTAGCCGTTCAGGCCGATCAGCAGGTTGAAGAGCGTCGCGCGGTCGTGGACGCGGATGCTTTTCTTATGCTCCAGCGTGCTGAGAATTTCCTCCGCGAAGTGGAACGAGTTGAATTCGCCTTGGTCGAACGACAGGTACGGGTACTGCTGCAGCTCCTCGATCGTGACGATCGGCTGCTTCGCGAGCGGGTTGTGCACGCTGATGAAAATATGCGGCCGCGCCGTGAACAGGCTCGTGAACTGCAGCCCCGCTTCGTGGAGCAGCTTCCGGATCACTTTGCCGTTGAATTCGTTCACGTACAGGATCCCGATCTCCGAGCGCATCGTCTTGACGTCCTCGATGATCTCGTGCGTCCTCGTCTCGCGCAGCGCCAGCTCGTACTCCTCCTGCCCGTGCTCCCGGACGAGGCTGACGAAGGCGTTCACCGCGAACGCGTAATGCTGCGTGGACACCGAGAAATGCTGCGGCGACGGCTTGGCGTTCCGGTAGCGGCTCTCCAGCAGCTCCGCCTGCTCGACCACCTGGCGGGCGTAGCCGAGAAACTCCGCGCCTTCCTTGGACAGCGAGATGCCCTTGTTCGAACGCTCGAAGACGGAGATGCCCATCTCCTCCTCCAATTCGCGGATCGCGTTCGACAGGCTGGGCTGCGAGATGAACAGCCGCTTGGCCGCCTCGTTGATGGAGCCGCGCGCCGCCACCTCGATCACGTATTTCAATTGCTGCAGCGTCAAGGCTGCCACCTCCCGGACCGGTTTATTCGCGCAACCATCGTACCACATCCCGGGGGATCCCCGCCCGTCCCCGAATGCGGCGGCATGCAAAAACCGCGCGGAGCGGTCGCTCGCGCGCGGCGAAATGAATAGCTGAAGGCGATTGAATGGGCGAGGAAACGCCCTGATCTAACCCAAGAAGGGCTAATCCCAGCTCCAACTTGAACTGGAAACGCTCCTTTCTAGCACAAGAGAGGGCTCCCATCACCTACATGAGCGGGGAACACCCCGTTCCGGCCCCGGACCCGGTCCAGAACCGAGCTTACCCGCGGTCTTCGCCTTAAGGCGCGTGTCAATCGTCTTCCCCGCGATGTCCTTTGCCTTTGTCGTGGTCCCGGCCGTGCTTCGGGCCGTCCGGCTTGTCGCGGTCGTCCTTCTTGGGCGGTTTCGGTTTGTCGTCCTCGGGCCCTTTCCCATGCCCTTTTCCCGGCTTATCGTCGTCCTCGTTCTTGCCCGGCTCGTCATGCTTCTTCCCCGGTTCGGACGAAGCCGGCGGCGCCGGAAAGTCCATGACCGGCGCGCCATCCAGCGCCGCGCCCATCAGCTTCTGAAACACCGCGGCGGCCGCCTTCGACGTCGTCGTCAAATAATGGCTCGCGTCCGTATGATCGTACCCGAGCCAAACCGCTCCGACGAGCTGCGGCGTGTAGCCGACGAACCAATTGTCCTTGATCCCGTTCCCGCCGGTGCCCGGCATCTCCGTCGTCCCCGTCTTGCCCGCGACCGGCCGGTCGCCGAGCGAGGCCAGCTCGCCGGTGCCTTCCCGGACGACGCCCTGCAGCACGGACGTCATCGTCCGGGCGACCTCGGGTTCCGTCACGCGGATGCCGGCGTCCGCGGGCGCGGGCGCTTCGGCCACGACCGCGCCGTCGGCGGAATCGATGCGGGCGATCGCGTGGGCCGGCATCCGCGTCCCGTCGTTCGCGAAGACGCCGAACGCCTCGGCCATCTGCAGCGGCGACACGCCCTCCTGCAGGCCGCCGAGCGCCAGGCCGAGCGTGCGGTCGGCGTCCGTCAGCGGGATGCCGAACCGCTTCGCCGCGTCCATGCCGGCATCGATGCCCATCTCGTTCAGCAGCTCGACGGCGGGGATGTTGTAGGAATTGACGATCGCGTCGTAGATGGACACCTCGCCGTGATAGCCGCCTCCGGCGTTCTTGGGCCGATAGCCGCCGAAATCGACCGGTTCGTCCATCAGCCGGTCCTCCGGCGTATAGCCTTGCTCGAACGCCGGCGTATAAACCGCGATCGGCTTCATCGCGGACCCGGGCTGGCGCTTCAGCTGCACCGCGCGGTTAAAGCCGCGGAACGGCTGCTTGCCCCGGCCGCCCACGAGCGCCTTGATGCCCCCGTCGCGCGGATCGACGAGCGCCGCCCCGCTTTGGATCATTCGATCCGCCGAACTCGCGGGGAAGGCCGAATCGTCGGCGTACACCCGCTCGGCCGCTTCCTGCATCTTCGTGTCCAGCGTCGTGTAGATCCGCAGGCCGCCGTGCAGCACGTCGTTTTCCGACAAGCCGTACTGCGAGGACGCCTCGCGAATCAGCGCGTCGACGTAATACGGGTACTTCATCGCCTCGTCGGTGCGGGACTCGGACGTCCGGAGCTTGATCGGCGCCCGGATCGCCGCGGCATATGCCGGCGCATCGATCTTGCCTTGGTCCTTCATCAGCCGCAGCGCCGTGTCGCGGCGCTCTTTGGCCGCCTCGGGATGCTTGAACGGCGTCAGCGCGGAAGGCGCGCGGATGATGCCCGCGAGCAGGGCCGACTCGGACAGCGTCAGCTCCTTGACCGGCTTGCCGAAATAAACGTCCGCCGCCCGCTTGATGCCCCAAGCCCCTTCGCCGAAATAAATTTGATTCAAGTACATGTCCATAATCTGCTGCTTGTCGTAATGCTCCTCGATCTTTTGCGCCAGCAGCACTTCCTTCCATTTGCGCGTCCACGTCCGTTCCTGCGACAGGAAGACGTTTTTGGCCAGCTGCTGGGTGATCGTGCTGCCGCCCTGCACGGTCTTGCCACTCGTCAGATTGACCGCGAGCGCGCGGCCGATGCCCCAGACGTCCGTGCCGCCGTGATCGAAAAACCGCTTGTCTTCCACCGCGACCACCGCGTCGATCAGCTGCTTCGGCAGATCGGCGTAATCCACGGGCTCGATCGTACCAAGCGCGATGCGGGTCGCCTCCTTCCCGCTATCGTCGTAAATGATCGTCGGCGCCGGCAGCGGCTTCTCCAGCAGGGCGATATCCTGCCCGGCCACCAGCACGCGAAACGCCGTCCATCCGCCCGCGGCAAGCAGCACCCCGCCGCCGATGACCGCGATCAAGGCCGCGCGCCACGGAAATCTCCGTTTTCGATGCGAAGTCTTCTTCTTCGATCGTTTATCCAAGCTCGGCTGTTGCTTCGACGGTTGCTGCGCTCCTACATTCGGTTCATGATCCGATTCCATGCCTCTTCCCCCAAATTCATGCTGCTTTCTCTACCTTCGTCATACACAAACCTTCGCAAGACGAAACGTTTTTCGGTACGTTGGTCCTAGGCAGCTTGGAATCGCGCCGGCGGAAGGACCCGCGCGGCGGGGCCCGCGAAAGGGTACGCAGCCAAAAAAACCGGCCGCGGGCGAGCCCGGGCCGGTCGTTCGGCTGCCGTCACGCCGACGGCACCCGCTGCAGTTTTCGATACGCCTTCACGTACACCCAGACGGCATTCGCGAGCAGCAGCGCGCTCGTGAGGAAGAACACGTACCGGATGCCGAACCATGCCGCGGCCTGCCCGCCGAGCACCGCGCCGCCGAACGCGCCGAGGTACATCGCGGACATGTTGAAGCCGAACACGCGGCCCGTCAGCGACGGCGGCGTGATTTTCTTGACGAGGACGTTCACCGACGGCGCCAGACCGGCGGACGCCAGACCGAACAAGAACCGGAGCGCCATGAGCTGCCACGGGCTCGTCGCGAACGCCTGCGGGATGAAGAGGAGGCCGGCCGCCGCCAAGGCGAACAAAATGACTTTATGCGCGCCGACCTTGTCGGACAGCTTGCCGAGCCGCGGCGCGGCGATGATGTTGGCCAGTCCCGAAGCCGAGAACGTGACGCCGGCGATCAAGGCGACGTGGCTGCCCCCGCCGGACAGATGGTTCACGTACACGGTCAGGATCGGCTCCACGGAATAGAGCGCCACGGTCAGGACGAAGAACGTCGCGAACAGCGTAAGCGTCAAGCTCTTCTCCGGGACGGCGCGCCACGCCTCGCGAATGCTCTGCGCCTTCTTGCTTGTGCGAACGAAGGTTTCCTTCACGAACAGCAGCGTCGTGACGAACGCGACCATCATGAAGCCGCCGGTAATGTAGAATACGTTCTCCAGCCCGAAATTTTCCCCGATGAAGCCGCCGATCGTCGGCCCGAGCAGCGAGCCCGAGACGTTGGCCGTGGACAGCGTCCCGAGCGCCCAGCCGGAATGCTCCTTGTCCGTCTGCGTCGCGATCAGGGTGGTGCAGGCCGTGCCGTAGCCGGTAATGACGCCCTGCAGCAGCCGCAGCCCGACGAGCTCGTAGACGTTGTGCGCGAACCCCATGCAGAACACGACGATCGCCATGCCGAGGCTCGCCCGCAGCAGCATCGGCTTTCGTCCGTATTTGTCCGCGGCGAGTCCCCAGATCGGCGAGAAGACCGCGGAAATCACGAACGTGACGCCGAACGCGAGGCCGGAATATTGCGCGATCGCGTCCGGATCGTCGACGCCGAGATGCTTGATGTAGAGCGGCAGCACCGGCGCGAGCTGACTCATGCCCACGCCCGTGACGAACATGCCGAACCAGCACACGAACAGATTTCTTTTCCAAATCGGCATTGCCATGCGCCTTCTTTGCTAGTCAGGATGATAGCGAACGCGAACGATCAACCCAGCGCGTCGATCCAGGCGCCGACGGTCATCACGTCCGCCTGGCGCGGGAATACTTTCTCGGTCAGCACGCCATGCACCTCGGGATCCTGGTCGAGGCAAGCGTCCGCCAGCACCTTGACGGCGAAGTCCTTGTCCGCCGCTTCCCGCAGCGTCGACAGCACGACGCCGCTCGTCGAGATGCCGGTCAGCACGAGCGTGTCGATGCCGCGCGCGCGGAGCAGGACGTCGAGATCGCTGCCCGCGAACGCGCTGACGCGCCGCTTCGTCACGACCGGCTCGTGCGGCAGCGGCTTGACGAAGGCATGAATCTGCGTCGCCTCGTCCGTCTCGCTCATGCCGCCGTAACCTGCCAGCGCCGAGAAGCTCTTGTTCCGCGGGCTGATCTCGGCATACCCTTCGCGGAACGCGACCCGGACGTAGATGACCGGAATTTCCTTCGCCCGCGCGGCTTCGACGGCCTGCCGGAACGGATGGAGCAGCTCCTCCTTGTCCGCGAATCGCGATACGATGCCGTTCTGCAAATCCATCACGAGCAAAGCGGTTGTCGATAACGGTAGTGTCATGCGTTGTGCACGCTCCTTCTTTCATGGTATGATCGTCCTAAACGGAGACCTCTCCACTTAATAGTAAACGGAGACCTCTCCGTTTGTCAACGAGAGACGATGCTCCTCCCAACCAAAGGACGTGAAGCCGCATGAACGACGCGCAGGACAACCCGAGCCCGAATCCGAACCCGGCCCGGGCCGAACGCCGCGACGCCGCCGAGAACCGCCAGCGGATCCTGAACGCGGCGCAGAAGCTCTTCGAGCTGCAGGGCGTCGGGCAGGTCAGCATGAACCAGATCGCCCAGGAGGCGCAGATCGGCCCCGGCACGCTCTATCGCCGCTACCGCAACAAGAGCGAGCTGTGCCTCGATCTCATCAAGGACCAGCTGGTCCTCTTGTTCGACGATATCGACGCCTACTTGGAGGCGAACCGGCAGGAGGCGCCCGGCCGCCGTTTGCGAAAGGTGATCGCCCTGTTCCTCCGGTTCCGCGAGAAGAAGGCGCAGCTGCTGACCGGCGTCGAGGACGGCGGCGCGCCCGGCCGGACGAGACCGCGCTCGCAAAGCCCCGTCTACGAGGAGCTGCACCGCCAATTCGCCGGCTTGTTCGACGAGCTGGCCGCGGCCGACGACCGTCCGGGTCCCCGGCCCGACAGCGTCTTCAAGGCCGATATTCTGCTGACCGCCCTGACCCGCGACGCCTATCTGTTCCAGCGGGACGAGCGCGGTTACGCGCCGGAAGACATTCTGAATCAGCTCTGCCTGATCTTCCTTCCCGCCGAATGACGCCGCCGCTTACGCAAAATAAAAGCTGCCCGGACCGGCAACGGATTGCCGCGGGCAGCTTTTTGGTTTCGGTTTCGGTTCGGATTACGGTCGGACCGGGGCGATCGCGCGATCCTGCGATACGAACCGCAGGAGCCGTGTTCGCCGGCTCCGGTCAATCGAACAGGTCGCCGAACACGTCCAGGACGGATTTTTTCTTCTTCTTGCGAGGGGAGCCGTAGCCGCCGTGCTTGTCGTAGCCTTGGCCGTAATTCGGATTGCCGTAGCCTTGCTGCTGGCCGGAAGCCGGCGGCGGATAGCCGCCGGGCGCCCGGCGGCGGTCGTCGTCGTCATCGTCGTCGTCGTCGCGGTAATGCCATTGGTTGTAGGCGTCCCGCGCTTCGCGGACGTCGCCCATCAGCTTGTCCAGCTCTCCGCGATCCAGCCATACGCCCTTGCAGCTCGGGCACACGTCGATCAGAATGCCGTTCTTTTCCACTTCCCGCATCCGGGAGTCGTTGCAAACCGGGCAATTCATCCGTAATCGCCTCCTTCGCGTATTCCCCGTTCCATACGTTCGGGAGCGCGTTTGGTTTCGGATCGGCTGTAAGCGATTCCGGAAAAGGGCCGGCGCCGCGCCGGAGACGAACCGCGGCCGGAGGGGGGATTCGTCTTCCGGGGCGCCCCGGCCCGCCGCGCGGGTCAGACCCGCGGATCCGGAAGCGAACGGACGGCCAAGCCCGCCAGGAAGCTCAGCATGAATTGAACCGCGAGCCGCGACGTGACGTTGCGGACGTCGACCGTCGGATCCATGCAGACGAAATCGATGCCGGCCACCTGCGGGCTGGCCCCCAGCCGGTGCAGCGCGTCCATCGCGTCCCACGGGTCCAGACCGCCCGTCCCGACGGCCGGGCAGCCTGGCGCGTACGCCTGATCGATGACGTCGACGTCGAAGCTGACGTAGACGGCCTCCGTCCCGTCGCAAGCGATCGCGAGCGCTTGATCCAGCGCCGGCCCGATGCCCGCGCGCCGCACGTCCCGCGCGGAGAAGACGGCGACGCCCTTCTCCAGCACGTAATCGTGGTAGGGCTTCGCGTTCATGAACCCGCGGATGCCGATCTGCGCGACGTTGCGGCCTTCGGCGAGCCCCGACTCCAGGATGCCGCGGAACGGCGTGCCGTTCGTGACGCCGCCGTCCTCGAAATTGCGCACGTCGTGATGCGCGTCGAAGTGGACGATCCCGATCCGCTTGCCCGGGTACCGGCCGGCGAACGCGGCGACCGACGGGAGACTAATGGAATGGTCGCCGCCGATCACGACGGGCACGATGCCCGGCTGCGCGGCATAGAGCGCGCGCAGGCTCGCCTCGATGCGCCGGCGGCATTCCGCCATGTCCGTCGCGTGCATCCGGATGTCGCCGAGATCGCGGACGGCCATGTCCTGCAGATCCACGCCGTAGTCCAGGGAATACGTCGTGAACGACTTGAAGGCCGCCCGGACCGCCGCCGGCGCGGCCGACGCGCCGGAGACCGACAGCGACGGCTTCGAGAGCGGCACGCCGACGATCCCCGCCCGCAGCGGCTCCCTGCCGTCCCATCGGCGGATCCAGTGCGCGACCTTCGTCTCCATTCGGTCCTTGAACGCCGCCAGCTCGGGCGCGGCCAAATACGGGATTTCCTCCGTCATCCGTTCGTCTCCTCCTTGTCGGCGCGCGGCCCGGCGAGCCGGCCGTCCCAGACGGCGGCGCGGCCGTTCTTGATGACGCCGGACGCGTGATTGATCCCGAAGCGGTACGGCAGGTAGGCGAGATTCGGCGCGTCGAACAGCGTCAGGTCCGCGCGCTTGCCGACTTCGATCGAGCCGATGTCCGCCCCGCGGCCGATCGCGTTCGCCGCGTTGAGCGTGCACGCCGTCAGAATCTCCTCCGGCGTCATGCGCAGGTTCAGCGAAGCCAGCGTCATGATCAGCTGGATCGAATCGGTCGGGCACGAGCCGGGATTGAAGTCCGTCGCCAGCGCGACCGGCAGCGCGTAATCGTCGATCATCGCCCGCGCGCGGGCATGCCGGTTCAGCCCGAGGTTGAACGACGTGCCGGGCAGCAGCACGGGGACGACGCCCGCGGCGGCGAGCGCGCGCAGCCCTTCGTCCGAAGCCGCCAGCAGGTGGTCCGCGGAGACCGCGCCGACTTCCGCGGCCAATTCGGCGCCGCCCAGCGATTCGATTTCGTCGGCGTGGATCTTGGGCGTCAAGCCGTGCTTCCGGCCCTCCAGCAGGATGCGCCGGGACTGTCCGACGGTGAAGACGCCCTGCTCGCAGAACACGTCGCAGAATTCCGCGAGCCCTTCCTTCGCGGCTTCGGCGATCATGGCGCAGACCAGCTCGACGTACGCGTCCGGCCGGTCCCGATGCTCGGGCGGAACGGCGTGCGCGCCCATGAACGTGGACGCGACGTCGACGGGATGGGCGTCGTTCAGCCGTTTCGCCGCGCGCAGCTGCTTCAGCTCTTCCTCCTGCGACAGGCCGTAGCCGCTCTTCGCTTCCGCCGTCGTGACGCCCTGCAGCAGCATGTTGTCGAGGCTGCGGTACGCCCGCCGGAACAACTCCTCCTCGCTCGCCGCCCGCGTCGCCCGCACCGTGCTCAGAATGCCGCCGCCCTGCGCCAGAATGGTCAAATACGGCACGCCGGCGCGCTTCAGCGCAAGCTCGTGCTCCCGCGAGCCGCCGTGCACGAGATGCGTGTGCGGATCGACGAGGCCGGGCGCGACCAGGCGTCCTCCGGCGTCCAGCGTATCCGCGACTTCGGCGCCCCGCAGGCGGCCCAGCACCTCCGATTCGCCGCCGAACAGCGCGATCCGTCCGTTCCGGACGGCGATCGCGGCGTCCGGAATCTCGCGCAGCGCCCGCATCTCGCTCCCGCGGCGCGGCGCGCTGCCGGGCGGGGTAACCAGCAGGCCGATCCCCTTCAACAGCAGGTCGATCCGTTCCATGCGCGTAACCTCCGATTCTCGATTGTTCGCTTGCGTCGCCGGCTTCCCGTTCGCTTAGTCCCGCATCGGAATCCGGACGCCGTGCTCCCCCGCGCTCTCGATGGCTTCGTCGTAGCCCGCGTCGGCGTGGCGGATGATGCCCATGCCCGGGTCCGTCGTCAGCACGCGGCGCAGCCGGTCGGCCGCATCGTCGGTCCCGTCCGCGACGACGACCATGCCCGCGTGCAGCGAATAGCCCATGCCGACGCCGCCGCCATGGTGGACGGATACCCACGAGGCGCCGGCCGAGGCGTTGACGAGCGCGTTCAGGATCGCCCAGTCGCCGACCGCGTCGGAGCCGTCCTTCATCGCTTCCGTCTCCCGGTTCGGCGAGGCCACGGAGCCGCAGTCCAGGTGGTCGCGGCCGATGACGACGGGCGCGCGCAGCTCGCCGCGCTTCACCAGGTCGTTCAGCGCGAGGCCGAAGCGCTCTCGCTCGCCGTAGCCCAGCCAGCAAATGCGCGCCGGCAGCCCCTGGAACGCGACGCGCTCGCGCGCCATCTCGATCCAGCGGCGAAGCCGGCCGTTCTCCGGAAGAGCGAGACGACGAGCTCGTCGGTCTTGCGGATGTCGTCCGGGTCGCCGGACAGCGCCGCCCAGCGGAACGGCCCCTTTCCTTCGCAGAAGAGCGGCCGGATGTACGCCGGCACGAAGCCAGGGATGTCGAACGCGTCCGTTACGCCCTCGTCGAAGGCCGCTTGGCGGATGTTGTTGCCGTAGTCGAACACGACGCTGCCGGCCTTCCGGAAATCGAGTATCGCCCGCACCTGGGCCGCCATGCCGGCTTTCGCGAGGCGGACGTACCGGTCCGGGTCGCTCGCCCGCAGCTCGGCCGCTTCGTCCGGCGCGAAGCCGGCCGGGATGTACCCGTTCAGCGGATCGTGCGCGGACGTTTGGTCCGTCACGAAGTCCGGCTTCGCGCCGCGCCGCGCCAGCTCCGGATAGATCTCCGCCGCGTTCCCGAGCAGGCCGACGGCGAGCGGCCGGCCCGCCGCGGCCGCTTCGCCCGCCAGCGCCAGCGCCTCGTCCAGCGACTCCGCCAGCGCGTCGCAATACCGCGTCTGGATGCGGCGCTCGATGCGGGCGCGGTCGGCCTCGACGGCGATGACGACGCCGTCGTTCATCGTGACCGCGAGCGGCTGCGCGCCGCCCATGCCCCCGAGGCCCGCCGTCAGCGTCAGCGTGCCCCGCAGCGTGCCGCCGTTATGCCGGCGGGCGGCTTCCGCGAACGTTTCGTACGTGCCCTGCAAAATCCCTTGCGTCCCGATGTAGATCCAGCTGCCGGCGGTCATTTGGCCGTACATCGTCAATCCCTTGCGTTCCAGCTCGCGGAAATGCTCCCACGTCGCCCATTTCGGCACGAGCACGGAATTCGCCAGCAGCACGCGCGGCGCGCGCTCGTGCGTCCGGAAGACGCCGACCGGCTTGCCGGATTGGATCAGCAGCGTCTCGTCGTTCTCGAGCCGCCGCAGCTCGCGCACGATGGCGTCGAACGCGGGCCAGCTGCGCGCGGCTTTGCCGGTGCCGCCGTAGACGACCAGCTCCTCCGGCCGCTCGGCGACCTCGGGGTCGAGGTTGTTCATCAGCATGCGGAGGGCGGCTTCCTGCCCCCACCCCTTGCAGGACCTATCCGTTCCGCGCGGGGCGCGGACGAGGCGATGCGAACCGTTGCCGTGAAGCTCCGTCATAGCGGTATCCTCCCTGAACGTAATCGGTGAAGCGTTAATAGAGCGGCCCGGCGACGGCCTCCACCGCGCCCAGCCATTCGCCGGCCAGCAGCGCGGCCGAGACGCGTTCGATCTCGCCGGTGAGCGAGCGGTCTTCCGTCACCGGCTTCACGGCACCGCGCAGCCGGTCGTAGAGCGCGCGGGTCGCGGGCGCCAATCCGTCCGCGCCGCGCAGCTCGGCGGCTTCGGCCGCGCAGATCAGCTCCACCGCCAGCACCTTCGCCGCGTTGGCGACGACCTGCGCCGCGTGCCGGGCGGAGGTGGTGCCCATGGAGACGTGGTCCTCCTGATTCGCCGACGACGGAATCGAGTCGACGCTCGCGGGATGCGCGAGCACCTTGTTCTCCGAGACGAGCGAGGCGCTGACGTACTGGGTGATCATGAGCCCCGATCCAAGGCCGGGATCGCGGCTCAGGAAGGCGGGCAGCCCGCCGGACAACGCCGGGTTGACAAGCCGCTCGGTGCGGCGCTCGGCGATGTTCGCGAGCTCGCTCATCCCGATCTTGAGCAGGTCCATGGCAAAGGCGATCGGCTGCCCGTGGAAATTGCCCCCGGAGACGACCTTCCCCTCCGCGAGGAACAGGAGCGGATTGTCCGTCGCGGCGTTGATCTCGATGCTCAGCTTGTCGCGCGCGTAATCGAGCGCTTGGCGGGTCGCGCCGTGCACCTGCGGCAGGCAGCGGAGCGAGTAGGCGTCCTGGACGCGAAGCTCGCCCTGCCGCGTGGTCAAGGCGCTGCCCCGCAGCAGCGCGCGAAGATTGCGCGCCACGCCGATCTGCTCGGGATACGGCCGCGCGAGCTGCACTTCCTCCGCGAACGCGTCCGGGATCCCGCGCAAGCCTTCCAACGTCAGCGCCGCGATGGCATCCGCGATCCGCGCGAGGCGCAGCGCCTTGACGTAGGTCAGCGTGCCGACGGCCGTCATGATCTGCGTGCCGTTGATGAGCGCCAGCCCCTCCTTCGCCTGCAGGGCGATCGGCCGCAGCCCCGCCTTCGCCAGCGCCGCCGCGCCCGGCAGCCGTTCGCCCCGGCAGAAGGCTTCGCCTTCGCCCATGAGCACGAGCGCGACATGCGACAGCGGCGCCAGATCGCCGCTCGCGCCGAGCGAGCCCTGCTCGGGCACGACCGGCAGCACGTCATGGTTGAGGCAGTCGATCAGCAGCCGCAGCGTCTCCGGGCGGATGCCGGAGAAGCCCTTCGCCAGCGCGTTCGCGCGCAGCAGCATGACCGCCCGCACGGTATCCGCCGGCAGCGGATTCCCGACGGCGCACGCATGGCTGCGGATCAGATTGATTTGCAGCCGCGCCGTATCTTGACTAGATATATGCACGTCGCTGAATTTGCCGAACCCCGTGCTTACGCCGTACGCGATTTCGCCTGCGGCGACCAGCTCCTCCACCATTTGCCTGCTCTCGCGCACGCGCGCATCCGCTTCGCGGCCGAGCGCGGCCTTCCCGCTGCCGGCGGCGACCGCCGCGACCGCTTCCGGGGTCAATCCTTGACCGTCCACGCTAATCGTCCTCATGCCGGCACCCCTCTCCTGATGTTCGATCGTCCGCATGTCCCGGAAATCCCCTTTCTTGCTTTAACATAAGAAAGGGACCGCGCGGAAGCTTTTCGCTTCCGCGCGGTCCCTTTTTGCAAGGGCTATGCGATTGTCCCGGATCAAGCTTTCGCTTCATGTTCATCGCGCCCCACCCGTTTCGAGTATGGATGTTGAATCCTGGTTCAATTGTCACACGCCGCCCGGAGCGCTGTCAATGGGGAGACGCGGAGGGCCGGCCGCGCGCAATCGCATTCGGATTCGACGCTCCGCCGGGCCGTTCGTTAGGAGGACGTCACGCGCGCGCATTCACCAACGGGGAACCCGATCATACATTGTAGGGTCAATGCCTATCAAGCCGTGAGAGAAGGAGCGTGCCACCGGTGAAACTGACGCTGGAAGTGGCGAAACGGATGCTGAACGAAGCGGAGCGCAAGGCGAAGGAGCTCGGCATTCTCGAAAATATCGCGATCGTGGACGACGGCGGCAATCTGCTCGCGTTCCATCGCATGGACGGGGCGCGGATCGGCGGCATACAGATCGCCGTCGACAAGGCGTGGACGGCGCTGGCCATGCAGACGCCGACGGCCGCGCTAAGCGAGACGGCCGTGCCGAACGGTCCGCAATTCGGCATCAACACGACCAACCAAGGCCGCATCGTCATCCTGAAGGGCGGCGTGCCGCTCGTCAAGAACGGCGAGCTGCTGGGCGCGATCGGCGTCAGCGGCAGCTCGGGCGACAACGACGTGCTGGTCGCGCAGGCCGCCGCCGCGCTGCTGCAAACGATGCCGCTTGCGCGGATCGGACAGTCCGCGCTGTCCGCGCCTTTATAAGCGCGCGCCCGATCGGCCGGGCGCGGCCGGGCCGGCGCGGTGCCGTACCGGTTTGGCGCGCCGCCTACGCCCCGGTACGCCCGGCCGCGTCCGCTTGCCGGCACCGACCGGCTGCGCGCCGTTCGCTTCGCGCTACTTGCCGCGCGCCGCGAGCCAGGCGTCCAGCTGCTTCTGCTTCTCCGCGACGATGGCGTCCATGCCGACCGACTTCAGCTCGGCGACGAACTGCGGCAAGTATTGGCCGGGATCGAGCACGCCGTTCTCCAGCCCGTTGACGTAGCGGGCTTTGACGGCTTCGACGGCCGCGTACGCCGTCCGGACGGGCTCGAGATTGAAATTAAAGCCGAAGGCGGACGACTTCACCGCCGCGTCGTTGAACGCCTTCTGCCGTTCCCAGATGTCCGCGGCGTCCGGCTCGAACGCTTTCGTCAAGAATTGGTTGCCCCACATCCAGCTCCACGTCGGGTTGTACGCGGCGTTCGCCGCCGTCACCCCGGCCGGGAAGCCGACGACGTTCCCCGCCTTCTCCGCGTAATGGACGCCCTGGATGCCGTACGACAGCAGGTTCAGCACGTCGGCGTCGGTGTACAGCAGCTCGAGAAGCATGGCGGCCCGCTCGGGATTGCGGGCGACGACCGGAATGCTCCACATGATGTTCGCCACCGTGGAAGTCGTCGCGATCGCCGGCGACAGATGCGCCGCGACCATCGCTTGTCCGACGGCGCGACCCTCCTTGTCCTCGTAGCCCGGCTTCATGCGCGCCATTTGGCCGGCCGCGACGCCGGTCTTGATCAGCACCTCGGGGCTGCTCTTGTTCGTGGACAGCCGATGCGGAACGGCCCCCAAAAGATACCATTTCCGGATCAGCGCGAGCGACCGCTTGTACGCTTCCGTCTCGTACATATCCACGACCTTGCCGCCTTCGTTGCGCGGCAGCACGCCGTTGTAATCGCCGAGCGAATCGAAATCGACCGGCGCCATCCCGTCGTAGATCGTCGCCCCCGCCTTCTCCGACGCCACGGCGGGCATCCGCTCGCCCTTCACGATCGTTTCGAAGATCGGCGTCAGCGCCGCGAAGCTCTTCGCCTTCGAGAGGTCGATGCGGTACTTGTCCGCGAGATCCTTGCGCATCATGTACCCGTAATCCGCCGCCCAATCGCGGATGCTCGGCACGGCGTACTGCTTGCCGTTTGCCTCCGTCGCCTCGCGGATGTCCGCCGGGACGGCCTTCGGCACGTCCGGGGCATAGCGGGCCAGCAGGTCCTCCAGCGGCAGCAGCTGCCCCCGCGACGCTTGCTCGTAGTAATCGAGCCAATCTCCCGTAATCATGAGATCCAGGCTGTCCCCGCCGGTAATGAGGATGTTCATTTTCTGGGCGTAGTCAGCCGCGTCCACCGGCACGAGCTTGACCGTGGCGTTGATTTTCGTCCGGAGCATCCAGTTCAGCGCTTCCTGCACCTTCCCCAAATCCTTCGTCGTGCCGACGTTCAGGCAGGCGACGGTCAGCTCGACGGGCGGCAGCTTCGCCGCGGCGTTGTCCGCCGCGTTCGCCGGCGCCCGCTTCGCGGCCGGAGCCGTCCCGCCGCAGGCGGTAGCCAGCAAAGCGCCGAGCAGCAGGACGTGGACAAGCGCGCCTCTTCGTAACCCGTTCATGTGCCATGCCTCCGAATCTCTCGTATGTAGATCATGCTTGCGGGTCTTGGCGCCTGAACGCCGGGTCGCTTACCTTCCGGACTTGTCCGAACGGCCGAGCGCGGCAAGGCCGCCGAATGCGGCTTCGACAAGCCGAGCGACTGCCGATTCGTCGAGCGGCTCCCCCGTGACGAGCAGCCGGTAGAAGAGCGGGCCGTAGACGACGTCCACGCCGAGCGCCGGATCCAGCCCCTCCCCCAGCTCTCCCCGGTCCGCGCCGCGCCGGATGATCGCGGCCGCCTCCTCCCGGCGCGGACGGATATACCGCGACCGGATCGCTTCGGCCAACACCGCGTCGACCTGCGCCTCGCCGATCAGCGCGGCGATGATCGCTCCTTCCGGGCTGACCATGAAGCGGCATAAATTCGCCGCGTGAAGACGCACGTCCTCGAGCACGCTGCCGGTATTCGGCACGGGCATTCGCTGCGCGGCCGCATCCAGAAAGCCGTCCATGACCACCGCCGCTTTATTGGGCCACCACTTGTAGATGGTCGCTTTGCTCACGCCGGCCCGCTCCGCGATCTTCTCGACCGTGACGTTCTTGAAGCCTTCCTGCAGCAGGAGCTCGTAGGAGGCGAGCAGGATCGCCTTTTGGGCGGCCCGATTCCGCGGCCGCCCTCGCTTCGTCTCCGTCATTGCGCGTCCCTCCTTTAGCCGAATAATGTCCATCCCTTAGTATAAACATTTTCGACGGCGCGATAAAGAACGCTCGCCTATTTACAAAACGATACGTACAGTATATATTTATCTCATTCAATATCTAAACGCCTCGTTCAGTAATTGAGTCGCGGAAAAGAAAGGATGAGCACGCATGAAGAATACGAAACCCTTGCGCCGCGGACACGAAAACCGGCTATCCGCCGCCTTGACGGTTCTGCTGGCGGCGGCATGCGGCATGGTCGCGGCGAACCTCTATTATTCGCAAACGCTTGTCGGTCCGATCGGCGAAGCGCTCGGCATGCCGCCCGGAGCCGCGGGGCTTATTGTAACCATTACGCAGATCGGTTATGTCGTCGGCCTGCTCTTCGTCGTGCCGCTCAGCGACATGCTCCCGAATCGCCGGCTGATCGTCTCGCTGCTCGGGTTC
The DNA here is from genome assembly GCF_900113915.1 of Paenibacillus sp. UNC496MF. Lineage (NCBI taxonomy): Bacteria > Bacillati > Bacillota > Bacilli > Caryophanales > Paenibacillaceae > Paenibacillus > Paenibacillus sp. UNC496MF. The sequence continues at coordinate 171,812 of NZ_FORE01000017.1, forward strand.
CTCGTCGTCGCGCTGGCCGCGGCGTCCTTGGCCGCCGGTTCGTTCCTGTTTCTGGCGGCATCGCTCGCGACCGGGCTCGGAGCCGTCGTCGCGCAAATTCTGGTGCCCTTCGCCGCTTATCTGTCCGCGGAGGAGCAGCGGGGCCGCGCGGTCGGCAACGTCATGAGCGGCCTGCTGCTCGGCATCATGCTGGCCCGGCCCGCCGCGAGCCTGATCGCCGGCCTCTGGGGCTGGCAGGCAATCTTCGCCCTGTCGGCCGGGCTGATGGCGCTGCTCGCCGTCGTGCTGGCGCGTCTGCTGCCCGAACGGCGGCCGGCGAAAAGCCTGCGCTACGGGCAGCTGACGGCTTCGCTCCTCGCGCTGTTCCGCGGCACGCCGCCGCTGCGGCGCCGCGCGTTCTACCAGGCCAGCCTGTTCGGGGCGTTCAGCCTGTTCTGGACGACGGTGCCCCTGCGGCTCGCGGACGAATACGGCCTGTCCCAGCAAGGCATCGCGCTCTTCGCGCTCGTCGGCGTGGCGGGCGCCGCGGCGGCCCCGATCGCGGGACGATTGGCGGATCGCGGCCGTTCCCGGGCGCTGACGCTCGGCGCGATCGCGACCGCCGTCCTGTCTTTCGCGGCGGCCGCCCTCGTTCACGGCCGGTCGCACGCGTCGCTCGCGCTGCTGCTGCTCGCCGCCATCGCGCTCGATATGGCCGTCTCCGGCAATTTGGTGATCGGACAGCGGGCGATCTATGCATTGGGCAATGAAACGCGCGGCAGGCTGAACGGCCTGTTCATGGCGATCTTCTTCCTCGGAGGCGCCGCGGGATCGTTCCTCGGCGGATGGACGTACGCCCACGGCGGCTGGACGGCGGCCGCTTGGATCGGCGCTCTGCTGCCGTTCCTCGCGCTCGTCTATTTTATGACCGAATCCAGGTCGGCGGCTTAAGCAGGCGCCGCGCCGGGCTTGGCGCCGTCAAGCGTCCCGATCAGGTTCAGCCGGTCGAGCCGTTCCAGCTCGATCCGCAGCTTGGCCTGCTCTTCTTTCCGTTCCGCGGCCAGATTCTCGAAGAACTCTTTGTCCGCCTGCATCCGGCGTTCCTGAAGCACGAAGTCCGTGATGTCCTCCGAAACCGCGAGCACGCCGAGCGCGTCGCCTTCGCCGTTCAGGATCGGCGCCGTGTTCCAGACCGAGATCATGCGGTGGCCGTCCTCCCGGACGAATTCCAGCACCTCGTCGAGCACGTCCGCCTTCCGGCGGCCCGAACGCTGCATCGGCATTTCGCCGGCCGACAGCTCGGTCCGGTTCCGGTACACGGTTACCTTCGGGGGATGGACGGATGAATGGAAAAAGTCTCCGCCCGACGATACCCGCAGCATCCGGGAGGCTTTCCGGTTATGCAGGATTTTCTTGCAGAGCGGATCGGTCGCGATGGATACGCCTCCGGGTGATTCGTTGAAGATATCCCAATACTTGGACGGTATATTGAAAGCATCAGCCTGACCGGTATCGGCGGGTTGCCGTGCCATAACCTCGAATCCCTCCTGCTAGCGTCTTAAGCGTCGGTTCGCGAGTTCCTGGAGCGAATGCGAGCATGAGTAGTCATTTCCATGTTTCCCGCGCGTACACCTTCATGCCGCCCGTAAAATCCTAATAAAATTGAATCCTCGGCAATGAATGTCGCCGTCCGGCGACGACTTCCGGCATTCGTCCCGTCCCCGGCAAGGCGATTGGCCGGCCTCCGAGCGCATGCGGGCTTTCGCGCTCATGCGTTCAACGCAAAAAAGCCGCCATGCGGCGGCTTGTCGGAACGGCTTCTTCGATTGTCGCTTGTTTGCGTATCTACAGCCGGCGCCTTTTAGCCTAAGTAGATGCCGATCGCGACATCGGCGCCGAAGCCGAGCGACCGGTACACGCCTTCCCCCATCCTGCTCGATTGCAGCACGGCAAGCCGCGCGCCGGCGGCTTGTCCTTCGCGCAAGGCATGCGCCGTCAGCGCGGTTCCGAGGCCTCTGCGCCGATAGCCGTCCAACGTGGCTACGTTGTAGATGCCGATCGTCTCCCCGTCCCGGAACGCGGTCGCCGCCGCGGCGGGCCGGCCGTCCGCGAAGCCGACGTAATGCCGGAACGCGGGGTGCCGGCCCATGGCGGCCGCTTCGTTGATCCGTACGAGCACGTCCGCGGCTTCTCCGTGAAATCCGAACCTATCCGGAACGATTTCCCGGAACCACGCCATCTCCGCCCGCGTGCGGATCGGCCGGACCGTAAAGCCGGGAATCGCCGGGCCTTCGTACGTCCAGCCTGCCAAGGAAAGCGACATGCCCGATACCTCGTCGACCTTGTCCAGTCCATGGGCCGCCAAGGCTTCCGCCAAGCTCGCGGCGCCCGGGTCGTGCGGCCAGGTCAGCCACGTGAACGGCACCTTGCGCGCCCGGTAACGCTCCGAGAGGCGTCCGACGTCGTCCAGGACGTCTTCGGGCGAGGTCCCCGAATAGGCAAGGACGCGGTTGTATACGGGATGCGGCAGATCGGACTGGTGGCGGATCGCCCTTGGCGTCCGCTCGAAAACAATCCGCGGACAAACGCCGCTCATGCGTTCCCGCATGGCGATCATATTTTGCTTGATGCGTTCTTGGATGCTCGTCATGCTTAACCTCGCTTTATGGGATCGCGTCCGCCTGCTTCCCCGGATGTGCCGGCGGCGACGCGCGCACTCTACGTCAGTCCTCGTTTTGTTCGCGAATGTGTTTGATGAACGCGTTGATGTCGAGGACGTGCTTATGCTTGGACTTGAAGCCGATCAGCAGCTCGTTGCGGACCAGCATATGCTCGAACAACGTCCGCCACCTCCGCTCCGCCGCGCCGGGCTGCCTGAGCAGATAGGTCGGAAGCAGGCTCACCCCCGCGCCTTCCGCGACCGCCCGCAAGATCAAATGCAGGCTCGGAATGACATGCACCGGGTTAATGACCGGGCCCGTATTGAAGAACTCCTTCCAATACCTGCGGATGATCGGCAGCTCGAGGCCGTAGCTGATCCATCGCTGCTCCGCCAGCCACCGTTCCATCTCTTCCGTCCGCGCGAATTCCGGTACCGCCGTGTCCGAAGGCGCAACGAGCACGAAGCGTTCTTCCATCAGCCGCACGTATTCGATGCCGGGGGTCGCAAGCTTCTTGTCCGTAATGATGATATCCACGCGGTCTTCTTTAAGGAGCTCCAGCAAGTGACCGGCATCCCCGAAGTACGTGACGGTATTCCATTCCATCCCGGACAGATGCGCCATCACGCTCTCGGTGAACAGCTCGTGCGTCGTTCCGATTTTGATCGTCTTCATGGTCGGGGACAAATGCAATTTCAATTCCATCGTCTTCTCTTCCAAGGACTCGATATGAGGCGCGAGATGCGCGTACAGCTGCTTGCCCCGTTCGGTCGGAACCAGCTTGCGCGTCGTTCGCGTGAACAGCCGTTCGCCGACCTCGGCTTCCAGGGACGCGAGGTGCTGGCTCAGCGCCGGCTGCGTCATGATCCGGGTCTTCGCGGCTTCCGACACCGAATTGTGCTTATAAATGGCGATGAAGCTTCGGTACCATTCGAAATCGACCATAGCGGCTCCTTCCTTCTTGAATCGCAGACCCACTCTCCTGATTGTAAAGTTTGCTCACATCGACAACAAATTACGAAATAAAGGGCCGCCTATAAATTCATTTATCAAAACGCCGGCAAGCCTTCTCGATGTAGCCTACCGTACCATCGCGAAGCGGCGGTTTGTACTACCGTTCTGTTGGGTGGGCCATAACCCGCCGTTATGGGGAGCGGCCGCCTGAAGAGGCGCGAACGTCAAACGGGCAAAAAAAAAACCTTGAAGGACGATCCTTCAAGGTTCGGCGTCTGCGGCCGGTCAAGCCTGCGGGAGCACATAATTCGGGCGCACGTACAGTCGCGTAAATCCCGCCCGGTGGTAGTTGCCGTAAGATTTGTTCTTATGCTCTTCGCCTTCGGACGGTTGCCCGGTCTCGGCGGTGAAGCCGGATACGCCCGCCGCGATGCCGTCCGCGATCCGCCGCTCGATCAGCGCGTTCTGCGCCCCGCGGCCGCGGTACTCGGCCAACGTCGCATCGACGCCGAGCCACGCCCAGCCGCCGTCGATGAACATCGCTCCGCAAGCGACGGGCACGTCGCCGTCGTACGCCGCGTAGACGTTCCATTTCGGTCGTCCGGCCAAGGCGGACTGCCAGTCGGCGACCGCCGCGGGCAGCCCGAATCCGGCTTGCACGACTTGGCCGAAGTGCGCGGCGTCCTCCGGACGAACGAGCTTCACCTCAAGCGCCGTCGGATTCGGATGGCCTTCCGCGGGACCCGACCCCCGGTAATATTTCGCCCAGCCGTTGCCGGCACGCCTATAACCGCGGGCTTCCAGCGACTGCGGCAGCCCTTCCGGGCGCGCGGTCGGCGCGAGCTGCAGGGCATGCGACGGAACGGCATGCTCCTTCATCCAGGCGATGGCCCGCTCCAGCTCGTCTTCGCTTGCGGGCTCGTCGATGCCTAAGCCGAGCACCCGATTGAACTCCGCGATCGGCGTCCCGCGGTCCGCGAGGCCGATGGCCGTTCGCAATCGTTGGAAAGCGATCTTCGTGCGTTGGACGATCGCGGCGGGAGCGGCGGCGTACATGTCGAACCACGCCTCGCGCTCGACCTGTTCGATCGCAAGATGGACATCGCGAACAAAGCCGGTATTCTTCATGGGTTTCTCTCCTTTTGCGTCTATGGACTGGCCTGCTGCGGATCCCGGATCCGCACGTTGCTTAGTGTAAGGGTCCGTCGCATCGACAACAAATCACAAAATCACGGAGAGGCTATAAGTTTATTTATGCATGTCCCGCAAGCGGCCCGGCCCTTCGGCTCGGTCTACTGCCCCTCCGGGGCGAGCGTCCGGCCTCTGGCCATGCTGACGAGCAATAAGAGCAGCGGAAGCGCGACGATGAAGATCGGGAAAATATACGGGATCCAGACGAAGGTCGCATAATCCAAGATGCCGATGACATTGGCGGGTACCAAGGAAATCGCGAAGATCGCGGCCGCCACGAATCCGATCATGACCCGCCAGTTCTTCACGCCGAATAATTGGGCCGTGCCGTAGCTGTTGATGAACAAGTACATGGCCAGCTTCACGAAGACGCTGAAAATCCAGATGAACATGATCCATACGTCCATATTTTGAACGAATTCCAGATAATTGATAAAGCGAACCATGCTGAAATACGGAAAGACCAGGGTCGACCCGATGTTCGTTCCGAAGGTCATGATCACCATGACGGACGTCACGACGGCGATCAGCGACGGAATGCAGATCGCGAGCAGCGCCGGCTTCAGCATCTTCTTGGAATTGGCGATGAAGGGCGTCAGCATCATGATCATCATGGATTCCCCGAGGAACGACGCGTTCACCAGCGAACCTTTCAGAATGGACAACGCCCCGGAATCCGCATAGACGGGCAGCAGCAGATCGACGTGCAAATTGGTGACGTTCAAGCTAAACGTCACCAGGATGCCCGCCAGGAGCAGCGGACCGGCCAACTCGCTGAAACGGGCGATCGCTTCGACGCTGCCGGCGTAATTGATGTACGTCATGGCGGCGACCATGAGAAACGCGATGAGCCAAATCGGCGTGTCGTGAAAGAGATACTGCTTAATGAACAAGGAGAAGATGCGCAGGATATCCGCGGAGACCGAAAACCAGACCGCGATGTACAGCGCGCCGATCAGCCAGCCGATCCACTTCCCGGCGAGCTTTTGCGCGAACTCCACCAGCGTCAGCGAATCATGCCGCTGACTGACCAGGATCAGGATCAGCGTCACGAACAGTCCGATGACGCCGGCCACCGCCAGCGAAATCCAGGCGTCCTGCCTGGCCGTCTCGATCGTCGGCGCCACGGTCAGCCAGATGCTCATCGAAATTTCCAGGGTCGTAAACATCCAAAACAATTGCCAAGGCGAAATCTTCATGCGCGGTCTCCTATTCCCGGGATGCGCTTGCCGATCCCGCCCGTGTTCTGGATTTTCAGTTTGACCGTGACCGTCACCTCGACGGCCGGAAACAATTGGTCCCACTTGTCCCGGAGCTTCTTCCACTCGTACGGATGCTCGCGGTGAACTTCTTCGCCGATGCCGAACACGTCCTGCCCGTACTGGAGCTGCACCTTCTTAATCGTGGCTTCGACCTGCTTGGCTTTGATGGCGTTCAGCTTGCGTTCCAGCGGAATCCGCTCGGAGGAGGCGGAGATGTCGATATTCGTGTTGTTTTCGAGCACCCTTCCGGTCCCCTCCAGCTTCACGAAGGCTTTCAGCCGGTTGCCGTCGATTTGGGTGCGGATCGATTTTTTCAAGTTGGATTCGTACAGCGAGACGGTGCCTCCCCCCGTTTCCTCCGTCAGAAATTGATTGTTGAGCACCCCCTTGACCCAAAACAACTCGAGCGATTCGCGGCCGGTCACTTCTCCGACCATCTGGAGCTTCCGATTGAAGATCGCGACGGATTTCACTTCGAGGATCTCGTTCTTCTCTTGCCGGTTCTTCGGCGAGATCTCCACCATCGGCATGGAGGGCCGGATGCCGTCCCGCCCGACGTCCAGCAGGACGTCCCGCAAGGCCGTGTCCCCCAAGCGGCAAAACCGGTCTTGATCGACGGCCACGATCGCCGAAAACTGGTTGAACGGACTGTTGATCTCGAGCACGTCCCGTCCCTCGCCGTTGTTCACGACGAAGATATCCGTCCGCATCCGCGTATCGGTATTGCGCGTGAATTGGTCCATCACGTCGAGGATGCCCTTGCGCGCAAGCCGTTCGCCGATGAAGATGGACCGGCGGTGCCCGAGAAAAATTCTCCGGGGCAGCTTGTCCTGCACCTGCTGCTCCAAGTCGACGATCGAGGAACCGGAGGCCGATATGACGATGTTGGCCCGCTGTCCGCTGCCCGCGCCCTCGCGTGGGCTCTTGAACCCGGCCGGCACGGCGATCTGCGCGCTTTTCTTCAGTTTGCCGTCCTCCGACAAGTCCAGCCCCGTGCCGATCCAGAAGGCGTAATCGTTGATTTCGTTCCGGTCCCAGCAGCCGGAGAGGCAGAGAAGAACGGCCAGGCAACCGGCGGCGCGCAGACGCTTCATGGCTTTTTGGGCGCCGGCACGAAGCGTTTGTTCATGCGCATCAGCGAGTCCTTCCATAGGTTTTTCCCGATCGGCGCGACGGGCTTCAAGTACGGCATGCCGAACGACTTGAGCGTGACCAGATGAATCATGATGAACATGATGCCGATCGCCACGCCGTACAGTCCCAGGAAGCCGCCCGCGATCAGCAGCGGAAACCGCAGGATGCGGAACGGCAGCGCCAGGCTGTAGCTGGGAAACGCGAACGACGCGATGCCCGTTCCGGCCACGATCATGACGATCGGGGCGGAGATGAAGCCCGCTTGGACGGCCGCCTCCCCGATGACCAGCGCGCCGACGATGCTGACGGCCGAACCGATCGCCTTGGGCAGGCGAAGTCCCGCTTCCCGCAGCCCCTCGAACATCAGCTCCATGATCAGCGTTTCGATGACGGTCGGAAACGGAATGCCTTCCCGGGAGGCCGAGATGCTCAGCATCAACGCCAGCGGGATCATCTGCGGATGGAACGTCGTCAGCGCGACGTAGATGGAAGGCAGCAAACAGGACAGCATGGCGAGCAGCAGCCGCAGGACGCGGACGGCCGAGACGTAGATGAAGCGCTCGTAATGGTCTTCCGCCGCTTGAAGTCCCGCCCAGAACGTCATGGGCAGCAGCAGCGCATTGGGAGAGCCGTCGACGATGATGGCGACCCGCCCGGCCAGCAAGCTCGCGCAGACGGTGTCCGGGCGTTCCGTGTTTTGAAGCTGCGGGAACAGGGACAGCCTGCGGTCCTCGATGTATTCTTCGATATACCCGGAATCCAGCAGCTGATTCGTATTCATCGTCTGAAGCCGGCGCCGGACCTCCTGAAGCAGCCCGGGCTTGACCACGTCCTCGATATAGGCGACGACGAACTCCGTATTGGTCAGCTCGCCCGCTTGATGCCGCTCGAACTTCAAGCTCGGGTGGCTGATTTTGCGCCGAATCAGGCTGAGGTTCGTCTTGAGATCCTCGGTAAAACCTTCGCGCGGTCCGCGAATGGCGGCTTCATTGGAAGGTTCGGCGATGGCGCGCTGCTTGAACGCGGTCAGCTCCGCCAGATAGGCCACCGGCCGGCCGTCCAAAAAAATGGCCGTGCAGCCTTTCAACACTTTGGCGACGACCTCCGACAAGCGCGTGACGCTCTCGTACTGCGTCAGCCGATCGAAGTCGCGGCTAAGCATGCAGGTCGATATGATCTGCTCCAATTTATTCGAATCCGTCAGCTCGTCGATATAGACGAGCAGCAGCTCGGCGCGATCCGGGAGCTTCAGCGGCCTGAACACGATGTCCGCGCAATGATGAAAAACGCGGCGCAGCGCATCGTGATTGATCCCGACGCGCGCGTCCACATTCAAAGGAAGGCTCGATTCCATGCTGTTTACCACCTTATGCCAACTCTCTGTCCTTAACTTGTTCGGATTGCACCCCCTTTATACTCTTTCGCCGCGCCGCCGGGCGCGACGCCGGCGTGCCCGCGACGGGCGGCCGCCCCGCCCCGTCAAGCCCCGTCGGCCTGCCCCGCGAACGCAACAAAAAGGCAGCCCCGTTCGCGATGACGGCGGCTGCCCGAGGGATGATCCATGAATGAACGCGCGGACGGGCGGCCTGGATCACGGGTTGAAAATAAAGCCGAGCAGCCGCTTGCTGACGGATTCGTCGCGCGTGATGACCGAGATTTGACGATGCGATTCGAAGTCCTGGATGGGGATCGCTTTCATCGTCGGCTTCATCTGGTTGATGAAGATGGCCGGCAGAATGGAGATGCCCAGATTGGCATGGATGAAGCCCAAGATGCTTTGGCCCAGCTCGATTTCAAGCGCGACGTTCAGCTGCTCGCCTCTTGCGGCGAACGCCTCTTCGACCAGCATCCGCACGTCGCAGCCGTCCGGCAGCATGACGAAGGTTTCCTGCTTGATCTCGTCGAACGATACTTCGTCCCTGCTCCCGTACAAGGGATGATTGTTGTTCACGAACAGAAAGAACGGCTCCGTAAACGCGGGGGTCGAATGATACGCGTGCTTCACGCCCCGGTCGTCGAAAAAAGCGGCGTCGAGAATGCCGTTATCCAGATGCGTCAAAAAATCATGAAAGCAATAAAAGACGCGGATTTTGATCTCCAGCTTCGTGGTCGCCTGCCGGTTGCCGGCAATGCGGGCGGGCAGAAATATCGTGGCGACGCTCGGCCAGGAACCGATCGTGAGGTCGACCTTGCCCTCGTCCTGCATGAGCGCGATCTCCCGCTTCATCGCGTTCATTTCGTTCGCGATGACCTTGCTTCGTTCAAGCAGAATCTGGCCGGCGGGCGTCAGACTCACGCCCACGGACGAACGCGTCAACAGCTGCGCCCCGAGCTCCGTCTCCAAATTGCGGATTTGCTTGCTCAGCGCAGGCTGGCTGATATGCAAGGATTCGCTGGCTTTCGTCAAGCTCTTCGTCTCCGCCGTTTGCCGAAAAGCCTCCAACCATTCCATCCTCATGTTCATCCCCCCTAACTTTGCGTTATTCCCCACCAAACATAGCGGTAGTACAATCCGCGGATTCGGAGTGTTACAGTATGGCTACCGCAGGATGCGTTGCTTGATGCCGCGCGCTGCAAAATCATATTTTCGAGGAGGCGCATAACGGTGACGACGCAGCCGAGGAAGATATTCGCCGGTCCGGGTATCGCGCATGAATAGTAGGCTTCCCCGCGAAGGTCCGCCTATGCGTTCGAGCCCGTATCCGCGGCCGTCTCCATGGAAATGAAAGAGGAGATCTTCATGGAAACCATTACGATCGTCGCCCTGCTGAAGGGCCGGGAAGGATATGCGGCGCAGCTTCGGGAGGTCTTGCTCAAGCTCGGGGCAAGCTCGCGCGCCGAAGAAGGCTGCTTGACGTATGTGCTGCATGAAAGCCGGGCCTATCCGGAACAGTTCGTGTTATATGAAGCGTGGAAGAACGAAGCGGCGCTAGCCGAGCATCTTGCCTCTTCGCATTATCGGGCCTACCGCCGCGCCGCGAAGACATTCATCGATCGCCGGGACGTGTACCGTTTAAACACGCTATCCAATTAACCCGCCCAGGAGGACACCGCCATGACAACGATGACCGCGACAACGATGAACCCGACCGAACTCACGCCCGTCCAACTCGACAATATGACCATGAACGGCGATTTTATCGAAGCGGTCTACCGGCCTTACGGAACCGTGGAGCATGGTTGGACCACCTCGCAGTCGGTCGTCTGGAATACGAACGGCGTCGCGTATGCCCCCGGGCAGTCGGCGGTCGTGAAATCCGGACAATTCGGCCGCGGCTACGTAATCGGCACGCGCGGCGCGGCCGGCAAGGTCGAGTACGAGGTGCCGTCCGCGGACCGTTCGGCGCCGCAGGACGTCGTCGAGGGCGTCGGTATGGGAGCCGATCTGGCTCCGCAGTCGCTGTACATGGACCAGAAGCGGATAAGAAACGGCGGCGAGACCGTCGTGACCGATGCGCCGATTCCCGGCAGAGTCGAAGCCGAACAATACAGCGCCATGAGCGGCGTGCAGACCGAGAACGCGAAGGATGCCGGCGGCGGTTTGAACGTCGGCTGGATCGATGCGGGCGATTGGATGGACTACGCCGTGAATGTCGCCGCCGCGGGGACGTATAAGGTCGAGCTGCGCGTGGCGAGTCAAGCCGATACCGGATCGATTCAGCTGAGGATCGGCGATACCACGGTCAGCACGATTGCCGTGCCGAATACGGGCGGCTGGCAGGAATGGCAGACGGTGAGCGCCGAAGCGAGGCTCGGCGAGGGCCGGAATACGCTGCGCGTCTACGCTGCCGGGCCGGGCTTCAACTTGAATTGGCTGCAATTCACGGAACAAAAGCCCGCCAACGAGCAGCCTCCCGCGCAACAGCCCGTTACGCAGCAGCCTCCGGCGAATCTGTTAACGAACCCCGGATTCGAAACGGGGAATCTGGAGGGTTGGACGGAGTGGCATGGCGCCTCCGGCTTGGCGTGCAAAGCGGATGCCGACAAACCGCGCACGGGCGGCTATAAGCTGACGCATTGGCTGGCCGGAGCGTATCAGCAGCTGACGTCCCAGTCGCTGGCCGTTCCGAACGGCGTCTATACCGTCAGCGTCTGGGCCAGATCGGGCGGCGGACAGAAGGCGCTGCATCTCTTCGCGAAGAATTACGGAGCAGCGGAAGTTCAGGCGGTTATCGGGAGCCGCCCCGTCGCCGATTACGCGAAATACGCGATCGATAACGTCCGCGTTACGAACGGCCGAATCGAGATCGGCGTCTGGAGCGACGCGAACGCGGGCAACTGGGCGGCGTTCGACGATTTCGAGCTGATACGAAACTAAATCGCCTCGCTCCGATCGGATGCTTCCGCCCGCCCAGCAGCCCGCGATTCAAGTCCATCATTTAGCCCCGCCTTTTTTATTAGGAGATGAAACAGCAGCAGCCAAGGACGAGACAAAGGTCCGAGTCTGCTGCTGTTTTATTGAACGCTTGCGCTCCGCTATCTCCATGCACGAGTCGGACAGAACTTTGTGCCGGGCGTAGGTTGAATGAAATTACCCGCTAGGCGTTCAGTCTTTGAAATAGTGACCCCGTTCAAGGTCCGAGATCAATGAAGCGTGCTCGGGCCGCCAGCCAAAGCGTTCCCGAGTCAGTGCGCTTGAAGCCGGATTGTCGACAGACGCGGCGAAGGAAAGCCAGCCGAAGTGACCGGCTGCTTCTTCCTGCGAAATACTGACCACCGGCAGGTTCAGGCGGCGACCGATGATGGCCGCGATATCGCGGAGCGGAACACCCTCGTCGCCCACCGCGTGCAGCCGTGCGCCACCCGGCGCGTCTTCTACCGCCAGACGGAAGAGACGCGCCGCATCGAGGCGATGCACGGCCGGCCACCGGTTGGATCCGTCGCCGATGTAGGCGGAGACGCCTTTGGCGCGGGCGATCTCGATCAGGGTCGGGAGGAAGCCATAATCGCCCGGACCGTGCACGGATGGCGAAAGACGGACGATGGATGACCGCACCCCGCGCTTAACCGTTGCCATCGCCGCCTCTTCGGATTGCCGGTGCGCAGTCGGCATCGCCGCGTCCTCTTCCGTACCGAGGCGTCCCGGTGCGAGCATAAGCGTCCCGGAGGTGACCACGAATGGTTTGCCGGACCCCTCAAGCGCTTCTCCGATCGCTTCGATCGCCAGCCTGTCGGTCTCGGCGGCGGCCGCAAAGTTCGAGAAGTCGTGAATGAAGGCCAGGTGAATGACGCCGTCCGCAGCAGCGGCGCCCCTGCGCAGACTGTCGAGATCGTCGAGAGTGCCATGATGCACGTCCGCTCCCGCCGCTGTCAATGCCGCGGCAGACTTGTCTGAACGGGCAAGACCTACAACCCGATGCCCTGCATCGCTAAGTTCGCGGACGACGGCGGAACCGATGAAGCCCGTAGCTCCCGTAACAAAAATTCGCATGATGAAGTCCTCCTCTAAATGAATAGGATTGCTTACAAGGGTAAGGATAAAGTATGGAGTGCACTCGATAGCAACACCGTTCGAATCGATGGTATACTAAAGATTATGGAAACCAATTTCTCAAGCAAACAGGTGTCTGAAAAGACGGGGCTAAGCATCCATACCTTGCGATACTATGAGCAAATCGGATTAATCGACGGCATAGAACGGGACGAAAATGGATACCGCAAGTATTCGCAGTCCGATATCGTCTGGTTCCAGGTGTTAAGCTACTTTCGAGCGATGGGGATGCCCATTCGGGAGATGCTGGAGTTTTTCGCCTTGAACGATAATCAAGTCTCCCCGATAACGGCTCGGCGCGAATTCATGGAAACGTATCGCATGAAGGTGATCGATCAAATGAAGGAACTTGAACAGACGCTGGAGAAAGTCGATGATAAAATCCTATTTTTCAAAAATCTAGAGGAATCCGATAAGCTGCAAAAGAACCCGGTAAAGGACGCCAGAGCAAGCCGGGCACGTTTGAGGAGCTAGTCCGGACGCATGAAAAGGAGCTGCCGCGGCAGCTCCTTTTCATGCGTTTTATCATTTTATCTTGCGGCTCAAGCTGTCCCATTGATCATGAACGCGCTTGACCTGAACCTCGACGCGATCCGCATGAATCAAGTTCATATGTCGCTTCCATTGTTGATCCCGCTAACAACCTTTCTTTTCCGTCTCCACCTTCCTTCTTGTCGATATTGTGAAATAAATCACAACATTCAACTCCCCGTCACAAATATTGTGAAATAAATCACAACAGTCGTTTATAATAACCGTATACAGGTTAACGTTACCAGTACCCACCAATTCCGAACAGAGGGAAGGGATGCCGCATGGCCCGAGAACCGCGTTCCGGGAAAGAACGCAACCGCATCGCCAAACAAGAAAAACGACTGATCGTGCTCTGTATCTTCGTCTCCGCCGTCATGCTGCTGTCCCTGTCCCGTTATCTGTTCGAATGACGAGCATGGTTCGGCAAAACGTTCGTTATCATACCAAGCTTTGGGAGGGATCATGATGCTGCTCAGCGGTTACGATCCGGTCATGTACAGCCGGTTGCTCACGGGTCTTACGCTTGCGTTCCATATTATCTTCGCGACGATCGGCGTCGGCGTGCCCCTGATGATCGCGCTCGCAGAATGGATCGGCATCAAGCGGAACGACGATCATTACCTGCTCCTCGCCCGCCGATGGGCGCGCGGCTTCGTCATTACGGTCGCCGTCGGCGTCGTGACGGGCACCGCCATCGGCCTGCAGCTCAGCCTGCTCTGGCCGACCTTCATGCGGGTCGCGGGACAATCGATCGCGCTGCCGTTGTTCATGGAGACGTTCGCCTTCTTCTTCGAGGCGATCTTCCTCGGCATTTATTTATACACGTGGGAACGGTTCAAGAAAAAAACGACGCATCTGCTGCTCCTCATCCCGGTCGTCCTCGGCTCGTCCGCGTCGGCTTGCTTCATTACCATCGTCAACGCGTTCATGAACGCGCCGGCGGGCGTCAAGGTGGAAGGCGGCAAGATCGTCGACATCTCCCCGTTCGGCGCCATGCTGAGTCCGGCCATGCCGACGAAGGTGTCGCACGTGCTCGTCACCGCGTACGTGACCTGCGCCTTCGTGCTGGCCGCCATCGCCGCATGGTCGCTCCTGAAGGGGCGCAATCATGTCTATTATAAGAAGGCGCTCAAGCTGACCATGACGTCCGCCTTCGTCTTCATCCTCGCCAGCGCGGTCATCGGCGACCTGTCGGGCAAGTACTTGGCCAAGTACCAGCCGGAGAAGCTCGCGGCGATGGAATGGCACTTCGATACGACGAAGCAGGCGCCGCTCGTGCTCGGCGGCATCCTGACGGACGACAACGAGATTAAGTACGGCCTCAAAATCCCGTTCGCGCTCAGCATTCTCGCCCATGGGCTGCCCAATGCGGAAGTGACCGGCCTGAACGACATTCCGGAAGACGAACATCCGCCGCTCTACATCCACTACCTGTTCGATCTGAAAATGGCGTTCGTGGCCGTCATGGTCGTCATCTCCGGCGCCTTCATGCTGCTGCTCTACCGCAAGCGGGACGCGGTCTTCCGGAACAAGTGGCTGCTCCGCGGCATCATTCTCGCGGCGCCGCTCGCGATGGCCACGATCGAGCACGGCTGGATCTTCTCCGAGATCGGCCGCCAGCCGTGGCTGCTCCGCGGCATCATGCGCACGTCGGAAGGCGCGACGGCATCGGAGCACGTCGACTCGATGCTCGTCGTGTTCGCCCTGCTGTACGTCGTGCTCGGCGTCTCCGCGGTCACGGTGCTCATCCGCATGTTCCGCAGCAACCGGGCGGAAGACGAAATCGCCGCGAAAGGCTTTAAAGGAGGCGACGGGCTGTGAGCTACGAACTGCTCGGCATTACCGTCCTTTGGACGTTCCTGTTCGGCTATCTGATCGTCGCCTCCATCGACTTCGGCGCCGGCTTCTTCAACTACTACAGCGCCGTCACCGGCAAGCAGCATTTGATCAACGGCATCATCCAGCGGTACCTCTCGCCGGTGTGGGAAGTCACGAACGTGTTCCTGGTCTTCTTCTTCGTCGGCATCGTCGGCTTCTTCCCGGACACGGCGTATTACTACGGCACCGCCCTGCTCGTGCCGGGCAGCGTCGCGATTATTTTGCTCGCGATCCGCGGTTCCTATTACGCGTTCAACACGTACGGCACGAACAATAACAATCGCTTCTATATGCTCCTCTACGGCGCGAGCGGCCTGCTCATTCCCGCTTCGCTGTCGACGGTCATGACGATCTCGGAAGGCGGCTACATCGCGGAGAACGCCTCCGGCAAGCTCACCTTCCTGTACGGCAAGCTGTTCTCGTCGACGTATTCGTGGACGGTCGTGCTGCTCGCGCTCGTCAGCGTGCTGTACATTTCGGCGATGTTTCTGAGCTACTACGCCGACCGGGCGAACGACCGCGGCGCGTTCGAGGTCGTCCGCAAGTACGCGCTCGCCTGGAGCGGCCCGACCATTTTGTGCAGCCTGCTCGTCTTCTTCGCGATCCGCCGGCACAATCCCGTCCACTTCGGGCAAATGGAGCATTTCGCCTGGATGTTCGTCTTGTCGTTCGCCTGCTTCCTCGTGGCCGTCTACCTGGTCTGGACGCGCAAGCGGCTCGGCCTCGCGTTCGTCTTCGTCATGCTGCAGTTCGGCTTCGCGTTCTACGGCTACGGCGCCGGCCATATGCCGTACGTGCTATACCCGTACTTGACGATCCACGATAACTTCACGAGCGAGCCGATGGCGATCGCGCTCATCGCGGTATTCATTCTCGGCCTGCTGCTGCTCGTGCCGTCGCTGTACCTGCTCATGCGCCTGTTCCTGTTCGACACGAAGTACGTGCAGGGCAAGCGAGGCAAATAACCGATAACCGATTCGGAGGAGACCGCCATGATCGAAAAGTTTCTCATCTTCGTCGCCCCGTTCCTTGTCCTCTTGCTGTCCGTCGGCTTCTTGTTCTGGTGGGGCGCGCGCAAGCCGAAGACGGACCGCGCGTGATGAACCGGCGCGCTTCCGCGCACACTAAGGCATGCCGCCGCCGACGCAGCCAGCAAGTAAACAAGACGCTGCGGGCCGCGCGGACAACCCAGCATGCAAAGGAGCGCGCGCTATGACGTCACCCAAGAACCGCCGCGAGAACGCGTGGAAGAGCCGCAAGCAGAACCAGAAGCCGCACGGCGAGGTCAAGTCGCTCGCCGAGCTGTCGGACGAAGCGTCCTCCGGCGTCGCCGGCTACGTGAACGCCCGCACGGACGGCGACTGACCGACTGACGCACAAAAAAGCCCAAGGCGCAATCGCCTTGGGCTCCTTCTTTCGGCAGGGCCGATCTTATTCGAAGTAAACCGCTTTGCCCGTACGGGACGACTCGTAGATAGCTTCCAGGATTTCGGAAACGACGAGCGCTTGCTCCGGTTTAACGAACGTTTCTTTGTCGTTCAGCACGGCATCGATCCACCAAGCCGCTTCCAGCACTTCGGCTGTTTCGCTCGCGCCTTCGTAGAAAGCAACGCCGCCGCTGTTCAGCTCGATGTTCTTGACGTACAGACGGCTGTTCTCTTCGCCGTTGATGCGAAGGCCGTTCTTCATGTCGGCGCCGGCTTTCGTGCCGCTCAGGGACACTTTCGCTTCGTCGACTTCCAGGGAGTTCAGCGCCCAGCTGGATTCGAGGATAACGGTCGCGCCGTTTTTCATCGTGATCATCGCGAACGCGGAATCTTCGACCGTGAATTTCGCCGGATCCCAAGGACCCCAAGCGTTAGCGGCATTCTCGGTTTGGGACAGCTTGTGGTACGCGCGGCCGAGAACGACCTGCGGCTCGTAGTTGTCCATCATCCAGAGAACGAGGTCAAGCGCGTGCGTGCCGATATCGATCAGCGGGCCGCCGCCTTGTTTTTCTTCGTCCAGGAATACGCCCCACGTCGGAACCGCGCGGCGACGGATCGCGTGCGCTTTCGCGAAGTAGATTTCGCCCAGCTCGCCTGCGTCGACCGCTTGCTTCAGGTAGCGGCTGTCGGCACGGTAACGGTTGTTGTAGCCGATGCTGAGTTTTTTGCCGGTGCGCTTAGCGGCTTCCAACATTTTGCGGGCGTCGGCTGCCGTTTTGGCCATCGGCTTCTCGCACAGCACGTGCTTGCCGGCTTCCAGCGCGTCGATGGAGATGACGGCGTGGGAATCGTTCGGCGTGCAGACGTGGATGACGTCGATGGACGCGTCTTTCAGCATTTCTTTGTAATCACTATATACTTTAGATTCTTCATTGCCGTATTTTTCTTTCGCTTGCTCGGCTTTCTCGACGATGATATCGCAGAAAGCCACGATTTCGGCTTCTTTCACTTGCGCCAAGCTTGGAAGATGTTTGCCGTTGGCGATACCGCCGCAGCCGATAATACCTACGCGAGCCTTTGCCATTAAATTTCTACCTCCATAAGTCGGGAAATGATATACTTTGTAGTATGCGCGTTGACGTACCGTCCTGCACCCGAAGCTCCGGCTGCCGCGTTCCGCTTGCCGGCTTCCGAGCCGGGACGCATGCTAGAACTAGTATAGTGCAAGACTTGTCCAAAAATATAGGCGCTTTAATGGCCTGCTTTTATGTGATTTTGCTGTCGAAGGGATGGTACCGTGGAATTCTACAATGAGAAGGTCGTTTATGAAAACCCTCTATTGTCGATAAAAGTGTTTCAAGCCCAACGGAATAGCGACTTGTTCATCAATTGGCATTACCACCGGGAAATCGAACTGCTGCTCGTCCTCGGCGGCGAGCTCGACCTCAATATCGAAGAAGAAGCCGTCCGCCTCGGCAGCGGCGACATCGCGCTCATCGGCTCCAGGCAGCTCCACCGCGACCGCAGCGTGAGCAATCCCGTCGACTACATCGTGCTGCAGTTCGACCTGGAGCAGTTCATCGACCAGAGCTCCATGCCGTACATGCGGTTCTTCTCGGAAACGAAAAACCCGCTCAGCCGCGCGAATTATATCTTCCGCGACAACGAAGCCGCCCGCGCCGAGGCCTCCGCCTGCATTACCGAGATTCACCGGGAGGTCACCTCCAAGCAAAACGGCTACGAGCTCGCCGTCAGCATGCTGATCAAGAAGATGCTGCTGCTGCTCATCCGCAACGACGCGAAGCGCGTGCTGGCGGATCACGACGATTTCGACCGCGCGCGCCTGCGGAGCGTCATCGACTACGTGGAGGAGCACTTGACCGACCGCATTCAGGTCGAGGAAGTGTCCAAGCTGGCGAACATGAGCTATTACTATTTCGTCAAATTTTTCAAGAAGGCGATCGGCCTGTCCTTCACCGAATACGTCAATTACCGCAAGATCAAATGGGCGGAGCGGATCCTGCTCACGAAGGATCTCAGCATCTCCGAGGTCGGGGACCGCATCGGCATGCCGAACATGGCGCATTTTTATAAAATGTTCAAAAAATACAACGACTGCTCGCCGAAGCAGTTTCAGAAAAAAATGCTCGAATGGAATCGAATCTAACTCGAATCGCATCTATCCGCTTCCTGCAGGAGAACGTTCCGCCGCGGCCCGCGCTCAGCCGAAATTGCGCTTCATGAACGCCAGGCCCGCTTCCAGCTCCCGCTCCGGCTCCCGCACCGTGCACTCCGCCGAGATCGTCCCGCCGTAGCCGGCCGCCTTCAGCCGCGCGGCGAACTCCTCGTAAGGGTACGTCCCCGTGCCGGGCGACAACCGGCCCGTGTCCGCCAGATGGACGTGCGCCAGCCAATCCCGGTTCCGCTCCAGCGTTTCCAATGCCTCGCCTTCCTCGTCCATATGGTAGAAATCGGCCAGCACCCGCACCGGGCCGCGGTTGATTTGCTTCGCCAGGGCGACCGCCTCGTCCACGCTGTTCACGATATTGCTTTCCTTCCGGTTCAACGGCTCGACCGCGAGCGTCAAGCCCGCGCCTTGAAATTCGTCCGCGATCGCGTCCAGCGTACTCAGCAGCTGCTCCTCCCCCCGCGCGGGTTCCCAGCCTTCCGGCAGGCTGCGCGACCTTCCGCTGCCCAGCACGACCGTGCGGGCGCCGATCCGGTGCAGCGCCTCGGCCGTCCCATGCACGTACCGCCTCACCCGCTCCGCGTCGCGCTCCGGCCCGACGAGCTTCAAGTCCCCGGGGAAAAAAATGCTGAACACGCTGACGGGAAGCGGACTTTCCAGGTACGCGGGCAGCGCCCGGCGGCATGCCGCCGGATCCTCCACGTTCAGCGATACCACCGTGCATTCGATGAAATCAAAGCCGAGCAGGCGCATCCGTTCCGCGTCCTCGATGCCTCTGCACCATCCATAGGAAATCATGTCCCGACACCTCCTAGAGTATGTACACCGCCCATCGTACCATTAATTGGCACCCTGCAGTAGGCATGAACGGGACGCGCTTCCATAAAATCGTGACAAATACGCAAAAAAAAGAACGAATCATCAATTCGATGATCCGAGCTTCTTGGGCATGACGAGCTTATAGCCGACGCCGCGGATGGATTCGATCTCGACCGACTGCTGGCCGAGCTCCAGCTTCTTGCGCAGGGAGCTGACGTGCACGTCGACCGTCCGCTGGCCGCCGATGTAATCGAAGCCCCAGACGACGTTCATGAGATCGTCGCGGGTAATGACCATCCCCGGACGCTGGACGAGGTACAGCAGCACCTCGAATTCCTTCGGCCGGAGCGGCACCGTCTCGCCGTTCAGGATGACTTCGTAGCGTTCCGGATAAATCGACAGATCGCCGGCCGTAATGACCTTGTCCGTCGATTCCGTCACCTTGCTCTCGTCGTGTCCCGTCCGGCGCAGCACCGCGGATACGCGGGCCAGCAGCTCCGCGACGCCGAACGGCTTCGTCATGTAATCGTCCGCGCCGCGCTTCAGCCCCTGCACGACTTCCTCTTCCGCGTTGCGCGCCGTAAGCACGATGACGGGCGTTCGGTTGCCGTTCTGGCGCAGGCGGGATAAAATCTCAAACCCGTTCATGCCGGGCAGCATTATATCTAAAATAATTAAATCGAACGAACGCTGCAGCGCCACCTGCAAGCCTTCCGCTCCATGGTCGATCACGGTCGTATCGTAGCCTTCTTGCGACAGGTTGTACGAAAGCAGTCTTGCCAATGTCGGCTCGTCCTCGATGACCAACACTTTTTGTGTCATGGTGACCCCCCGGCTACCACGCTGATTCCAATCAACATGGATTTTCACGTTCTTTTACACTATCATAGCATTGTTTCCGCCGCAGGGTAAACCCCCGTCCGGCCGAGCCGCCCGCTATTGCAGCACGGGGAGCTCGATGGTGAAGGTCGACCCGATGCCGACCCGGCTCTCGACGGTGATCGTGCCTTTGTGCAATTCCACCAAATGCTTGACGATGGAAAGCCCGAGGCCCGTGCCGCCGGAGCTCCGCGACCTGGCTTTGTCGACGCGGTAGAACCGCTCGAAGATGCGCGGCAGGTCCTTCTTCGGAATCCCCATGCCCGTGTCGGAGATATGGATGCGGATATGCTCGTAATTTTCCTGGCCTTCGTCGTCGAACGACAGGTTCGGGTCGTGTACGGGCTCCACCGTAATCGACACGCTGCCGCCTTCCGACGTGTACGCGATGCCGTTGGCCAGCAGGTTCATGACGATCTGCCGCAGCCGGTCCTCGTCCGCCTCCACGTACAGCCCCGGTTCGACCCGGGCCGTGACGCGAATCTGCTTGCGCACCGCCTCGGCGCTCATCAGCTCGATGGTCTTGTACACGAACGGGGACAGCTCGATCGGCGAGAACTGCAGCGGCACGCGGCGGGATTCGATCTTGGACAGCTCCAGGATGTCTCCGATCAGCCGGTTGAGCCGATCGCTCTCGTCGTAGATGATCTGCAGGAACGACCGCGCCAGCTCGGGATCGTCGACCGCCCCGCCGAGCAGCGTCTCGGCGAAGCCCTTGACCGCCGTCACCGGCGTCTTCAGCTCGTGCGAGACGTTCGCCACGAATTCGCTGCGCATCCGCTCGAGCCTGCGGATCGCCGTCACGTCCTGCAGGACGAGCAGCACGCCGCCGAACTCCCCGTTATGCTCGTTATCCTCGAAGATCGGCACCAAGTTGAGATCCAGCAGCCGCTCCTCCGGAAAATAAAACGTCACCTCGTCGCGCAAATGCTCCCGGCGCTCGAGCGCCTCCTGAATGATCTGCGACAGCTCGTACTGCTGCTTCGCGGAGGCGTAGTGCTGGCCGACCAGCTCCCGCGCGGAGAAGCCGAGCACTTCCTCCGCCATCCGGTTCAGCAGCACGATCTTGCCGCCGGCATCGATCATGACGACGCCGTTGATCATGTTGTCGAGCACGCTCGCGAGCTGCTGCTCGTTCTGGTGAATCCGCGTCATCTGCACCTGCAGCCCTTCGGCCATCGCGTTGATCGCCTGGCCGAGCTCACCGATTTCGTCGCTGCTCTTAACGGCGACCCGGGCGCGGTAATCCAGGTTCTTGATCCGCTTCGATACCTTCGTGATCTGCTCGAGCGGGCGGGTCAGGCCGCGCGCCACGCGATAGCTGATCAGCGCCGCGAGGACGAAGAGCACGACCAGCCCGAGCAGCAGCGCCACCCAGATGCGCTTGACGCTCTCGTCCGCCTTCTCCAGGCTGAGCGCCAGCCGGATGATATCCGAATTCGGATCGTCCGCTTTCACTTTCATCGCGACGTACAGCAGGTTCTGCTTGATCGTGTCGCTGTAGCGGGTCGTCCGGCCGATGCCGTCCCGCTTCGCCTCCAGTACTTCCTTGCGCGTCGAATGGTTGTCCATCGTGCGCGGATCGTGATCGGAATCGCCCAGCACGACGCCGTCGCTGCGGATGAACGTGATCCGGGTATCCGTAATGTCCTTCAAATGCTTCGCTTCATTCGTGTAATAATCGTACAGCTCGTCCGGGCTGCCCTGCTTCCAATCCATTTCGTCCAGGATGATCTTCATTTCCCGGACCATGTTATCCTGCAGCGCCTCCAAGTGGTTGTCCCGGTAAGTCTTGCCCATGAATAGTCCTGCGGCCAACACCGCGAGTCCGATCATCGCGATCAGAATCAGGGTCAGCCGCGTGCGAAAGCTGCTCATTGCTCTGTCTCAACTCCCAAGGCCGTTTCCTTCATCCCCAATCGTACTTCCACTTAGCCTTCGACGCCAGCCGTTGTTTTATGAAGCTTTTGTAAAACGTAATGGTGCACGGTGGCCAGCGGCTGCTGGATCAATATCGACAGCACGACCGGGACGGCCGTCAGCGGGCTGAAGTAGCCCATCGCGAGCACGATCCCGAGAGAGATGTTGCGCATGCCCGTCGCGTACGAGACGGTGATCTGCAGCTCCCGGTCCCGGTACGGCATCGTGCCGAAATAACCGATCGCGTAGCAGAGGCCCACCATCGCGAGCGACAGCGGCACGAGCCGCAGCAGGTCGCCGCCCAGCTGCTCCGCGTACGGCGCGATGGCCGCCGCGTTCAGCAGCACGACGGCGACGAAGCAGAGCTTGGAGACCGGCGCCGCGAACGGCTTGACCGCGTGCTGGATCCGGCCCTTGCTCAGCTCGTACAAGGTTACGCCGATGATCGTCGGCACGACGATGATGAGCAGCAGGTCGCGGATCATGTCGCCGGTGTCGGTCTTCACCGCCTGATGGAAGAGCAGCCGGATGCCGCCGGGCACGACGATCGGGCTGAGCGCCGAGTCGATGACGACCATCGCCAGCATGAGCGGGATGCTGCCGCCGGACAGCCCGACCCACAGCACGGTCGACACGCCGAGCGGAATGATCGTGAACAGCACCATTCCCACGACGTACGGCGACTCCGGGCCGAAGAACAGCGCGCCGACGCCGTACGCGACGAGCGGCGACAGCACGTGCGCGATGAGGAACGTCAGCACGAGCACGCCCGGCCGGCGGACGACCGTCCGCAGCTGCCCGAGGCCGCAGCCGATCGCCATCGTCAGCGTGACGTACGCGAACAGATACGGCACGGCCGGCACGAAGCGCTGAAGCGGCCCGGAAAAAAAGAACCCCAGGACAAGGGATCCCGGGATAATGAGGAACATCCATTGTTCAAACCTTGCGTTAAAGGCGAGTCCGAAGCTGCGCATTGGCGCTAGACATCCCTTTCTTCTCCGGCCGCGCGGGCAGGGGCGTGACGGACGTCCCGCCCGCCGCGTATCCGTCGTCGGCGGTTTATTTGAATACCGGTTCCTTGAATTGCTGCAGCTTCTCGAAGGAATCCTTGTCGACGTCGGCGTGCAGGCTGTTGCCGTGGGCGTCCATCGTGACGACGGCCGCGAAGCCTTCCGTCTGCAGATGCCACATCGCCTCCGGAATGCCGAATTCCATGAAGTCGACGCCGTTGACGTTCTTGAAGCATTCCGCGTAATACTGCGCCGCGCCGCCGATGGCATTGAGGTACACCGCGCCGTGCTCCTGCAGCGCCGCCAGCGTCTTCGGCCCCATGCCGCCCTTGCCGATCACGGCGCGGATGCCGAACTTCTTGATGATGTCGCCTTGGTACGGCTCCTCGCGGATGCTCGTCGTCGGGCCCGCCGCCTTGACCTGCCAGCCCTTCTCGTCCTTCAGCATGACCGGGCCGCAGTGGTAAATGACGGAGCCGTTCAGATCGATGGGCGCGTCGTGGTCCATGAGATGGTGATGGATCGCGTCGCGGCCCGTGTGCATCTCGCCGTTGATGATGACGATGTCGCCGACCTTCAGCGCGCGCATCTGTTCCTCCGTCAGCGGCGTGTTCAGGACGACCTCGCGGCGCTCGGAGCGGTCGGTAACCGCTTCTGCGGCTTCGTCGGCCGCGCCGTTCTTCATCGGCGTATCGGAGCCGTTCGGGTAGATCCACGAACGGATCTCGCCGGTTGCCGCGTTCAGCAGCACGCCTTGGCGGCGGTATGCCCAGCAGTTATACGCGACGGAGACGAAGAAGCTCGCCGGCAGCCGGTTCATGACGCCGATCTTGCAGCCGAGCAGCGTGACTTGGCCGCCGAAGCCCATCGTGCCGATCCCGAGCTTGTTGGCGTTCTCGAGCACGTATTCTTCGAGCCGGGCCAGCTCCGGAATTTCGTTCACGTCGTCCGTATGGCGGAACAGCTGCTGCTTCGCCAGCTCGTAGCCCGTCGTCCGGTCGCCGCCGATGCCGACGCCGATGAAGCCCGCGCTGCAGCCTTGTCCTTGCGCCTGGTACACGGCGTGCATGATGCATTTGCGGATGCCGTCCAGGTCGCGGCCGGCTTTGCCGAGGCCCGGGATTTCCATCGGCAGGCTGTATTGAATGTTCTTGTTCTCGCAGCCGCCGCCCTTCAGAATGAGACGGACGTCGATGTCGTCCTTCTCCCATTGCTCGAAGTGGATGACCGGCGTGCCCGGGCCGAGGTTGTCGCCCGTATTGCCGCCCGTCAGCGAATCGACGGAGTTCGTGCGCAGCTTGCCGTCCTTGGTCGCGCGCGCGATGGCGCTGCGGATCTGCCGCTTCATGGCGATCTGGTTCGCGCCGACCGGCGTATGCACGACGAACGTCGGCATGCCCGTGTCCTGGCAGATCGGGGATACGTTGCACTCGGCCATCTCGATATTGGTCGCGATCGTCGAGAGGGACAGGCCGGCGCGCGTCGCGCGGTCCTCCGCCTCCTGCGCCGCTTGGATCACCTTCCGCACGTCGCCCGGAAGGTTGGTCGACGTTTCGACGATCAGGTCGTATACGCTTTGTTCAAAATGCTGCATGAGTCCGATATGGCTCCTCTCTCTGGTCGGTCATCGACTTTCCTACTATAATCTATATTAAAATCACTCTAATCTATCATACCACAAACGGAACGGGGCGGGCACGGGCCTTTTGGGGCGCCGGCCGCCGCCGGATCCGGACGGGAAAGGAAGTTGCCCCCATGACGGACAGCCATTTTACGGCCTATATGTACCGGCTGCGCTACATCGAGCGCTGGAGCCTGATGCGCAATACGACCCGCGAAACCGTCGCGGAGCATTCCTACCATGTCGCGCTGCTCGCCCATCTGCTCTGCGAGATCGGCAACGCCGTGTTCGGCAAGTCGCTCCGCGCCGACCGGGCGGCCGCGATGGCGCTGTTCCACGACGCGACGGAGGTGTTCACCGGGGACATTCCGACGCCGGTCAAGCACCACAATCCGAAGATGCTCGCGAACTTCCGCGAGATCGAGGCGATGGCCGCCGAACGGCTGCTCGGCATGGTGCCGGAGCCGCTGCGGGACGTGTACGGGCCGCTCGTGCTCGGCGCGCCGGCGGACGCCGAAGAGGCCGAGCTCCTCCGAATGGTGAAGGCGGCCGACCTGCTTGACGCGTATATGAAATGCTTGTCCGAGCTCTCCTCCGGCAACCGCGAATTCGCCGTGGCGAAAGGGCAGACGGAGCGCAAGCTCGCCGCCCTCGGCATGCCGGAGGTCGATTGGTTCCTCGCCGAGATGGCGCCGAGCTTCAGCAAGACGCTCGACGAGCTGTCGGAATGAGCCGGCTTACCAGCCCATCCGCTTCGCGAGCTCCGTCACGTGCGCGAGATGATGCTTGCCGTGCCAGGCATAGGCGCCAAGGTTGTAGTCCAGCCGGATTTCCTTGCCCGTCTCGGGATGGACGAAGCTCCGCGCGTAATCGGCATCGTTCAGGCCGGCCAGCAGCCCGACCCACCTCTCGTGCAGGGCGTCCAACAGCGCCAGCGACGCGTCGACGGGCGCGAACGCGTCCGGCAGCTCCGCCCACCGGTCCTCGTAATACGGCCGAATCGTCGGTTTCTCCTCCGTCAGCGCCAGCTTGAAGCGGATATAGCTGTTCATGTGGCTGTCCGGCACATGGTGGACCACTTGGCGGACCGTCCATCCGCCGTCCCGGTACGGCGTGTCCAGCCGTCCGTCGGACAGTCCCGCGACGGCCGCCCGAAGCCGGCCGGGCAGTTCCGCGATATCCGCGATCCATGCGTCGCGCCGCGCCTTCGGGACGTCCCCGCTCCACTCGAAATGGCCGATCGGGTATTTCAGCCGCTCTTCGTTTTGTTCCGGTCGGTTCCCCTCGGTTATCTTCATCGTCCGTTTCCTCCTTATAATGAGCGAAAATTCAGCGGACGGCCTCCGCGCGCTCGCTTGCCTGCCGCTGCTCCGCCGCCCCTCCGCCGTACCGGACCCAGACGTCCTTGAAGTCGATCCAACCGAGCGGCGACAGCGCGATTCCTTTCAGCTCCGGCTTGTACGTCGTGTTGCTCCGCTTGTGCAGCAGGAACGTCACCTGCGTCTCCTCGCGCAGCCGGTCCTCCATCTCCTCGAGCAGGAACCGCCGCTGCTCCGGCGTCTCCGCGGCCACGGCCAGATCGATCCGGCCCTTCGCCCACGCCAGCAGCGCCGGGTCCATATGCGCGTTCAGGAAGCTGCCCGTCTGCTCGTAGGTCTCGATCTCGCATACTTCGTCTTCCGCGAACACGAGGCTGTACAGGATGGCATCGGCCTCTCCCAGCACGTTCAAATCGCGGCACTCGTCCCCCTCCATCAGCCGGATGTCCACGCGTACGCCGAACGACGCGCACCGCGCCTGGATCCACCTGGCGTCGCGCTCGTGCCACCTGCGCGTATAGAGCGTGAACGGGGTCCCGTCGTACCCCGCTTCCCGCAGGAGCGTCTCCGCCTGCCCGGCGTCGCTCCGGACGTGCCGCAGCGCGCTGTGCGCGTCGGGCCGGAAGCTGCGCGCCGCGTACATCCGGTTCTCGCCGAGCTCCCGCAGCATGAGGGAGCGGTCCAGCAATAGATCGACCGCCCGGCGGAACGATTGGGACTGCTGCGGCCCGGGCTTGTTCCGGTTCCACGTCATGAGCGAGCAGCCCTGCAGCAGCGACTCCAGCTTCGCCCAGCTCTGATCGCGCTGCTGGTCCCGGGCGTCATGCGCGAGCACCAGCTGCTCCCAGCAATGCTCCGAATCGATGCCTTCGCCGGACGGCACGATCGCGATCACGACCCCGTCCAGGTGCGCGCGGCCGTTGAAGTAGCCCGGATGGGCGTCCAGCACGAGCCGTTCCTCGTCCCAAGCTTGGATCATGAACGGCCCGGTTCCGGACGGGCGGCGCCAATACGACTCCTCGTCGCGCTGCAGCGGCTCGCGCGGCAGGATGGACGCGGCCGTCGAGCACATGAACCGGTGAAAGATCCGGTTCGGCTTCGCCAGCGTCACCTTGACCGTGCGCGGTCCCGCGGCCTCGACGGCGGCGACGCCGCGCAGCAGCCAGCTGTTGGATTTGCCCGTCCGCAGCCGCTCGAGCGTGTAGACGACGTCGTCCGCCGTCAGCTCATGCCCGGTGTGGAAGAAGACGCCGCGGCGCAGATGGAACTGCCACGCCGTCGCGTCGGCCGAGCACTCCCACGCATGCGCCAGCGAAGGCACGACCTGCCCCGCCTTCGCGTCGTACGCGACCAGCCGGTCGAACAGCTGGCGGATGATGTGCGCATCGAACGCGAAGTACACCTCCGCCGGGTCCATCGTGACGAGCGGAACGTGGATGGGCAGCCGCAGCATGTCCACCCGGCGCGCATCCTCTCCCGTTTCCGACCGGTACCCGAAATGGAGCGTCAGCCATTCGTTGAACCGCTCTTTGACCGGCGTGCCGCCGCCGAACCGGTGAAGCAGCGCGAACGCCTGCTTGTAGCTGCCCTGCCCGGCAAGCCCCTTGGCGATGTCGAGCGCCAGAGCTTCCCGCTCCATCCGGAATTCGATGCGCGACCGGTTGCCGCGTCCCCGTCCCGGCAGCCAGACGATCCAGCCGTCCTCCTCCATGCGGCGCAGCACGAGCTTCGCGTTCCTGGGCGTGCAGTAAAGCGCCTGCGCCAGCTCGTCCAGCGTCACCTCGACCGGCGTGCCGGCGCCCGCTTCCTCCGCGAAGCGCCGCATCAAGGTCAAATACCGTTCCGCCTGTACCGCCTGCATCCCCGTCGCCTCCCGTGCCTCCCGTAAAAGGGGAAGTCTTTTGCGTCAATTCTACTCTTTTTATCCTCTTTTGGCGATTGCATAATGAAACCAAGACATCGCGAGGAGGAATCGAACATGCACGGATATCTGGTGACGTACACGGAAGAGAAGCTGCGGCAGTACCGGGAAGACGAAGGGGAGCTCCGCAGGCTCTGGATCGGCGGACGAAAGGGAAGCGCCTCGTCGCGGGCGCTCGGGTTCGCGGCGTCCGGCTGGTGGGCGCGGCTGATGCCCCAGCGGCCGAACGGCAGAAGACGGCTCGACACTTCGACGAAGTGACGGCCGTCTTTTTTCGTGCAGCGGTTCGCGCGGCAAGTCCGCCATGCGCCCCGCGTTTAAGCGTTCCGGCTTTGAGGCTTCCCGGCTTTGAGGCGTTCCGGCTTCGAGGCGTTCCGCCGAGCCGCCTCGTTCACGGCCGCTGCAGCTCTTCTTCGGCCATCAGGTTCGCGGCCAGCCACGTCGGTACGCCCTCCTGCCGGGCATAGCGGTACACCTTCTGCAGCAGCCCGTAGATCCGCTCCACGCTCCGCTTCATGTCCGGCACGGATACGCCCTGCAGCTCGCAGGCGGTAATGATGATGCCGCCCGCGTTCAGCACGTAATCCGGCGCGTACAGGATTCCCCGCTGCTCCAGGTCCTCGCCGTGGCGGATCTCCTCCTGCAGCTGATTGTTCGCCGCTCCGGCGACGATCGCGCAGCGCAGCTTCGGAATCGTGCCGTCGTTCAGGATGCCGCCGAGCGCGCACGGGGCGAAGATGTCGCAGCTCTCGCCGTAGATCGCGTCCGGGGCGACGACGCGCGCGTGGTACGCTTTGACCGCCTTCTCCGCCCTGGCGTCGTCGATGTCCGCGACGATGAGCTGGGCTCCCGCGTCGCGCAGCATGCCGCACAGCAGATAGCCGACTTTCCCCAGCCCCTGCACCGCCACCGTCCGGCCGGCCAAGTCCCCGTTGCCGAGCAAGTAGTCCGCCGACGCCTTCATGCCGAGGAACACGCCGTAAGCCGTCATTTCCGCCGTAAAATCGCCCGTCGCCATGATCGTGCCGGTCGTGTCCGTCACGTAAGCCGTCTCCTGGCGGATCCAATCCATGTCCCGGACGGTCGTCCCCAGGTCGACGCCGGTTATATAGCGCCCTTGCAGCCGTTCGATGAACCGCCCCAGGGCGCGGAACTTGTCTTCGCTCTTGTCCGCGGCCGGGTTGCCGACGATGACCGCCTTGCCGCCGCCGTACGGCAGGCCGAAGAAGGCCGACTTGTACGTCATGCCGCGCGCCAGCCGGACCGCGTCCGCGACGGCGTCGTTTTCCGAGGCGTACGTCCACATCCGGCAGCCGCCGAGCGCGGGCCCGAGCTTCGTGCTGTGAATCGCGATGACCGCCTGCAGCCCGGCGGCTTCCTCCTGGCAGAAGACGACCTGCTCCACCCGCAGACGTTTCATTTCCTTCCAGACGTCCATCCCGAGCCCTCCTTTATCGCCGAGAGTAATGCGTATGCGGAGGATAATCGAAATATGTACGCTTGGCAGAAGCGGCGGACGCCGCGCTACTCCCGGATGAGCCAGAACAGCGCGAACTGGCAGACGGCCATGACCGCGAGGACGATCGGCAGCCAGATCGACGTCAGATCGCCGGCGAAGCACAGCAGCAGGACGATGGAGACGACCCGGCCCGTGTTCAGGAACGTTTCGCGCATGACGACGGATTCGACCCGCAGCTGGCCCTTCAGCGGAAGCTTGCCGATCAGGCCGTAATAATAGGAAGTGAGCGTGTTCACCGCAAGCGGATTGCAGATCGAGAAGGTGATCATGAACACGATCACCGTCCATACGCGGACGTCGTAGAGCAGGAACGCGGCCCCGAGCACGATGCCGGCCGACGAATACAGCACGAATTTGCGCACCGGCTCCTTGCCGACCCGCCGGGAGATGACGTACCCCGTCCCGACCGTCAGCGCCGAGAAGAAAACGCCCAGGTATCCGACGAGATCTTCCCGGCCGACGGTCTGGAAGAGCAGGATATTGGGCAGGAACAGCATGATGCCCTGGAACAACCCGAGGACCAGAAACGCCGCGAGCCCCTTGACCCACAGCCCGTTGCGGCGCATGACGAGCCCGACCAGCCGCAGGTAATACGCTTTATGATGCGAGACGATCATCGGAATGCGGAAGCTGATGACCGACGCCGCGACGAACATCAGGAAGGCGAGCAGGAATACGAAGACGTAGCCCTGCAGGCCGCCGCTGAGGTGGATCATGAAGCCCGCCAGCGCAGGTCCGATCAATCCGGCCGAATTGAACACGACCATGTTGACCGCGAGAAACCGGACGCGGTTCTGCTCCGTCGACACGTCGTACATGAGCACCAGATAGCCGGTCCAGTAAAAGCCGCCCGCGATGCCGTTGAAGATCGCGAACGGCACGTACCACGCCGCGACATGCTCCTGCGCGAGGACGACGAGCAGATAGAAGACGGCAATCATAACGATGCCGAGCCGGTACGTGACCATCCGGTCCTTCAGCTTCGTGATTTTGCCCCCGACCGCGAAGGCCAGGGGCGTGAACAGGAACACGATGATATTGTAGATCCCGTTGACGTAGAGATCCTGCGTGAGCCGCCATAGATAGAGATTGAGAAACAACCCCGACATGGAAGCGCCGAACTGAAAGCAGCCGTGAATGAGCAGCGCGGTCACCGCGTCCTTCCCCAATCGCCTCTCCGGCGCGATCGGTCCCGGCCCCGTTCTTCTCGATTTCCCATGCAGTCCGATTTCCGCTTTCATGCGATTCGTGTCCTCCCCGGCGCGACGGCTGGCCTTATGCGGCTTTCCGCCATTGTAATGCATGCCCGGCCGGACTGGAAAGCGCTTCATGGGAGAGTGGCGGGCGGAATTCCCCGTTCTGCCGCCTTCCGCAACCGTTATCGCCGCAAAACCGGTCTTTCTTCCACGTTCTGTAAGCTTGACGAAGGCGGGCTGGGCTTGACGGGCTCACGTCGCACGGGAATGTCCGAATCGACCCGGTTTAACGTCCGTTTCGCCCCCAGTTCGACATGCCGTTCTCCGATACAATGAAGGGGATGAATCCGACTTCAAGGAGGCAACCTGCAATGTGGCAAGCATCTTGGATTTGGGGGCCGGGCGAAGCCAGTCCCCGCAACGAATGGCGCTGTTTCCGCAAACATTTTCGCGTGCCGGACGAGGCATCCGCCGGCGAGACGCTGCTTAAGCTGACGGCGGATTCCCGCTACGTGCTGTACGTGAACGGCACGCTGGTCGGACGGGGGCCGGTCCGCGCCTTCCCGTCGAACCTGCCTTACGACGAATACGACGTCGGCCATCTGCTGAAGCCCGGGGCGGACAATACGATCGCCGTTCTTGTCCTGCACTACGGCGTGGCGACGTTTCAATATTTGCGCGGCCGCGGCGGCCTGCTGCTCCAGCTCGAGCGGACCGAAGGCGCAGCTTCCCGCGTGCTGCTCGGCACGGACGAGACATGGACGACGGCGGTACATGGCGCGTTCGACGCCACCTCGCAGCGCATCTCGTGCCAGCTCGCGTTCACGGAGCGTTACGATAGCCGCGGCTGGGACGAGGCCTGGAAGCTGCCCGGCTTCGACGATGCCGCCTGGGTCCGCGCGACGGTCATCGGCTCGCCGGGCATGGCGCCTTGGACGACCTTGTCGCCGCGGCCGATTCCCTACCTGACGGAGGAGCCGGTCTATCCGGCCCGCGTCGAAGAGCTGAACGCCGTGAAGCCCGCGGCCTGGAGCGCGGCGTTCGACATTCGGACGATCATGGCGCCGGAGAGCGTGAACCACGCCAATCCCGTCACGATCGTCGGCCTGCTCGCCGCCGTGGTGACGATGGCGGAAGACGGCGTGCTGACGATCGGCAGCGTCGACAACGGCCGCATGCCGCTTCGCGTCAGCCTCGACGGCCGTTGGCTCGCCGCGGAGGATTACTACGGCGAAGCCCCGCAGCAGTTCGTCCAGGCGCGGCTTGCCGCCGGCGAGCATCTGCTGCTGCTCGACCTGAACCGGGTGACGCACGGCCACGCGTACCACCTCGGTCTGGACGGCGACGTCCCGTTCGCGCTGCGCGCGCCGGCCGTGACCGGCGTCGACGGCCTCGGCGACGGCGAAGGCCGCGTCCCGTTCGCCGCGATCGGCGCGTTCGCCACCGGCGAGCATATCGATCACCGGCCGGCGACGATCGTCGACCGGGAGCCCGCGGCGTACGCGGCGGCCAAGCGCATCGCCTCCGAGTCCGGACTGGCCGATTGCCGCGAGTGGGTGCGTCCGATCGATCCGCGGCTGTACCATACGACGGACGTCTACACGCAGACCGCTTGGCGGACCGTCGACCGGCCGCAGCCGGTGCCGGCCGCCCTGCAGCGCGCCGTGCTCGCGAGCGCCGATCCCGGCGTCGTTCCGCTCCTTCCGGGACTGGACACGGAGGTGCTGATCGACTTCGGCCGCGAATTGACGGGCTACGTCGCGTTCGAGCTCGATGCCGGCGAAGGCACGATCGTCGACTTCTACGGCTTCGAGTACATGCGCGACGGTTGGCGGCAGTACACGTACGAGCTCGACAACACGCTGCGTTATACGTGCCGGGAGGGGCGGCAGACTTATACGTCCTTGGTCCGCCGCGGCTTGCGCTACCTCGCGGTGACGGTGCGCGGCGCCTCGCGGCCGGTCAAGCTGTACGAGGTCAAGCTGCTGCAAAGCAATTTCCCGGTCGCGAACGCGGGCACGTTCCAATCGAGCGACGCGATGCTGAACGAGATCTGGCGGATCAGCCGGGATACGACGCGACTGTGCATGGAGGACACGTTCGTGGACTGCCCGGCGTTCGAACAGACCTTCTGGGTCGGCGACGCGCGCAACGCCTCGCTGATCAACTATTACGCGTTCGGCTCGTCCGAGATCGTCGAACGCATCCTGCGGCTCGTGCCGGAATCGGCCTTC
Organism: Paenibacillus sp. UNC496MF; assembly: GCF_900113915.1. Classification (NCBI taxonomy): domain Bacteria; kingdom Bacillati; phylum Bacillota; class Bacilli; order Caryophanales; family Paenibacillaceae; genus Paenibacillus; species Paenibacillus sp. UNC496MF. The sequence goes on from NZ_FORE01000017.1 coordinate 204,948, forward strand.
CAAACGCCGCTATACGCCGATCAGGTGCCGAGCGGCTGGAGCAGCGTCATTCCGAACTGGACGTTCTTCTGGGTGACGGCTTGCCTTGAACATTATCAATATTCCGGCAGCGAGACGTTCGCCCGCGACCTGTGGCCGCATGTCCGCTTCACGCTGGAGCACTACCTCGCGAAGCTCGACGAACGCGGCCTGCTGAACATCAGCGGCTGGAACCTGCTGGACTGGGCGAATTTCGAACAGCCGGGCGAGGGCGTCGTTTCGCCGCAAAACATGTTCCTCGTCAAGGCGCTGCGCGACGCGGCGGCGCTCGCGGCGGCGGCCGGCGACGCGGCGGATGGCGACCGCTTCGAATCGGCGGCGGACCGGCTGCGCGTCGCGATCAACGCGCAGCTGTGGGACGCCTCGCGCCGGGCGTACCTGGACTGCATCCACGCCGACGGCAGCCCGTCGAAGACGACCAGCATGCAGACGCAGGTCGTCGCGAGCCTGTGCGGCATTCCGGACGGCGAACGCGCGGCGATCGTCAAGGACTACATCGTCGAGCCTCCGGCATCGTTCGTGCAGATCGGCAGCCCGTTCATGTCGTTCTTCTACCATGAGGCGCTCGCGAAGCTGGGGCTGCAGGACGTGATGGCGCGGGACATCCGGACGCAGTACGGCGCCATGGTGGACAACGGCGCGACGACCGTCTGGGAGGTCTACCCGACGAGCGGCATCACGCATAACGACAACATGCTGACGCGCAGCCACTGCCATGCCTGGTCGGCCGGCCCCGTCTTCTTCCTCGGCTCCGAGATCCTCGGCGTGCGCGGCGTCACCCCGGGCTGGACGAAGGTGCGCATCGCGCCGAAGCCGTCGGGCCTCGCCTGGGCGCGCGGCTCCGTGCCGCTGCCGGGCAGCGGCCGGATCGACGTCTCGTGGCGGCTGGACGAGACCGCGAAGCGCATGTCGCTGCGCGTCGCGGCGCCGTCCGCGGTCGAGCTGGACCTCGCCGGACCGGACGGCTACGAGCTGGACGTCGAGCGGATCGCGCTCGGTTGACGGGTTCGCCCTGTCGCCGCCTGCTCCTCATGCGAAAAAGAAGCACCGCGTTGTTCGCGGTGCTTCTTCGCGTCGTTCAATCCTGGACGCTCCCGCCGAGTCCGGTCTTGCCGCAGCCGATCAGCAGCTCTCTGGAGGGGGGACAGCTCTATGGGACCGACGAGGCGTGCAGCCTCACCCGCCATGAGCGCTCGATCAGCCCGGCCTTTGCCTTGGCTCAATTATTCTCTCCACAAGTCAACATTCCTTACATAAAGGAAGAGAAATTTTCCGATTCCCTAGGATTGACTGGTATCGGACTGCAGATTTCCCGCGACGAGCTCCAATAATCGTCGTTTCGCGATCGAGGTCCTATTTATTCGGGATTTAATGTATATTTTATGTAAGAAATATTGACACAAAAATAAAACGGTAGCTATACTGAACTTACTTACCGCCCGGTTAGTCAAGATGCAACACGCTTTCTCACCAAGAATGCGCCTGCCAACTCCTGTACAAACCATTCAAGTTAGCGAGGATCTGACATGTGGGAATTCATCGTTCGAAGAACGCTTCAATCTATTTTCGTGTTACTGGTTGTGTCCGCTGCCTGCTTCTATGTGAGCCATAAAATGCCGGGAGACATGTGGACGGCGATTGGAATGACCCAGGAGCAAAGACTTGCCGCGGATGCGCAGAAACATGCACTGGGATTAGACCTGCCCCTCCATGAGCAATACTGGAATTGGCTTAAAGGTCTTCGTCATGGAGGGTTTGGTCTGGATTACCAGATGCAGCCGATCGGCAGCTACATCTGGAAGAACGCGCAGAACAGCCTGATCCTGATTGGCGCTTCATGGCTTCTATCGGTCATGATTGCGTTTCCTTGGGCGATCTATAGCAGCATCCGCTCCGGAGGCCTGTCGGACCGAGTGGCTATCGTGCTGGCGCTGGTCGGATTCGCCGTGCCCGGCAGCGCCGCCGCTATTTGGCTTCAACAAGTATTTGCGTTCAATCTGTACTGGCTTCCCCCAAGCAGTATACATACGCCAAGCAAGCAAGGAAACCTGCTGGATCTCATTCAGCATATGATTTTGCCCGTGGCAACCTTGATGTTGGGCATCGTCGCGTCGTACCTCAAGTTTATTCGCTCGAGCATGCAGGAGGTGCTTCCTTTGGACTTCCTTCAAACTGCCCGCGCGAAAGGAATATCCGAAAAGCGGGTCATCCTCGTCCATGCCCTCAAAAACGCGATGATCCCGGTCGTAACCATTGCCGCGATGGATTTGCCCGCGCTTATCGGCTCCTCGGCGATCGTCGAGAACGTGTTTAATTGGGGCGGTCTCGGATCGTTAATGGTTTATTCCGCTGGACATCGCAACCTTCCGGTGCTCATCGCCGTCATCATCATCATCACGACCGCAGTCGTCTTGTTCTCTTGGGTGGCCGATATTGTTTCTCTTCTGCTCAACCCTCGAATCCGTTTAGGCAGGAAGGCCGCTTGAATGAAGTTCTAATCCCACTCCCGCCTACCGATAAAAACCTTATTGATTCCCGGATCTGGTTTCCTTGGATGATTCGTCTTGTATCATCGCCATCTCCGTCAGCTGCACTTCGCGAACCGGCAGCTCCGCGTCGCTTGGCACATAGAACGTCTTGATCTCGCATTTGCCGAAGTCCGCGGTCCACGACCGGTTCAGCATCGGCACGCGAAGCTTCGCTTTGGCCGGCCGTCCCGCGGTTTCATAGCCGCGCACGATCCAGCCGCCACCGTCCTCCGCTTGCTTGAACGCCGTGCAGATCACCTGCCCCGACGAGATCTTCAGCCCCTCGTACTTCTGAGGCAGCGGTCCTTCGTGGTACGTCTCCCACACGGCGACCGGCGGCACGTTCAGTTCGTATGCCTTGCGGACGATGCCGGCATCCTGCCAGCCGCCCTCGTGCGGGACGAGGGCGTACGCGAATTCCTGCACGCCTTGGTCCATGTACTCCACCTGATCGTCGCGCACGCCGTAATGATCGGCGAATATCGGGCTGCGCACGACCGTGATTCTCGCCTCGTTGTCCAAGACGTCGCAGGCATACTTTCCGCTGTTCAAAATCGCCAAGCCGCGACGCGTGCCCGTCTCCGAATCGATGCCGCAGACGTCGAACCACTGCTGGCCCGGCACCTCCCGGCCGTTCGGCTCGCGCCGGAGATAGCCGTACGGAATTTCCGCGTACGTCTCCGGCTGCTCCGCCGCGACCGGGAACGACAGCTTCAGCATCTTATGCTTTTCCCGCCAATCCAGCTGAACCTGTACCTGCACGTCGGCCGAATGGTGATGCAGCGTAAAATCCTGCCTCAACGTCGACCCGTTGTACCGGCTCGTGACGCGAAGGACGCCGCGCAGCGGCCCTTGCTCCAGCACCTTCACCTCGGCGTCCGCGAAGTAGCCGATCAGGTCGCGGTAGCTGTGGAGTCCGTGTCCCCACGTATCGCTGTGATGCTCGTCAATGACGACCGGCACCGCGCCCTTCCCGGCGAGCACCTCCGTGTTCGTCCGTTTGTCGAGCATTCGCGATACGTACCCCGTATGGGGCTCGATTTCGACGCGAACGTAGTCGTTTTCGAGCACGTTCCTTTCCGCCACGACCGGCGACGGGGCTGATTCCGGCGAGAACGCCTTGTCCCGGAAGCACCAGTACACCCGGTACCCCATCGCGGGCACGCGCGCCATAAACAGCGTATCCCAATTATCCCGCCCGTTCGTCCGCGAGGCGCGCACGGTCTGAACCGGTACGGCATTGCCTTCGTCGTCCGTCACGCTCGCCAGCTTGCGGTTGGCCCGAACCGGCATCTCGGACTCCCAGGACAGCGGGTTGAAAACCACGTACGGCGTACCCAAGTCCCCGTGCTCCCACGACAGCCAATCCTTCTCCTTGCTCAGCGACTTCACGTCCGGCTTCATCGTGTCGATCGACCAGGACATGCGCTGCGTTGCCGCGTTCAACGCCTTCGCCGCGATGTGCAGCGCTTCGCCGTAGGACTCGCGGGCATCCTGGAACGCTTCCCGGATGCTGCAGCCGCCCATGATATCGTGAAATTGGTTGAACAGGACGTTCTCCCACCCCTGCTTGAGCTGCTCCTGCGGGTAAGGCAGCCCGAGCAGCACGCCCGCGGCCGCCGAAAACTTCTCCGCCGCCAGCAGCCGATGCTCCGCCCGGCGGTTGTTTTCCTTCGACTCCGAGTGGGTGGAGTAGCAGCCGACGGCATGCATTTGAAGCTCGTCCTTCAAGACGGGCAGCTGCGGCCGCGCGATTTCCAATTCTTCGAAGTACCGGTTCGGCGAGCTGATCGCGAGCCGGTCCGCCCCGAACTTGGCTTGCAGCGCGCGGATCGCTTCCAAATTCGCGACAGTCGGTCCGCCGCCGTGGTTGCCGACGCCGTAGAACGTCATGTGGGCATGACCGTCCGCAGCTCCCATTTCCGCATGCTTGATGATCTTCTCTTCAAGCGAAGCTCCCCAGCTCGTCGAATAGCTGTCGGATAGCCGGAACGTCATGACGCGGCTGCCGTCCTCCGATTCCCACCAGAACAAATTCCTCTCCAGCTCCTTCTCCTGCTTATCGGGCCGCATGAAGACGTAATAGTCGATGCCGCTCTTCTTCAGCAGTTGGGGCAGCATGGCGTTATGGCCGAACGAGTCTACGTTGTAGCCGACCTTGGCGGTCGTCCCGAACTTCGCCTGAAAATACCGCTGCCCGTACAAACCGTGACGGGCGAACGATTCCCCGGACGGCAAATTGCAGTCCGGCTGAATCCACCAGCCGCCGACGATAACCCATCGGCCTTCCGCCACGCGTGCCCGGATCTCTTCGAACATCTCCGGCGCGTTCTCCTCGATCCAACGGTAATACGCCGCGCACGAACGGGTAAAGACGAAGTCCGGATACTCGTTCAGCCGATCGAGCGCCGATCGGAACGTCGCTTTAATCTCCGCATAGCCTTCCTGCCACTGCCACAGCCAGACCGGGTCCAGATGCGCGTTGCCGATGAGATGAATCCGGGACGGTAACGATTGATTCGCCATGCTAACATAACCCCTTCTCTTGATATGATATTGAATCGGAACCGATAACCTGCTTGCCGTTGCACCTGCCAACGAAATCCGCCGAAGTTAAGCACGAGCAGTTCAGCTCCTAAATGGCACAGGACCCTGCGATAATGCCGAACCGACACGGTTACGCCTTTGCGGATGATTTGCGCCATATACGTTGAGGCACACATTCCTGGAGGCGCCCGCGACGTTTTCAGCGCGGCCATTCTGCCGGTCACCATGCACGCCTTCGGGTCCGGACGCGTCAGCGTTCTTGTTTGGCGACCGGAAGAAAGTCTTTGCTCTCCTCCTCCGGACATAGAACCGGCAGCCTGCGCGCTTCCGAGCGATGGGCGCGAAACTCCGACGGCGTCGTCATCGCGATGGCGCGGAACAGCCGCGAGAAATAAAACTCGTTTTTCAGCCCTACGGCAAGCGCGATCTGCCGCATCGGCATATCGGTTTCGATCAGCAGCTTCTTCGCCTGATGAATGCGAATGTCGTTCAGCTTCTCCACGACCGTTAAGCCTGTCGCCTTCCGGAACAGCCGGGCAAGCGTGCGATAGCTGACATGCAGCGCGTTGGCGATGTCCTGCACCCGAAGTTCGTTTGCGTAATAGGCATTCAGAAAAAGCACCGTCTGCCGGACAAGGGTATCCGCATGGTCGGGAGACGCCGGCGCGGCGGACGGCACGGCGCCGGCTCGCCATGCTTCATACAGTCCGGCGATCCATTGCGCGAACGCCGTCTGCAGCGACAGGAGGCTCATCTCCGGCCGCAGCGCGAGCAGCGGCGCCGCCGTTTCCGCTTTCAAGGCATAGGGACGAACCGCCGAGAAGCAGCGGATCAGCTCCGCTTCCTCCGCCGTTCCGCCTGCCGCCTCCCCGCGGTCATGCGCGATTTGCCAGCGGAGACAGAAGCCGTCGTCGCTCTCGCCGGACCGATGCCGATGTCCATGCACGACCCCGGGCGGGATGAGGTAGGATTGACCGGCCTCGATGCGAAACTCTTCCCCGGCCGAAGTCGTATAGAGCCCGCCGTCCGACACGTAATTAAACTCATACCAAGGATGACGGTGCGGCGGATGCGACCAATCTTCGTCATGCTCCGCTGAAAGCGCATCCAATAATACAAGGGTCAAGCCGCCGATTCGGATCGGCTGCATCATGAGCCGCTGCAGCGCCAGCAGCGCTTCTGCATAAGCACGATTACCAGGCAACGCGGAATCACCTCGCCGCAAGTTCTTAGCTTCATTATAAGACATCCCTCGACGGCGCGTATGCCAATTCCAAGGACTCCTTTATAAAATCCTGCCAACGTGAAGTTCGGACCCGCATACGAATCGCATCAACGGAAAAACAAAAAAGCTTTGACCGCGAAACCACGCCGGTCAAAGCTACTAGACATATAGATGGAGCGGAAGACGGGAATCGAACCCGCGACCCTCGCCTTGGCAAGGCGATGCTCTACCGCTGAGCCACTTCCGCAATGAGAGTAATCATGGGGCGACCGATGGGACTTGAACCCACGAATGCCGGATCCACAAACCGGTGCGTTAACCCCTTCGCCACGATCGCCATA
>NZ_FORE01000013.1:0-291737 GCF_900113915.1 Paenibacillus sp. UNC496MF
CTTTTTCGCCAAAAAAATCCCCTCCGATTGCAGCTTTTAAGTCCATTGTACCAATGGGCTTTTCTTCGCTGTCAACCATGAGGGGATATTACCAACCCCCGGGGCTTTTTCGCTGCTATTGTCGCTGCTTATCGCCGCTACCCTTGCTACGCGGTCTCATCCGCGCCCGCGTCCGGTTCAGCGGCTCCAAGCAAGCGACGCCGCGTCCGCTTGGCTCGCGTTACGGCTGGCCCTTCGCCGCCGCCGTGAACGCCTTCGCCAGTTTCGTCAGCTCCTCGAATTTCCCGTCCTTGACGAGCTGCTTGTCCACGAGGTTGCCGCCGAGTCCGACCGCGGCCGCGCCGGCGTCCAGCACGCCGCGGATGTTCTGCAGGTTGACGCCGCCGGTGGCGATGATCGGAATATGGTTCAGCGGCGCGCGGATTTCCTTTAAGTAATTCACGCCGAGCGAGCCGAGCGGGAACAGCTTCACCGCCGTCGCGCCGGCCTTGAACGCGCGCACGATCTCGGTCGGCGTCATCGTGCCCGGCCAGACGTCCACGCCATGCTCGAGCCCGTACGCGATGACTTCCTCGTCCAGGTTCGGCGAAATGATGTATTCCGCTCCCGCGGCGACCGCTTCCTTCGCCTGCCCGAGATCGAGCACGGTGCCGGCGCCGATCCGCATGCGGCCGGCATATTGCTCCCGGAACCGGGCGATCATGCCGAGCGCGCCGTCCGTGTTCAGCGTCACCTCCAGGAAGACGATGCCGCCGTCGGCCAGCGCCTTCGCCGTCGCATCGCCCGCTTCCTCCGGAATGCCGCGGATGATCGCGATGATTTTCTCCTCGTATAGCGCCTGCAACAGATTCAAAGACATGATTGAACTCCTTTCTCCGAACGTTCCGTTCGGCAGCCGATCCGTGTACCGGACCGGCGTCAGCGGGCCATCCAGCCGCCGTCGACGCAAAGCACGTGGCCGTTCATATAGTCGGAAGCGGAGGACGCCAGGAACACCGCCGGTCCCTTCAAATCGTCCGGGCTGCCCCAGCGGCCGGCCGGGATGCGCTCCAGGATCGCCTGGCTCCGCTGCTCGTCCGCCCGAAGCGGCGCCGTGTTGCGCGTGGCGATGTAGCCCGGCGCGATCGCGTTCACCTGAATGCCCTTGCTCGCCCATTCGTTGGCGAGCGCCTTCGTGACGCCGGCCACCGCGTGCTTGCTCGCCGTGTAACCGGGCACGTTGATGCCGCCCTGGTAACTGAGCATGGAGGCGATGTTGATGATTTTGCCGCTGCCCCGCTCGATCATATGGCCGCCCGCCAGCTGGCTGAGGAAGAACAGCGCGTTCAGGTTCAGGTCGATGACGTCGTGCCAATCCCGGCGCGCGTGCTCGGCGGCGGGCGCGCGGCGGATCGTGCCGGCGTTGTTGACGAGAATGTCGACCTGCCCGAAGCAGCCGAGCGCCCGGGCGAAGACCGCCTCCAGCCCGTCCAGGTCGCTCAGGTCGGCGGAAAATTCCGCGATCGTGCCGCCGAACGCGCGCGCCAGCGCGACCGTCTCGGCGCTGTTCGAGGCCGAGACGGCGACGACCGACGCGCCCGCTTCCGCGAGCCCGACGGCGATCGCCTGGCCGATGCCGCCGGACGTGCCGGTGACCAGCGCCGTTTTGCCCGTTAGATCAAAGCTCATCGCTTCCACTCCCTTGTATGATTACCCGCGCGCCGCCCTGGCGGAACAGCTCCGCCTTCCCGGACGGCATGCCCGAGTCCGTAATGATCGCCGCGACCTCGTCCAGCCTGGCGAAGGTGAAGAGCGCCCCCTGCCCGAACTTGTGGTGATCCGCCGTCACGTACGAGGCCTTCGCCGTCTCCAGCCACGCCCGCTTGATGCCGACGGATTCGCCGGAATAGATCGTGAAGCCGTATTCGGCGTGCACGCCCGTCGCGGAGAGAAACGCCTTCGTGATGTTCAGCTTGCGGATGTAGGCTTCCGCTTCGGCGCCGATCAGCACGTTCCGGCTCTGGTAGCCGCCTGGCACGACGAGGCGGATCCGCTCCCTGCGGGACAGCTCCGCGATGATGAGCAGGTCGTTGGTCACGACGGTGAGCGGCTGATCCGCCAGCAGCCGGGCCATCTCCAAGGTCGTGCGCCCGCCGTCCAGGGCGATGACCTCGTTCGGCTCGACGAGCGCCGCGGCCGACGCCGCGATCTCCCGGCGCTCCGCCGCGTTCGGCGCTTCCTCGCGCTTCGGCGACAGGATGCCGAGCTGGTTCGGCTGCGCGAGCACCGCCCCGCCGTGCACGCGGGCCAGCAAGCCTTTCTCCTCCAGCTTCGCCAGGTCCTCCCGGATCGTCTTGCCCGTGACGCCGAGCGCCTCGGTCAGCTCCGCGACCGTCACCTCGCGCGCGGCCAGCAACGTTTCCATGATCTTCTCGTATCTTCGCAGTGGGTTCATGTCGGATTCGCCGCTTTCTTGCGTAGTTTTGCTCTTATTTTAAATCTTTCATGGCCACGGCGTCCATGTCCTCGAACACTTGGTTCTCGCCGGCCATGCCCCAGATGAACGTATAGCTGCTCGTGCCGACGCCGCTGTGGATCGACCAGCTCGGCGAAATGACGGCCTGCTCGCCCCGCACCGCGAGGTGGCGCGTCTCGTCCGGCTCGCCCATCAGATGGAACACGACGCCGTCCTCCGGCATGTCGAAGTAGAAATACACCTCCGAGCGGCGGTTATGCGTATGGCACGGCATCGTGTTCCACATGCTGCCGTCCTTCAGGAGCGTCATGCCCATGACGAGCTGGCAGCTCTGAATGCCGCCGGTATGGATATAGCGGTAGATCGTCCGCTCGTTGGAATTCGTCCGGCTGCCGAGATGGTTCGGGGACGCTTCGCTGATCGCGGCCTTCACCGTCGGGTACGTCTGATGCGCCGGGGTCGAGTTCAAGTAATACTTCGCCGGGCTGCTCGCGCCCTCGCTCGCGAAGACGACGTCCTTCGCGCCGCGGCCGACGTAGAGGCAGTCCTTGCTCGCCATCGCGTAAGTCTCGCCGTCGACCGTCACCGTGCCCGCGCCGCCGACGTTGATGATGCCGATCTCGCGGCGCTCCAGGAACGTGGCCGCGCCGATCGTCTTCGGGTCCGCCTCGAGCTTGACGGTCTCGCGGACCGGCACGACGCCGCCGATGATGAACCGGTCGACGTGGGAATAGCTCAGCACGAGCTTGTCGGCCTGGAGCAGCCGCTCGATCAGAAATTCGTCCCGCAGGCGGGTCGTGTCGAACGCCTTGACCTCGTTCGGATGGGAAGCATAACGGATTTCCATGAATGGATTCTCCTTTTCATGTTCATATAAGTTCATTTAATACTTTATAGGTTCATTTTAGAACCGATTCGTCGTTTTGGCAACGGGAATCACTTAAAACCCGCTGAGCCGTTCAACCGCAAAAAAGCATGCCGCTTCATCGGCGGCATGATTCTCGGGTATGGTTATGCGCGAATCGGGCGCAACGCAATCCCGCCCTGGCCGTCCCGTCCGCAAGGCAATCCTACGGCGCCCCCGCCAACGGCCGCAGGCGAATTGGCAGGCTGAAGACAAACGAAAAAAGCGCCGCAAGGGCGCTTTTTGTCGACCGATATGGATAGGGGTACGGATGGATGGAATGGTTAACCCGAACGCTCCAAACGCCCCAATCGCGCGCCCAGATCGAGTTCGAAGCCGCCTGCCCGGCCCAAGCCCTGCGCGATGGCCTTCGTTAGCGTTTCCCGCGTGCTCTCGGTCACGGCCAGCGAAAGAAAAGCCGTCCGGGATTCGATCAGCTCCGGCGCGTCGGGGAGCCCCGCGCGATTGAGGAGCCGCTTGGCTTCGCTCAACGTACGGCTATCGAAGGACGCGATCCGATGCGCGAGATTGTCGACGAAGCCGGTCAGCTCCGCATCCGGAAGCGCGCGATTGATCCAGCCGTAGCGCTCTGCGGTCCCTGCATCGTAGTCGTCCGCGCCGAGGACGATCTCGAGCGCCCGGGCGCGTCCCGCGAGACGGGCCAGCATTTCGTTGCCGCCGCCGCCCGGCACGACGCCGACCGCGACTTCCGGCTGGCCGAAGACGGCCTTCTCGCGGCTGGCGAACCGCATGTCGCAGGCCAGCGCGAATTCGCTGCCGATGCCCCTGGCCCGGCCGCGGATCTCCGCGATGCTGACGACGGAAGACTTGGCCAGGCGCGTCGTGAAGTCGAACCAGGCGGGCAGGTCGGACGCGCTTGGCGTCTTCTGCGCTTCGCCCGCGCGCGCCATATCGTAGTGGGCGATGAAGTAGTCGGGATCCGCGCTGTCGAACACGACGACTTTCAGCTCGGGATCCGTCTCGAATCGATCCATGAGCGTCAACAGCTCGTAGATCGTATCCGGATCCAGGAGGTTGATCGGCGGGTTATGGAACGTAACGCGCCAATAAGCGGGCGTCTTGCGGTTTACGGTAAATTGCGTATTCATGGCGATGGCTCCTTTTGTATGCTCGTCTTCCGCTGCCTTTGACTGCGGGTTCTTCCATCCGCCGCGTTCACGACAATCGTCTTCGCTGGCAGGCTTGATTTTCCGGCACCTTTTTAGACCATTCGGTCAAGAATCAGGCAAAAAAATAGCCCTCGTTCTTCCCGCTTTGTAGGCCTCCATCGGTTGCTCCCCGTTCATGAGGTAATTTATCATATCTGGAACAAACGGTCAAGAATTATCTTGACCGTTTGTTCCAGAATCGTCCCGATTCATCCTTAGCTAACTCTTCTTCCACGACGACCGGCAAATTCGATGATTCTGGTGAGAGAAAATAGTTCTTTAATGTAGGTCTAGTAAAATCAAAGGTTTAGGGTAAACAAAATCGACGATAACAATCTAAAGTTGTTTAATGAGTAGAACTTTCCACAAAAACGCGAATGAAATTGTGAAATTAAATTTTTAATTAGAGACCAACAAAGGCCTCCATTTGAAATAACATTGATTGAATAGCGCAAAAAAGCAGCAACCTCCGAAAATAACAGAAGTTACTGCTGTTCGCTTGTCATCTTGCGAATGGTTCCGTTCTTGCGGACCCGAATATTTCGGCCAAGCCTAGGGTCGATTCTATCATGTTAGAATTTGTTTCAAAGACTTTTCTGCCGGGCCTTCGATAACGTCGCCCACAATGGAAAATCGCGATCCATGGCAATGGCAATCCCACGTTCTGTCCCCGTTGTTCCACTCCGCTTCGCAGCCCATATGCGTACATGTCGTATCTACGAGATGGAGCCGACCGTCCTGATCGCGATAGCCACCCGCCCGCTTCCCGTTTACCTGAACGACCGCCCCCTCGTCCTTCTCCAATTGTTCGGGACGCCGCGTGGCATGCTGCAATTTGCCACCGATCAGATGTTTGGCGACATCCATGTTATCGGAGATGAAGCTTCCGATCGTTTTGAGCGATATGGGGCGCGAAGGAGCAAAGAGCGCTTCGTAAGGACTTGATCCTTCGACGATCAGCTCCTTGATCAATAAGGCGGCAACCGTCCCATTGGTCATTCCCCACTTACTGAATCCAGTCGCGATAGAGACATTAGGTGAGGAGGCCATGATGCGGCCGATGAACGGTATTTTATCGCCGGTTACCAGGTCTTGGGCCGACCATCGATAGGAAATCTTTTTTAACCGGAACTGTGTCGCGACGAACTTATGCAATTCTTCATAGTGGTGAATGGTACAATGCCCTGCCCTGTTTTATGGCTTTGGCCGACGACGATAATGAGCTTGGAGCGATCGGGCAATTCGGCATACTGCCAATTTCGGAAGGACACTTGGAATCGTAATCTTCACAGATGCGGTTGTTAACACCCGATTAGGTTGCACAGTAAATGGGAAAATAGTCAATTAACCCTCTCGGTAATAAGCACAGCGGTTGAAATTCGACTTGTCGTCGTTCGAGGAGACGATCAAGGTTTCGGCGGTTTTCTACCCGGCCCCCACCAGTTCCAATCCCCCAGCATGATCATAAGTGAAGGCACTAGCAGCATCCGCACAACGGTCGCGTCGATAAAGATTGCCGTTGAAATGCCGATTCCAAGCTGCTTGACGCCTTCAACCTGTCCCCAGGCGAACGGCAAGGTGACCGCGATCATGATTGCAGCGGCGGCGGTAATGATTTTGCCGCTTTGGCCGGTTCCTTCCGCGATTGCCTGCTCGTTGTCCCCCGTCCTGCCGTAAGCCTCGGAAATGCGAGAGATAAGGAACACGCCGTAATCCATGCTCATGCCGAAGACAAGTCCGAAGATAAAGACGGGGATGATGATCGCCACGCGGCCCCCTTCCATGCCGAACAACCCGAACGCGGCGGCTAAAGCCAATACCCCGAACGCGGCGCAAATGCTGATCATGTTCATAAAAAGGCTCTTGAGCGGAACGAGAACGGAACGGAACGCTGCGAACAGCAGAATGTAATTAATAATCAGAACAAATCCCAACGCCATCGGCAGATGGTGGGCCACCGCATCGTAAACTTCCTGTTCGTACTTCGCTTCTCCTCCGGCGTACAGAACGAGCGGTCCCTGCGCCACGCCGCCCTGCCAACCCCTGACCCAGTTTCTCGCTTCCGCGGAAGCCGGGTCCGCGTTGATGAGAACGCGAACCGCTCGATCGTCGTATCCGCCCCCGGCTCCGACGATCCGTTCTCGATGCTGGCGGCCCGCAGACTCTGGCGGCATGGGAAGCGGGGCTAGGGACTCGAATCGCACATCGGGATCCCCTCTAATACCGACGAGAAAATCGAACAGTCCTAGCTGCTCCCTCCCATCCCATCGGCCATCCGCCGCCAGTGCCAAAATGTCGACTTCCGCGCCCGTATCGGAAGAGAAGTTCTCACGGTATGTATGATAGGCTTCTCTGGCCGAATCACCGCGCGGAAGCGAGTCCGCGTCCGGCACGGCGACGCGCATGCCGCCAAGCGGCAGCAGACACGCCAGCAGCAAACTCCCGCAAAACAAGCTTGTCCGGATCGGCCGCTTCAGCGCCAAGCGCGGCAGCCTTTCCCATCCAGAACTCGCGGGTTGACCGCGTGCGGGGCGGCTACCGGCCCTACTCGACTTTCGGCGCAATCGCGACCCCAAGATGACCAGAATGGCCGGGAGCAGCGTGATATTGACCACCAGCGAGACGAACGTCACCGCGATCGCTCCCATTGCGAGGCTCGCGAACATTGGGAGCGGTATGAACAAGGTGCCCGCCAGGCCCGCCATGACGCAGGCGCCGGAGTACGTGACGGCCCTGCCCGAAGTCGCCATGGTTCGGAAAACCGCTTGGTCGGGAGGGAGCACGGCGACTTCTTTCCGAAAGCGACTTACGATCAACAACGCAAAATCTAGGCATAGCGCTAGGCCTGCCATGGGGATAACGTCCAAGATGAATACGGACAGCGGCGCATGCTTGCCTGCGAAATAAAGCATGCCCATCGTTCCCGTCACCGCAACGATGCCCGCCGCGACGGGAATAAGCGCCGGCAGCAAACCGCCGAACGCAAGCCACAGGATTAAGCACGCGAAGGGAATACCGAAACGTTCTGCTTTCCCCAAATCACTGCGGCTGGCTTCATTTACGCGCTCTTGTACGACGGGTTTGCCTGTCAAGCTTACGCGGTAATGCTCCGCACGGGGCATTTGGTTGCGCAGCCGGTCCGCCAAACCTGCATCTATCGCGGATGAATTCCCTTCCAAAGCGAGCACGGCATAAGCACTGTGTTCCTTCAGCATGTCGTCATTTCTCAGCGGCGATGCGGAGACGAAGATGCCATGCTGCTCATTAACCGTGTTCAAGGCCTCCGCAATAAAGGCGCGAAAGTCCGGGAGGGTGCCCTCCTCATCCGACTCGAACACGAGGAGGACGGGGTTCGGGGGAATGCCGTATTCGGTGGCAAGCCGCCCCTGCACGTAGGCGAAGTCGCCGGTCGGCGTTAAACCGTGCCCTTGCGCGACGGCCGGAAGTTTCGAAGCATAACCGCCAATCAAGGCAACGAAGGCGAACCAGAGAAACACGACGGCGGACGGACGTCTGACAGACAGCCGCACCAGCGGTCCGATGACCGGTGGCATGCCGGTTCCGCGGCGGGTCTTCACCATGGGAGATCGTCCATTTTGCCGAGTCGGGTTGCTTTCACCAAGCGGTTGACGACACCCGGCAACCGGCTTGCGACAGCCGCAGCCAGCATCGCGAACGACGGATTCCCCGCCGTGCGCTGAAGCAGCCTCCCCCATCGAAGCGGACCGCGAAATTGCCGGGAGATCGCCATCACATAGCTTGCTTCCCATTCCTCCAGCGTCGTTTCGCCCCGCAAGTACCGATCAGCACCTATCGCGCAGAGCTGCGCCGAACGGATCGCCATCGACATACCGTCGCCGCACAAGGGAGGTATCGTCACGCAAGCATCGCCGATCAAGGGAATGCCATTCCAGGCGAGCGGAGCGTCGAAGAGCCTAACCGGCGCGACTGCGGCATGAGTTCCCGTAACGGGCCGGGCTTCGGCCAAACGCCGAGCCAAACGCGGATTAAGAGCTCCGGCCGCTTCCAGCCAGCCGTTTACCGAAACTGGCATGGACCGAAAGGCACGTTTATCGAGCAGCGCCGCAGCATTGACGATGCCGTCCCCGGCGGAAGATAACCCCATATAACCGCCTTTGAAAAAATAGAGCTCCAACTCCCCGTCCGCCTTGATTCCGGATAAATGCGTTTTGACGCCAACGTATGGACAAGGAGCGGGACGTCCGCGCCGGGCATCCGGCATTTCCGCGACATGCCCGTTTCCTCCCCATGCTCCGATCACGGCTCTGGGCCGTATCGCTGTCAGCTCAGCACCTCGCTTCGTCACCAACTCGTATCCGCCGCTGCGCAGGCGAATCGCCGATACGGCGGTTTCCGTCGCAACCTCCGCGCCTTCGAGCCGCGCTTCTTCGTGAAGCGCCTCGTCGAGGTCGTAACGGTTAATCCCCCAAGCCGCGCCGGGCAATTGCACGATGATGGAAGCCCTGCTTCCAGTGACCAACCGGGCACGATGAAAAATTGACGGCCGAAGCGTCCGAAGACGGGGTTCCATTCCAAGGGCGATCAGCGAGCCGACCGCTTCAGGCGATAAGAATTCCCCGCAGGTTTTATGGCGAGGAAATGACCGGCGGTCGATAAGCACGACCTTCCAGCCTCGCCTCGCCAAAAGGACCGCCATGCAACTGCCGGCTATGCCTGCACCGAGTATGGCCACATCTATCGTCTCGTGACATCTCATCCGCGTTTGCCCACCGCTCCTACGGGAATGGTAACGACATAGCGAAACAACGGCCGCCAGTCGTAGGTCAACCCCGGTAAGCCCAGCGCTGCGTCCAATCGCTTCCAATCCTCCGCCCGGAAGCCTTTGGCAACGGATAACGGGCCATCGTTTCGAATGTAACGGTTGTTCGATACCAATCGGGTCGCGAGCCATACAGCCGCCCACGGCAGCCAGTGCCGATGAATGTCCTGAATAACGATGCCGATTCTGGAAGCCCGCAGCATCGCGGAAACAACGCCCGGCAGTTCCTCAGATCCGAAATGATGAATGAACTGCGAGCCCGTCACGATATCGGCCGACTTCTTGTCCAAATCCAGTACGTCACGGCAAAGAACCGAGATCCGGGGCTCGCCCGCGAAATAGGCCGACGCTTCCGCGCAAGCTTCTTCCGTCCGATCTGCCAGCGTCACCGTCAGCTCGATTCCTTGCGCATCGGCCCATCGCAGTAAGGCAGCATTGACATCGCCGGAGCCGGCCCCGATATCGAGTAAGGACAAGTGGCGAGGTTTGCCGGCTTGCACCCATAATCGATTAACCCCGAATAAAGTCGGGGCCGCCGCGGCAAAGAGACGGTTCAACCTGCGAAGATGCCGCAGCGCTTCCCTTAACTCTTCCCCGCCTTGCGTTTGGTCGTCCATAAGCTCGTGCGAAGAAGCACGTTCGCGGAACGACCTAAGCATAGTGACTCGTCCTTGCTTCGGCGCCGATCGGCATGACACCTTCCGTAGCCGGGAGGAATGCAATCGGTACGATTTCGCAAGAGAGTCCCGGCCCGAAAGCCAGACAGAACCCCTCCGTTCTGACAGCCCCTTCCCGAATGAAAGCTTCACGGGTCGCATCCAGCACGAACAGAATCGTTGCTGAGGACATGTTTCCGTAATCGCGAAGTACGTCGCGGCTGAAGCGGGTATGGTCTGTTGATAATCCGAGCACTTCTTCAAGCGCATCGATAATGCCTTTACCCCCGGGATGGATAGCCCAAATTCCCGGAAAAGGACCGTCATTTTGCATGAGCGGCGCAAGATGCTCGGGTATCGTTTCCCCAATCAATTGGGAGATGCGAGGGGACAGGAACAGGTCGTAGCCATGATTCCCGACCTCCCATATCATTTCGTCGGCCGTATCGGGCATCAGGCCGCTGCGCGCCTCCCCCAGCGTGAAGACGGGGCCGTTTGCCTGCCCCGCTGTCCCAACGATGCAAGAGGAAGCTCCGTCGCCGAAGAATGATGCCCCGAATAAGGCTTCGCGTTCCGGCGACGATTGCATGTGGATCGTGCACAGCTCAATGCTGACAATCAGCGCGACAGCGTCGGGACGTCCAGCGACGATATCACGCGCCATGCCGATCGCCTTGAGGCCGGCCGCGCAGCCGAGGAAAGTCAGCGGGATGCGGTTGACCGAGAGGGAGAGTCCGAGCTGCCGGACGAGCACCGCATCAAGACCCGGCAGAAACTGCCCGGTACAGCTGACCGTCAACAGATGGGTAATCGTTTCCGGTCCTACGCCAGCCTCGACCATAGCCTTCTTGGCTGCCTGAAGCGCCAGCGGCAGCGCAGCTTGTTTATAGGTCGCCATCCGTTCTGCCGTAGTCGGCACCGGCAAGCCTGACATTTGGGCAAAGTAACGGTTGTGCTCGGCAGACTCAAGCAAATCAGGCTCGCATGTATAGCGGGTTTGAACACCGCATTGCTTGAAAATCCGTTTCGTCCAGCGGGCGGCGTCCGGCGTTCCGCCGAGGGCGTGCATCAAACGCTGCGCCGTTTCTGTCTGGTCGAGCACGTATTCGGGCACAGCCGTGCCGATACCTAACATTGCGATCGTTGGCTCTGAGGAATGCATCTTGAATCAACCCCTTTCGGACGAATGAGACATGCTTTCCTTATCTCTATTCTTCTTCCAGGTGCAATATGTTATGATGCGGCCGAAGCGGAGAATAGGATTAAAATGGTTTGAAACGTAGGTGCTAAACGGGAGATGAACAACCGTCAAATAAAGATGTCGGATCAACAAACTCATTTTAGACCAGTGTGATTAAAGAACTTTATTTAGCGTTAAAGAACTTTATTTTCCCTCATAAGATTCTCGCGATGTCTTTCCCTCGATTTATCACCTTGTAATGGAATTGTAATATTTCCTTCATGTTCCTTTCATCTTCGGAAGCTATACTAGACGCATGACCCCCCTTTATTATATATTTTCTCTCTTGCGCCTGCGGATATGCCGCAGGCCTCTTTGTTTTATACGGGTTTTTCCGGGGCTCCTCCGATGCGGGGAAGCCGGCGGCACGAAAAAACGCGGTCCCTGCGGACCGCGTTTTTCCATACACAAATCTTACAATTTTCTCATTTTTCCGTTTCGGACTACTTCCCGGCCTAGCCGATCGCCTTCGCCGCCTCGACGAACTGGCGCGCGCGTTCCTCGAGCAGGTCAAACCGCCCGTCCCGCACCCACTCCAGGTTGACGAGCTTGCTGCCCATTCCGACCGCGCTGGCGCCGGCTTTGAAATAATCGGCGAGATTGTCCAGGTCGACGCCGCCCGTGGCGAGCATCGGGATGCGGTCGAGCGGCGCGCGGATCTCGGCAAGGTACTTCCAGCCGAGCGTGCCCATCGGGAAGATCTTCACCGCTTCCGCGCCGGCCTTCCAGGCGCGCACGATTTCCGTCGGCGTCATGACGCCCGGCCATACGGGCACGCCGTGCTTCAAGCCGTAGTCCACGACCGTCTCGTCCAGATTCGGCGAGATCAGAAACCGCGCGCCAGCCGCGACCGCTTCCTTCGCCATGTCCAGATCGAGCACCGTCCCGGCGCCGATGCCGGCCCGCTCGCCGTACTTGTCCTGCCAGCGGCCGATCATGCCCGCCGCGCCGGCCGTATTCATTGTCACTTCCATCAGCGCGATGCCGCCGTCCAGCAGCGCTTCCGCCGCCCGGTCCGCATGCCGGTCCTCGATGCCGCGGAAAATCGCGACGATTTTCTCCCGCTGCAGCCGTTCCAACATTTCGCTCACGTTCCTGTCCCCCCTGCTTCAGGTTCGCCCGCGCATGCGCCTTGCAGCGCGCAGCCGGACGCTTCACCCCCATTGTAGAACGTGCTCTTCGCCGAATCAACCGGGATTGCGCCAATACACCTGCAGAATCCGGACGAACACGTTCGGAAAGGCGAGCGTGTCCATCTCCTCGGGGCCGATCCAGCGGTAACGGTCCGGCGCGGCGCCTTCGCCGTACGCGCCGGGGGCTTCCGCGGCCATCGCCGCAAGCCCATCACCGGCGCCGTCAAGGCCGCCCGCTTGCCAGAACCCGAATTCCGCGCGGAACACCTGCATGTCCCAGACGATGTGGCTGAACACGTGATCCGTCTCGCCCCACCAGGCGACGGGCCGGACAAGCAGCCCTTCCTCGGCCGACAAAGCGCGGCTCAGGAAGTCGGCCATCGCCGCGCGGCGGTCCGGCTCGCCGCCACCTACGGCCGGCAGCGCTTCGCCGGCCGTAGGCGGCTCCGGCGCGGGCGCCGCGAGCAGCGCCGGCAGCTCCAGCGCCGCCGCGATTTCCCCGCGGCCGGCGGCCTCGGCGCCTGCCGCCGCCTGCGCGGCTTTGCCGCGGCCGCGGCGCTTCGCGGGCGCCGCGGCTCCGGGCGCCTCCGGCGCCAGCACATGCGGCAGCTCCCACATTTGCGCGAGCAGCCCGCTGTCCAGCCGCCGGCGGACGAGCAGCTTGCCGGCGTTCGCGCCGCTGCCGGCGACGAGCGCGGCGATGCGCGTCTCGCGGCGCGGCGGCTTCGCTTTCGACTTGACCGGCAGCTCGTGTTCCTTGCCGGCCATTCGTCCTTCGCAATGCCGCATGACCGGGCAGGTCAAGCAGCCCGGCGACTTCGGCGTGCAGACGAGCGCGCCGAGCTCCATGAGCGCCTGGTTGAAGTCGCCCGCAGCGCCTTCCGGTATGAGCGACGCGGCCAGCTTCTCGATGCCGACGCGGGTGGAAGGCTTGGCGATGTCCTCCTCCAGGCAGAAGTAGCGCGACAGCACGCGCATCACGTTGCCGTCCACCGCCGGCTCCGGGCGGTTGAACGCGATGCTCATGATCGCGCCCGTCGTATACGGTCCTACGCCGCGCAGCGCGGCGACGGCGTCGCGGTCGTCCGGCACGGCGCCGCCGTGGCGGACGACCACTTCCTTGGCGCCCGCCTGCAAATTGCGGGCGCGCGAATAATAGCCGAGGCCCTCCCAGCACTTCAGCACCTCCGGCTCCGGCGCCTCCGCCAAGGCGGCCGCCGTCGGGAATTTCGCCATGAACCGTTCGTAATAGGGAATGACGGTGTCCACCCGCGTCTGCTGCAGCATGATTTCCGACACCCAGACGCGGTATGGGTCCCGGTTCATTCGCCAGGGAAGGTCCCGTTTATTCGCCAAATACCAATGCAGCAGCTCCTCGCTGAAATAAGCCGCCGCCTCCGTCGTTACCACTCGTTGTCCTCCTTGTCCGCGGCTTGCTCGCAATGGGCAGCGGTTTGATGATAGATCTGTCTGTACCGGCTCGGCGTCAGGCCCGTGTAATGCCTGAACATCCGCGATAAGTAATGGTTCTGCATGCCGACCGCCCGCGCGACGTCGGAGATGCTGGCGTCCTTTCGTTCCAGCAGCTCCTTGGCGCGCTCCAGTCTCCGGTAAAGGACGTACTGGGCCGGCGCGTAGCCGATCAGGTTTTTGAAATAGCCGATAAAATAGTTCGGGTGCAAATAAGCCAGACGGGCCATGTCTTCCACGGCGATCGGACCGGACAGATGCTCTTCAATGTATTGTAGCACATGATCGATCTTGTCGAGCGGCTCGTTTTCGCGCAGCGACGATTCGCCGAAGCCCCCGTACTCCAAGTAGCAGGCGAGCAGCTCGAACATCGCGGAGCGGATGTGCAGCTCTCTCGTCAAGGCCGTGGAATGGCAGGCGTCGATCAGCCGGCAGAACAGCCCCGCGACGCGCTCCGGTTCCGACGGAACGACGGAGATCGGCAGCTGGAGCAGCTCGAACATGTCCATATCCCCGATGGTGGCGCGAAAATGGCACCAATACAGCCCGACGGTCTCGTCGTTCTCCGCGGTAAAGGACTGGCGCGTGCCCGGCGGAACGAGCAGCAGCTGTCCCGGCTGCAGATCGAGGCAGCGCCCTCCGATCTGCAGCCGGCCTCCGCCCTCTTGTATCATCCAGAATCGGTAAAATTCGGGCGTCGATTGATCCCGGATCCCCGGATTCGTGCGCGTGAACGCCGCCATGGATACTTCCGCGTGAAAGCGGTGAAAATAATTTTGAATGATCGTCTTGTAGGTCAGTTTCATTGCGGCTCCCAATCATCAAAAATGTTTATTCGCTGGCTCTACATCTTGTATACAAGTCCGTACTATTATAACGCACTTTATCCCGATAAAGCCACACCGCAACCGGTTGCTTCACGTGCCTAATAAGGCCTATACTGGAACAGACATCCAAACGATGGAGGCTGACGCATCACATGCCAATTGCTGCCACTCTACTCGCCCCTCGCGGAGCCGCCCGCCTCTTGCTCGTCCTCGCGCCGGCCGCGCTCCTGATGCTCGGCGGCTGCGGTTCGTCGGCGAAGACGACGATCGGATCCGCCGATGCGCCCCAAGTCTTCAAGTCCAACTGCGTCTCGTGCCACGGCACGGACCTCCAAGGACGCATGGGCGCGTCCACCAATTTGACGAAGGTCGGCAAACGCATGACGAAGGACCAAATCGAGAAGCAAATCAAGCAGGGCGGCGGCGGGATGCCGGCCTTTAACGGCAGGCTGTCCGACGCGCAGATCGACGAGCTCGCTTCCTGGCTGAGCGCCAAAAAATAAAACGAAGACCCTTGCGGGGCGCGAAACGCGCATCCCGCAAGGGTCTTCTTCATTGCTCGGGCCGTGCCCGTCTCGGGCCGCCCGGCGCCTCGGCCGCGCCTGGTTCGGAGCGCTTCCGCCATCGACCCGGCCGGCCGGAACGGCAGATCACCGATCTCCCGTCAGCCGCCCTGCGCCACCTGGCCCCTTCCATGCGGGCATGCCCATTCCGAACGGGCCTCTGTACGACCATCTGGAATCGCCCATCTGCGGATGGAACGGGAACAGATCGCCCTTGAACAGGGCCAACCGGGTTCCCCATAGATCGCCGTATTCTCCGTCGAGCGGCACCTGCTGCCCGCTTCTGAACATTCGCTTCGCCAGCCATTCCGTTCTCATCGCCGTACGCGCCCCCCGTCCGTCTTGTTCCTACTATCTATTCCCATTATGGGCAAAGGGTGCCGGCGTTATGCCGGATGATGCCGACGTTGATTATGCGCGGCGCTCCGCGACGGCATAGGCGGACGCCAGCGCCCGGTCATGCGTGACGGAGACGTGAATCGTCATGTCCGCTGCCCGCAGGCCGAGCCGCTCCCAGGCGCTCGCGGTCAAGCGGCAGAGCGGCTTCCCGCCCGGCGCCCGGTCGATCTCGATATCGTGAAACCGCAGCGTGCCCCCGATGCCGCAGCCGAACGCCTTGGAGACCGCTTCCTTGGCGGCGAACCGGCCGCCGACGAATTCGATCAGCCGCGTCCCGCCGTACGACGCGGCGAGCTCCCGCTCGCGCGCCGTCAAGATCCGTTCGCGGAACCGCTGGCCCGCTTCGCCGAGCAAGATCCGCTCGATCCGCTCCAGCGACGCGAGGTCATGCCCGATTCCATGTATCATCGCGCTTCCTCCGCCTTCTTCGGCGGCGGCGCCCCGCGCCGCCGTCCATAATCGCTTGCCTCCGCCTGATTCGCGGCGTCCGCCGAAATCAAACCGCCCTCCGGCCATGGCCGAAGGGCGGCGGACAAACGGTCATCGCGGGCCGTTAAATGCCCGGAATCGTGTTCCGTTTGTGGGCGGTCTTGACGTACTGCTTCTCGAGCTTCTCGCGGGCCGCGTCGCTGACGGGCTTGCCCTCGAGGTAATCGCTGTTCTCGTCGTACGTGATGCCGAGCTCGTCCTCGTCGGTTTGGCCTTCCCACAGCCCGGCGGTCGGCGCCTTCGTCACGACCGCGCCCGGGACGCCGAGCTCCGCGGCAATGAGACGAACCTGCCGCTTGTTCAGCGTGCTGAGCGGCGTGATGTCCACCGCGCCGTCGCCCCACTTCGTGTAGAAGCCGGTGATCGCTTCGGACGCGTGGTCGGTGCCGACGACGAGCAGGTTCAGCTCGAACGCGAGCGCGTACTGCGTGACCATCCGGGTGCGCGCCTTGACGTTGCCTTTGCCGCCGCGGCTCAGATGGCGCGAGATGCCGATCGCCTTCAAGCCGTGCTCGACCTCGAGCGCGATTTCGTCGACCGCTTCCTGGATGTTCGTCTCGACGCGATGCTTCAGGTTGAACGCCTCCGCCACCGCGTAGCTGTCGGAGATGTCGACCTGCTCGCCGTAAGGCTGGAACACGCCGAGCGTCATATACTCCTTGCCGCTCTCCTCGCTCAGCTCGTCGGTCGCCAGCTTGCACAGGCCCGTGGCGACCGCGCTGTCGATGCCGCCGCTGATCGCGATCAGCAGACCGGCCGTGCCCGATTTGCGGACGTAGTCTTTCAGAAAATCGACGCGCTTGCGAATCTCCTGCTTCGGATCGATCTCCGGTTTGACGCCAAGCTCTTGAATGATCTGTTGCTGCAAGCTCATCCCATCACCTCTATTATTGGCAGTACCGCTCGAACGCGGAAGTCAGATCCGCCGCGATTTCGGCGGCCGAACGGTTTTCGATCTGGTGGCGCTCGATGAAGTGCACGAGCTCGCCGTCCTTCATCAGCGCGATGGACGGGGAGGACGGCGGATACGGCGCGAAATACTCGCGCGCCTTGGCCGTGGCTTCCTTGTCCTGGCCGGCGAAGACCGTGAACAGGTGGTCCGGCTTCAGGTCGGACTGCAGCGCCTGCGCGACGCCCGGACGGCATTGGCCGGCGGCGCAGCCGCAGACGGAGTTAACGACCACGAGCGCGGTGCCTTGGGCGCCCGGCAGCTTCTCTTCCACCGCTTCCGGCGTGCGCAGCTCCTCGATGCCGAGACGGGTCAGATCGTCCCGCATCGGTTGAATCATATCCAGCATGTATCGTTCGAAAGACATCGACATCTGTCATCGCTCCTTAAGCGTTATTGATAGGGATGGTAATGATGATTTTAATTCCTATTATACCCCCCGATCGTATCGAAAGCAAAGAAAAAGCAATCGGACCGGGGCCCGATTGCTTCGCTGCCGGATTTACGGCTCCTCGCCGGAGACGCCGTCTCCCGCCGCTTCGTAAGCGGCATCCTTGTCGGGATGCGCGAAGATGCCGTCCTTCGGCGGAATGCCCCGTTCGAAATAATCCCGGTTCTCGCTCGTCAGGAAGCCGACGTCCTTGAACGGATGCACCCACTCGTCCCCCGCCATGACGGCGGGATCGGTCTCCTCCGTCCAATTCGACAGCGGCGACTGCGGCGACTCGTACATATGGTCGCCGATCACGACGCCGCTGCCGTTGACGAACGGCCCCCGCGGACCGCGGCCGGCGCGGAACTCGGGGAGGAATTCGATTTCGTACGGATCCAGATCCGGATCGTCCGCGCCGATCGCCGGCGCTTGCGGCTGCTGCTCGTTCTCGTTCATACCCATTCTCCTTCCTTAGATGGAAGGGCGATTGGGGCCGTCTAATTTCTTGTCGTACCCTTCCGATTCCGGCGCTTTGGCGCTCTGCTTCTTCTTGCCGGCCGCCGCCTTCCCGGAAGCGCTGCCGGGCTGCGAATTGCGTTCCATTGCTGGCACCCCCTTCCAAAGGGTAGTATGCGCGCGCGACGGAACGCTTATGTAGCGGCATGGCCGATGCCGTCCGGTTGTGCCGGCTCGAATCGGGGTCAGGAGCGGCTAAGCGCCGCCGCCGCTTCGAGGGCGTTGCGGTTGCGGTCGAACCGCACGAAGAAGGTCGTGCCGACGCCTTCCTGCGACTCCACCTGGATGACGCCGCCGTGCCGCTCCATGATGCTGAGGCACAGCGGCAGGCCGAGGCCCGTGCCGTGCGATTTCGTCGTATAGAAGGGCTCGAACAGGTGCTCCAGCTTCTCCTGCGGAATGCCGCTGCCGTTATCGATCACCCGAAGCTCCACGAATTGCTCGCATGTATGCGTTTCCAACGCCAGCACGCCGTGCTGGTCCATGGCTTCCATGCCGTTGCGGGCCAGGTTCAGAATCAGCTGCTTCATTTCCTTCTCGTTCAGCAGCAGCTTCGGGACGTCTTCGGCGAGCTTCAGCTCCAGCGATTGGCCGCGCATGTTCGCGTCCGCCCACAGCAGCGGCAAAATCTCGTTGATGATGTCGTGCAGCGACTGGCTGTCCTTCTCGATGACCCGGTTCTGGGCCAGCGACAGAAAGTCGCTGATGATGCTGTTGGCCCGGTCGAGCTCGTCCATCACGATGCGGTAATATTCCCTCTGATGGTCCGGGCTGCGCTCGCGCATCAGCTGCACGAAGCCGCGAATGACCGCCATCGGATTGCGGATCTCGTGCGTGATGCTGGCGGCCATCTGCCCGACGAGGCTGAGCCGCTCCATCCGTCCGATCTCGTCGCGCAGCCGGCTCAGCTCCGTCATGTCGTGGGCGATGATCGCCGCGCCGATGATTTCGCCGTTCTGGATGTCGCGCACGCAGACGCCGGTGTTTACGTAGATCTTGCCCATCTCCTGCACGTATTCCGTCGTCATCTTGTGACCGTTCAGCGCCTGATATAACAGGCGGCCGAGCGCGTCCTTCTCGATATGGTCGTACATGATCGTGAACGGCTGGCCGATCAGCTCGTGGCGCTGCTTGGCGCCGACCTTGTCCCGGAGCAGGTGGATCGCCATCTCGTTGATGTGCGTGATCGTGCCCGCCGCGTCGACGAATATGACGCCGAGCGGCGTCTCCTCGATGAATTGCTGCAGCTTCTGCACCTCGATGCGGAAGCTGTCGGAGATGTGATGCAGCCGGTGGTTGACGTTCTGATGCCGGACGAAATGCTCCGAGCAGGCGAGCCCGAGCGCCATAATAACGAAATAGCCCAGCTCATGCGCGAGCATCCACGCGTAATCGGCCATCGACAGGCCGGGATGCGAAACGTAGCTATAATTAATGAACGCGCAGAACCGAATGAGCAGCAGGAGCCCCGTCAGGCCGAGCACGACCGCATACTTCGACCTTAACTTCAACTGCATGAAGCGATGATTGTAAAGCGAGACGATCGGGATGATGAACAGCAGCGTGCCGGTGATTTCGATCCAACCCCAGCCGCCCTCCATCATCAGCTGCTCGGCGGCGAGATAGACGATGGTCAGCGCCAAGGTTACCCAGCCTCCCCCGTAGAGGGATCCGAGAATCAACTGCGCGTACAGGTAGTCCAGGCCGAACCCTTTCACTTCGACGCAAGCCGCGATGCCAAGCAGCATGCTGACGCCGCAAAACACGATTAGGAGGTAAGGTACTCTTTTGCGTGGTTTCGAGTAGTCATACCAGAATTGAAAAATAAATACCGGTAGAAATGCGAGAAAGAATTGCAAAAGAATAAGCTTCCACACTAAAATGAGTCCCACCCTTCAGAAGAAACCCAGTTAATGGTTATCCGAATTACCCGTTAATCCGATTAAATCACAGGTCTATTGTTTTTACAACGACTTTCGACGAGGTTCGCGCGTTCTATAAAATTTGTCATATTATTCCATTAATGATCGATTGCCGATCCCCTCCGAACGCGTCGTGTAGACGCTCCCGGAACTGGATAGTATGATAGGTAACGGCGGCGAAAGCTTTATTCATTCGCCATACGACGAGGATTCATCGGGGAGATTATCAAGTGAACTACGACGTCATTATCATCGGCGGCGGCTCGGCCGGCTTGATGGCCGGCATCGCCGCCGGCAGGCGCGGCGCGAAGACGCTGCTGCTGGACAAAGGCGACAAGCTGGGCCGCAAGCTCGGCATCTCCGGCGGCGGCCGGTGCAACGTGACCAACAACAAGGACATGGACGAGCTGATCGCGCATATTCCGGGCAACGGCCGCTTCCTGTACAGCGCCTTGACGAGCTTCGGCAACCGCGACATCGTCGCCTTCTTCGAAGGGCTCGGGATACGGCTCAAGGAAGAGGACAACGGACGGATGTTCCCCGTCTCGGACAAAGCGAAGACCGTCGTGGACGCCCTCGTGGGCCAGGTGCGGAAGCTGGGGGTCGAGATCCGGGTGAACGCGCCGGTCGCCCGCGTCCTCTACGAAGACGGCCGCGTGAGGGGCGTCGCGCTGAAGACGGGCGAGACGATCGGCGCGCGCAGCGTCGTCGTCGCGACGGGCGGCAAATCCGTGCCCTATACCGGCTCGACCGGGGACGGTTACCCGTGGGCGGAGAAGGCCGGCCATACGGTCACGGAGCTGTTCCCGACGGAGGTGCCGATCACGTCCAACGAGCCGTACATTCAGAGCAAGGAGCTGCAGGGCCTCTCGCTGCGCGGAGTCGGCCTCTCCGTCTGGAACGCGAAGGGCAAGCGGATCGTCGAGCATCGGGGCGACCTGCTCTTCACGCATTTCGGCATCTCCGGCCCGATCGCGCTGCGCTGCAGCCAGTTCGTCGTCAAGGAGTTGAAGAAGAGCGGCGCGCGGAACGTCCTGCTCACGATCGACCTGCTGCCGGACGCGAGCGCGAACGACGTATACGAGGAGTCGCTGCGGCTTGCCCGCGAGGATGCCCGGAAGGCGGTCAAGAACGTGCTGAAGGGCTACGTGCCGGAGCGCATGGTCCCCCTATTATTGAAGGAAAGCGATCTCGACGGGCAGCTGACGTACGACAATATCCCGAAGCAGGCGTGGCTCGGGCTCGCGAAGCTGATCAAGGCGTTTCCGATGCGGGCGTACGGCACGCTCAAGCTGGAGGACGCGTTCGTCACCGGCGGCGGGGTGAATCTGAAGGAAATCGATCCGAAGACCATGGCGTCGAAGCTGATGCGGGGGTTGTATTTTTGCGGAGAGGTGCTGGACGTGCACGGGTATACCGGGGGCTACAACATTACGGCCGCGTTCTCGACGGGCTACGCCGCGGGCAGCCATGCCGCGGAGCGCGAATAAAAGGCTGACCGGCGGATCGTCCGCCCGTCAGCCTTTTTCGCGCGCCGCGCGCTTCATTACAGGTGCACGTCGCCGGAGAAGTACCCGTACGAGCCGTCGTCCGGGAAGAATTCGTCCTCCGCGGGCGCGTCGTCGTCGCGGTTGGCGAGCTCCTGCCCTTCCTCCCGGGCGATCCAGTCCTCGTTCACGACATGCGCCGGAATCGTGATGTTCTCCATCCGGTATGCGTCGTTCGTCAGCTCGATGTCCGGAATCGTGGACTGCACGGCGAGCTGCCCGCCGTGCGCCTGCGCGATTTCCAGCGCCGAGGTCAGGTCGTCTCCCAGCATATGGATGTGCACCTCGTTTCCCTGCTGGACGACGGGATCGTAGCCCAGCTCTTCGAACGTGCCGCGCGCGAGCGACGCGGTGCGGGAATCGGCGAATTGAAACAACAACGCGGTATCATTTTGCATAGCGGATTCACCCTTATCGGTTAAATGTTCCAACCCGCATAGCGTGCCCCGTTCCCCCGCCGCCCATACCGGCCATGCCGTCGCCGCGCGCAGCCCTATTTATGGATGCGAAACCGAAGGGCTGTGCTATAATAGAACGACAATTCGAGCTAAGGTGCTGATGATAATGGTGGATGTATTCGCGCATGCTCCCGACGCGGTCCTGATTGTCCGCACGTTCCGCAACAAACGCTTCGTCCACGCGTGCAACGAAGCCTTCCAAACGCTGACCGGCTTCAAGAGCGAGCGCCTGATCGGGCTCGAGCTGGCGTCGCTGCCGCTCGCGGGAACGAGCCCGCTGTGGCCCATCGTCGAGCGGCTGTGCGCATCCTTGACGCGGCGCAATCCGGAAGCGTTTGCAGAATCGCCGTTCTCGCTGTCGGAGCACGCGCCGCTCTTCGGCGAGCTGCACGCGAAGCGCATGAAAGCGACCGACGACGAAAGCTTCGCGATGATTACGATCCGCGACCGGTCGGAGCATAAATGGATCGAGGACGCGGCCTACGAACGCGACCCGTTCGTCTCCATGCTGCTGACGACCGCCGGCACGATCGTCTCGCTGCGCAGCTACCGCGGCCCCATCCGCTACGACCGGCTGGAGCTGTCGCGGACCGAAAGCAGCCGCTTCGTCGTCCGTCAGGACCGGGCGCGGGTGCGCGATGGGCTCCGGGAGCTGCAGGACGACCGCAAACCGGGCGAGTTCCGGTTCACGCTGCAGCTTTTCCGCGACCGGTTCCAGGTCCATTCGCTCGTCAAGCCGTTCTATCACGGGGACGGGTCGTTCAAGTGCTTCGCCATCCTCGTGATGGACATGCTGCCCGTCAAAGGCGCGTTCGCGCAAGCGGCTCCGCCCGCCGGAACCGCCGATGCGGCGGGGGCCGGACGCGGCGAGCCGACCGATTCGTCCTATAAGCTGCGGCTGCTCATGCTGGAGAAGCGGCTGTCCGTCACCCAGCTGGCCGAGAACACGAACATCTCGCTCACGACCATCTCCAACATCCGCAACGGCAAAATCAAAAAGCCCCAGCGGCTCACGGCCGAGCTGATCGCGAGCCAGCTCGGCGTCGCGCCGGCGGACATCTGGAGCGCCTATCGATAAGCGCGGGCGACCGATACGCAGGGGCAAGCAATGCGCACGGCCACGCCAAAAAAACCTCCGCCTCCCGGCGTTGACCGCGGGAAGCGGAGGTTTTCGCATGCTTTACAGCTTGAGGCATGCCTTACAGCTTGAAGCCCGCCGTCAGCTCGTTCATTTCGAGGGCGATGCCGCTCAGCGAACGGGAAGACAGCGCGATCTGCTCGGCCGAGGCCGTCTGCTCTTCCGACGTCGCGGCCACGGTCGCGGCGGTCTCCGCGCTCTGCTTGGCGTAGCGCTCCAGGAGCTGCATGGCGCGCACGAGCTGCCGCGAGCCGGCGGCCATCCGCTCGGAGGCGGCGGCGACTTCCCGCACCTGGCCCGACACCCGTTCCGACGCCTCCGCGATTTCGGCGAACGACGCGCCGGCCGCCTGGACCGCGCTCATCCCCGCTTCCGCTTCCTGCGCGCTCGCGCGCATCCGCATGGCGGTCTCGCGCGTGTCGCCCGCGATCCGCCCGACGACGAAGCCGATCTCGGAGACGGCTTCCGTCGTCTGCCGCGCCAGCTTGCGCACCTCGTCCGCGACGACGGCAAAGCCCTTGCCGTGCTCGCCCGCGCGCGCCGCTTCGATCGCCGCGTTCAGCGCCAGCAGGTTCGTCTGCTTCGAAATCGTGCCGATCAGCTTCGAGATGGCGCCGATGCTCTGCGAATGCGTCTCCAGCAGACCGACTTGGTCGGCCGCGAGCCGGACGCTGTCGTTCACCGCGACCATCCGGGCGACGGCGTCGTTCGCCGCTTCCCGCCCGGACAAGGCGAGCCGGCTCGCGTCCGCCGACAGCGACGCGACGACCGCCGTCGAATCGGCGATCCGATCGATCCCCGCGCCGAGCTCGCCGGTCGTCCGGCTCGCGTCCGCGAATTGCGCGAAGGCATGTTCGGCGCCTTCCGCCATGCTTTGCACCGCCTGGGCCGCCTGATGCGAGGAGCTGGCGTTCTCTTCGGAGACGGCCAACATCTGCCGCGACGACGACGCGATGCCGGCGGAAGCCTCCTGCACGCCCAGCATGGCCGCGCGAAGCTGCGCGACCATCGTCCGCAGCGAGGCGAACAGTCCGCCGATCTCGTCGCGGTTGCGCACCGCGGGCACGTCCGCCGTCAGGCTGCCGCCGGCCACCTCGTCCACGACCCGCGCCGCGAGGCGGATCGGCTTGGCGATCGCTTGGCGCACGTAGACGGTCAGCAGCGCGACGAGCACGATGCCGGCGCCCACCGCGATCAGCACCGCGGCGCCGGACCGCGCGCTCAGCTTGGCGCTCTGCCGCTTCGCCTCGTCCGCGCCGCCGTGGTTGTTCCGCACGAGATAATCCAGATTGGACTGCAGCGCCGCGAAGGAGCCCTCGGATGCCTTCCGCAGCGCGTCCGCTTGCTCGCCCGTCGGCCGGTTCGCGTCCGCTTGGGCGGCCGCGTCGTTATAATCGCCTTCGAAATCCTTCCACGCGGCGACGAGCTCGTCGAACAGCTCCTTCTCCGTCTCGTCGTCCGGTCCCAGCACCGAACGGTAGGTGTCGAAGCTCTCATGAATGCTCGCCATCGCCGTCCGGGCGTCCGCGGCGTACTGCTTCTTCAATGCGGCGTTCGGCTCGGACAGCAGCCGGTACTGCAGGTTCATCACATGCTCCGTCAAATAGTTGATCCGGTTGATCGTCTCCGCGCCGACCACCCATTTGCCGGCCAGGTCGCCGTTCGTTTGCTTCATCTTGGCCATCATCGCGTAGCTGACGGCGCCGTTCGCGGCGAGCAGCAGCAGCACGCTCAAGAATGACGCCATCAGCTTGGCTCCGACCGTCCATTTGCGTTTCGCGTTCCCCATCCGAATCCCGTCCCTGTTGTCGATAGTTTGATGTCAACTTGGTTTCCATATCTAGTATACGGGGTGAATACCAGGAAGAAACAGCTCGTATTTCGCCGAATTCCGGACGTATTTGTGGGATATTAAGCTAAATAATTAAATTTTCTCGCCATCTCTCCGTTTCGCTGCTATTTTCTCGGGCTATTTTACCATTACTCGACACCTATTTACGTTAGCTATTCTCTCACGCCGCTGAACTGAGCCCTACCGCCCGGGGACGGCACAAAAAAACCGTTCCCCCGCTTGCGAGGGAACGGCGATTCAGCCAGTGCGGTCTTGCGGTCTTGCGGTCAATCATGGTGCCAAAGCAGCCTTGAACCGCGAGCGTATTACCGGTAAGCCTGAAGCCCTTCGTTCAACGAACGCGTCGACGCGTAGACGTCCCGGTAAACGCGGAACAAGCCTTCGTACGCTTGGACCGCGGACGGTTCCGGTTTGTACACGGACGCGCGCTTGACGAACCGCTCCGCGCACGCCTCGAGGCTGTCGAACCAGCCGCAGCCGTACGCCGCCAGCATGGCCGCCCCGAGCCCCGGCCCCTGCTCGTTCTCCAGGGACACGACGTCGGCGTTGAAGATGTCCGCCTGCATCTGCAGCCACACCGGATTGGACGCGCCGCCGCCGATCGAGACGATCGTGCCGACCGTCTTGCCGGCCTCGCGGAACATCGCGACCGATTCGTTCAGCGAGAACGTGATGCCTTCCATGACCGCCCGGGCGAAATGCACCCGCTCGTGCGAGCCGTCGATGCCGACGAAGCTGCCGCGGATGACGGAATCCGCGTGCGGCGTCCGTTCGCCGACGAGGTACGGCGTGAAGAGCAGGCCTTTCGCGCCCGGCTTCACGTCGCCGACGCCCTTCAGCAGCTCGTCGAACGATTCGCCCTTCGCGAACGCGTTCTTGAACCAGCTCAGGCTGTAGCCCGCCGCCAGCGTGACGCCCATGGCGTAGAACGCGTCCTCCTTGCCGTGGTTGAAGAAATGCACCTTGCCGCGGAAGTCGTTGCCGCTGTCCTTCTCATAGGACAGGATGACGCCCGACGTGCCGATGCTGCACATCGTCAGCCCTTCCTGCAGGATGCCGGAGCCGATGGCGCCGCAGGCATTGTCCGCCCCGCCGGCGAACACCTTCGTGCCTTCGCCCAGCCCGGCCGCGGCCGCTTGATTCGGCAGCAGCGTGCCCGTGAGCGCGTGGGATTCCACGAGCGGCGGCGCGAACGACGCCGGGAGCGAGACGGCTTCCAGCATCTCGCCGCTCCAGCGCTTGTTCGCCACGTCGAGCAGCAGCGTGCCCGCCGCGTCGGAGTAATCCATGTGCCGGGCGCCCGTCAACCGGTAGCGGACGTAGTCCTTCGGCAGCAGGAACGACGCGGCCCGCGCGAAAACGTCGGGCTCGTGCTTGCGCACCCAGAGGATTTTCGGGAGGGTGAAGCCTTCGAGCGCCGGATTGCGGGTGATCGTGAGCAGCCGGTCCTTGCCGACAAGCGCCTCGATCTCGCGGCATTCCGCGGTCGTGCGCGTGTCGTTCCACAGGATCGCGTTGCGGACGGGATTGCCGTCCGCGTCCAGCAGGACGAGGCCGTGCATCTGGCCCGAGAAGCTGAGCCCTTCGATCTCGCCGGCGGGAACGCCGGCTTCCGCGACGAGCTCCCGGATCGCTTCGAGCGTGCCGGTCACCCAATCGTCCGGCCGCTGCTCGCTCCAGCCGGAATGCTCGTGAAACAGCGGGTAGTCGCGGGAGGCCTCCGCGGCGACCGCGCCGCTCCGGTCCAGGAGCAGCGCCTTCACCGCGCTCGTGCCTAAGTCGACGCCGATGACGTAAGACATGGAATGGAAAGCCTCCCTCTTAAACGCTGTAGATGATTTCGTTCAGCTGCAGTTTGATCCGTTCCAGACGGCCGGATTCGTTCTTGATGGCGTTGTTTTGCAGCGCGTATTGCTCCAGCGACGCCAGCGTGGCGCGGCCGGCGACGATCTCGGCGCCGATGCCTTCCTTGAAGCTGCGGTAGCGGTTCTCGACGAAGCCGTCGATCAGGTTCGTATCGATCAGCTTCGCGGCCGCCTTCAGGCCCCAAGCGTACGTGTCCATGCCCGCGATGTGCGCGAGGAAGAGATCCTCGTCCTCGAACGAGCCGCGGCGCACTTTCGCGTCGAAGTTGACGCCGCCCTTGCCGATGCCGCCGGCCTTCAGCACTTCGTACATCGTCAGCGTCGTGGAGAACAGGTCGGTCGGGAATTCGTCCGTGTCCCAGCCGAGCAGCAGATCGCCTTGGTTCGCGTCGAGCGAGCCCAGCATGCCGTTGATCGCCGCCACGCGGATCTCGTGCTCGAACGTGTGGCCGGCCAGCGTCGCGTGGTTCGCTTCGAGGTTCAGCTTGAAGTAATCCTTCAGGCCGTACTTCTGCAGGAACGCGATCGTCGTCGCCGCGTCGAAGTCGTACTGGTGCTTCGTCGGCTCCTTCGGCTTAGGCTCGATCAGGAACTGCGCGCCGAAGCCGATTTCGTTCGCGTACGCGACGGCCATGTGGAACAGGCGGGCCAGGTTGTCGAGCTCGAGCGCCATGTCGGTGTTGAGCAGCGTCTCGTAGCCTTCGCGGCCGCCCCAGAAGACGTAGTTCTCGGCGCCGAGGCGCTTGCCGATCTCGAGGCTCTTCTTCAGCTGCGCGCCTGCGTAAGCGTAGACGTCGGCATTGGACGTCGTGCCCGCGCCGTGCACGAAGCGCGGATTCGTGAACATGTTCGCCGTGTTCCACAGCAGCTTGGCGCCGGTGTCCTTCATGCCTTGCTCCAGCAGGTCGACGATGACGTCGAGGTTCTTGTTCGTTTCGGCGAGCGAAGCGCCTTCCGGCGCGATGTCGCGGTCATGGAAGCAGTAGAACGGAATGCCGATCTTGTTCAGGAATTCGAAGTTCGCTTCGACGCGCATCTTCGCCTGGTCCATCTCGTTCGCGCTGTCCCAGCCGCGGACCGCCGTGCCCACGCCGAACGGATCGGCGCCGGATGCCGTGAACGTGTGCCAGTACGCGACGGCGAAGCGCAGGTGCTCCCCCATCGTTTTGCCGAGCACGACTTCTTGCGGATTATAATGTTTGAATGCGAGCGGGTTGTCGGAGCCTTTGCCCTCGTACGCGATTTTGCCGATGTTCTTGAAATACGCCATGGAATGAAATCCCTCCAAAATGGTGTCCGCTTCACGCGGCGGGTACTGATGAAAACATAATGATGAAAACGTTCTTACGGCTATTCTAGCATCGCCAAACTTTGTTTGTCTAGTAAACAAAGAAAGTTTTTCGATACCGCCCGCACCCTATGGCATCGCCGCGAAACCCATGGTACAATCGTTCCCATACATCGGGACAAGCGGAGGCAATCGGGAAATTATGAAGCAAACCGGAGATTTGGCGCTCGTCAAAAAAATGAATACCGCCATCGTGCTGGACGCCGTGCTGCGCTACGCGCCCCTCTCGCGGGCTCAAATCTCGGAGCGGACGGGGCTGAACAAGGCGACCGTGTCGAGTCTCGTGCAGGATCTGATCGAGCATCATCTCGTCATCGACATCGGACCCGGGGAATCGAGCGGCGGCCGCAAGCCGAACCTGCTCCAATTCCGGGCGCGCACCGGCTTCGCGATCGGCATCGATCTCGGCGTCAACTATATTCGCGGCATCCTGACGGACCTCGAGGGCGTGGTGCTGGCGG
This sequence comes from Paenibacillus sp. UNC496MF, assembly GCF_900113915.1. Lineage (NCBI taxonomy): Bacteria > Bacillati > Bacillota > Bacilli > Caryophanales > Paenibacillaceae > Paenibacillus > Paenibacillus sp. UNC496MF. The sequence goes on from NZ_FORE01000013.1 coordinate 28,596, forward strand.
AACGGCGGCTGACGCTGACGGCGCACGACGCGGCGTACGTCCTCCCGCGGCTGCTGGACTGCATCGCGTCGCTGCAGGCGGAAATCCCGCCCTGCCCGTACGGCACCGTCGGCGTCGGCATCGGCGTGCCGGGCCTCGTCAACGAGGAAGGCGCGATTCTGTACGCGCCGAACCTGGACTGGACGGACGTGCCGCTTCGCGCCATCGTCGAAGAGCGCTTCGGCGTGCCGGTCACGATCGACAACGAGGCGAATGCCGGCGCGCAGGGCGAGCAGCGCTACGGCGCGGGCCGGGGCGTCGCCAATCAGATCTACGTCAGCGCGGGGATCGGCATCGGCACCGGCATGATCCTGAACAAGGAGCTGTACAAAGGGGCCGGCGGCTTCTCCGGCGAGCTCGGCCACCTGTCCATCCAGGCGGACGGCAAGCCGTGCCGCTGCGGCAACCGCGGCTGCTGGGAGCTGTACGCGTCCGAGAACGCGCTGCTGGAGCAGGCGGCCGCGCTCGGCTACCGCGACCTCGACGGCCTGCTGGAGGCGGCCGGCCGCGGCGAGGCCGAGGTGCTGCGGCTGTTCGAGCGGATCGGCGAAGCGCTCGGCGTCGGCATCGCGAACATCGTCAACGTGTTCAATCCCGACGTCGTCATCGTCGGCAACGAACTGCGGCGCGCGGAGGCTTGGCTCGGCGAAGCGATGCAGCGCACCGTCGCCGAGCGGGCGCTGGCCCATCACCGGCGCCGGCTGCGCGTGCTGTTCGCGGAGCAGGGCGAGAAATCGGCGGTGCGCGGAGCGGCGTATTACGCGATATCGGCGTTTTTGTCGAAGATGAAGGGAAGCGGCGTCTGATCGGGGCGCCGCTTCTTTTTTTTGGCCGCGGCGAGGCCGGGGGCGCGAGGCGAGGCCGGGGCGCGGCGAGGCCGGCGGCGCGCGGCGAAGCCGGTGCTGCGGGGCCGTCCAAGCGGACACGCGTTCCGTTATTGGCGTCATTTTGGCCTTTTTTGCAAGCACGCGGACACACGTTCCGCTATTGCCGTGCTCGACCGCGATTCCGGCGACTATTCAAGCCAATAGCGGCTCTGGTGTCCGGCTAACTCGACTACTTGCCATGAAACCGCAAAATAGCGGCTCTCATGGCCGCCAACTTCAAATCGCCCGCATGCTCCCCATCGGCGCTCGCCCCGCCAGCTACGATTGGCTTCGACCGTCCTTCCCGTGAATCTCACCGCTTCCGCACCCGTCCCCCGTCCTCGTCCGCTAACGCAACAAAACGAGACCGTCCCCGATCCGGCAAGCGGATCCGCGGGGACAGTCCCGTTGTTTTCGTTATGAGTCTGGCGTCGGTTCGGCGCGTGGATCCGCCGCTACCCATCGCCCACTCCCCCCCTACGCCCGCTCCCGTCCGGCGAACCGAATCGCGCCGCCGTGCTCCGCGCTCTCCAGCAGCAGCGGCCGCACGCAAATGCGACGCATCAATCGCGAACCGCCGCTAGCGTTTCGCCCGCACGCCTACGCCCTTTCCCGCCCGGCGAGCCGGATCGCGCCGCCGCGCTCCGCGATCTCCAAGAACAGCGGCCGCTCGTCGGGCGTCCGGTTCGGCGCGTGAATCGCGAGCAGCAGCCGGCCGTCGAAGGCGCGGAAGATCATGCCATGCCCGCCGTCGCTGCGGTAAAGCGCCTCCGGCTGATGCGTCCACGGACCGGCGAGCCCGCCCGATTCCGACCGCGCGACGCCGAGCGCGTACGTGTTGGCGATGAAGCTCGCCCACAGCAGGTACAGCGCGCCCGCGCCGCCCCGGAACAGAAACGGCCCGTCCGTGACGTAATTGGCCGTGTCCGGATAACGGGGCGATACGTACGGCGTCGTCCACGGCGCTTCCGACGCGCGGAACAGCGTCTCCGGCTCTCCGGCGGCTTCCCGCAGATCGGCGCCAAGCCGGACCGCGCAAACCTCGCCGTCCCCGATCTGCTGCCATTCGTGGCAGAATACCATCCACGGCGCGCCGGCCTCGTCGACGAACAAGCTCCCGTCGAGCGAGCTCCAGCGCTCCGGCGTCACCGGCCCCGCGCTGTGCGGCAGGAACGGCCCGAGCGGTCCGTCCGCCGCACGATGCGACTGCGGCCGCACTGCCATCATACCGTATCGCCGCCGTTTGCGCAGTCGGAATGTTCGCCGGGCGCCCGTCGTGCGGCGGCCCGTCCGGACGTCCGCGCGCGCCAAAAAGCAGCCGAACCCCCGGGTTCGGCTGCTTCCGCATGCGCCGCGCCTCAGCTCTTGACCGCGCCGGCCGCGATATCCGAGATGAACTGCCGGCTGACGAACAGGAACAGAACGACGAGCGGCAGGACCGCGAGCAGCGTGCCCGCGATGACCATCGCGTAATCCGTCACGTAGATCCCGTTCAGGGACGACAAGGCGACCTGCAGCGTAAACTTCCGTTCGTTGTTCAAAATAATCAGCGGCCACAGATAATCGTTCCATACCCCGATGAAGGTGAACGCCCCGAGGAACGATAACGCCGGCCGCAGGATCGGCAGCATGAGGCTCCAATAGATGCGGAAGAATCCGCAGCCGTCGATGCGGCCGGCTTCGATCAGCTCCGTCGGGATGGACTCCTCGGCGTACTGGCGGATCCAGAAGATCCCGAAGGCGTTGACCATGCCGGGGATAATGAGCGCCTTGAACGAGCCGACCCAGCCGAACTTCGCCATGATGACGAACGAAGGCACGAGCGACAGCTGCGCCGGCGCCATCATCGTGGCCAGCAGCAGGACGAACAGCCACTTTTTCCCCGGAAACTCGTACTTCGCGAACGTCGCGCCGGCCAGCGAGTCGAAGAACAGGACCAGCAGCGCGACCGCCCCCGACACGAACAGCGAATTGGCGAACGCGCCGAAGAAATCGATCGTGTCGATCACGCGCCTCGCATTGTCGAGCAGCTGCGTCCCGAACCCTAATTTGGGCGGATAGCTGTAGATCTCCCCCGTCGTGCGCGTGGCCATGACCGTGAGCCAATAGAAGGGAAAGATGGACAGCAGGAACCCCGCTATCAATACCGCATGCACTACCGCCGATTTCCATTTGCTCGTCGCCATCGGACACACTCCTCTCCTCGTTTCTCTCCCGGCCGCTTCAATCCGGGCTGCCCTTGACCAGCCGCCAATTCAGGACGGAGAACAGCGCGATCAGCACGAACATCCCCCAGCCGACCGCCGCGCCGAAGCCGAAGTAATTGTTGATGAACGCTTCCCGGTACAGATAAAGCACGATGGTCAGTCCGCCGCCTCCCGGCCCGCCGTCGTTGCCGACGAGCACCTGCGGCTCCGTGAAGATCTGCATGCCGCCGATCGTGGACGTGATGACGGTGAACAGGATGATCGGCCGCAGAATCGGCACCGTGATCCGGAAGAAAGTCTGCGCGCCCGTGGCGCCGTCCATGCGCGCCGCCTCGTACAGGACGGAAGGAATGCTCTGCAGCCCCGCGAGGTAGATGATGGCGTTATAGCCGACCCAGCGCCAGACGATCATCAGGGAGATCGCGAATTGGATGCCCCACGTCTTCTGCAGGAATTCCACGGACTGCAGGCCGAACAGACGGAGCACGTAGTTCAGCAATCCGTAATTGCCCGAGAACAGCGTGCTGAACACGATGGCGACCGCCACGAGCGACGTGACGTTCGGCAGGAAATAGCCGATCCGGAAGAAGGTCCGGCCCTTCACGAACGACGCGTTCAGCAGGAACGCCAGCACGAGCGCCAAGAAGAGCATCGGAATCGTGGAATAGATCCAGATGAGCAGGGTGTTGGCCACCGCATGCCAAAATTCGGGATCGCCGAGCATGAAGCGGTAATTGTTCAGCCCGTTGAACGTCATGTCGCCGATGCCGTCCCACTTCTGGAAGGAGAGATACATCGAGAACGCGATCGGGAACAGACCGAAGATCGCGAACACGATAAAAAAGGGAGAAATGGCCGCATACGCTTTGCGGTGCTTCCATAGTTCAGCGGTTAACCTGCGATTCATAGGCCGAGCCTCCTCGTTCGTACATTCGGACTTGCCTTGCGCGCTTGATGCCGGAGGCTAACGGAGCAGCTCCTTGCCGATGCGCGCCAAGGCGTCGCGCCACGCGTCGTCCGGGTTTTTGCCCTGCGTCGCCACCGATTGCAGCTGGCGGTTCACGATGCCGTTCACGTTCACGTACCGCGGCCCGAAGTACGTCGGCTTCACGTGCAGCGCCGATGCGGTGAAAATCTCGCCCGTCGCCTGACCGCCGAAGAAATCCTCCTTCCGGCGCATCACCGGCGAGTCCAGCGCCGTCTTGGCGGAAGGAAACAGATTGACGTCGGCGAAGCTCTTCACCTGATTGTCCGGACTTTGCAGCCATTTGATCAGCTGGAACGCTTCGCCGGGATGCTTGCTCGTTCGCATGATCGCGAGGAACGAGCCGCCGTTGTTGCCGTCTCCTCCCGGCGCCCGGGCGACGCGCCACTTGCCGGCGGTGTCGGGCGCGGCTTGCTGGAGGATTTCCTTGTTCCACACGGCGCCGACGAACGAAGCGATCTTGCCGGTGTTCATGGCGGCGCTCCACTCCGGCGTCCCGCCGTTCGCGTTCGCGAGCAGCCCCATGGACGAAGCCTTCACGGCAAGCTCCCACGCCCGCTTCGCCGAGGAGGACGGGTCGCCGCCGACGAATTGATCGTTCTTGTCGAAGTAGATCGTCTCGCTCTGCGCGTTCACCTGCGTATAGATCGTGCCGATGTTGTCCGTCAGCTTGACGCCGCCGCCGAGCGCGTCCTGCAGCTTCTTGCCGGCCGCGAGATAATCGTCCCAGGTCCCCATGAGCTTGTGAACCTCCTCGGGGTCGGACGGCAGCCCCGCCTGCTCGAACAAGTCCGCCCGATAGAACAGCGCGGTCGGCCCCGTGTCGATCGGCAGGGCGACCATGCGGCCTTGCGGCGTCACGCCGAGCTGCCATTTCCAAGGCAAGTAATCGGGCTCGATGTCGCGCGCCCCGAGTTCGTACAGGTCGTAGAACCGGTCGGCGTTCGGAAACATCTCCGTGACCCAGTCGTTGAAGGCCACGATGTCGGGTCCGCCGGAGCCGGCGGCCAGCGTCGTCTTGAGCTTGGATTTGAAATCGCCGCCGACCTTCTGCGCCACGATCCGGACATTCGGAAATTCGGTTCGGGCGGCTTCGATGAGCTTGTCGTCGAGCCCGCGGTTCCAGTACCAGATGGTCAGCGTGGTCTTCTTGTCGGCGGCCGCCTGCGCGGAGCAGCCCGTCAGGATGACGGCGGCGACCAGAATCGCCGTCAGCAGCGCCGAAAACGTCGCGCGCGTGGTCATTTTCAATCCCTCCCGTCTGCATTCGTAAGTCGGCCAAGCCGGTGTAAGCGCTTAACCTTGGCCGGATGACTTCAATTACACGGAAGCAAGCTCGGTTGAACCTGAAAAATTGTGGCAGCTTGGTGAACGCGAGGATTCCTTAGGGGGACGGCGGTCCGCGACTGCCTTAGCAACGAACCTGCCCCGAATGTTGTCGCCCGCACCGGATTAGGCGCGCCAAAAGGCAGCAAGCGCATTCGTCAACGCGAGTATATGTCACTTAATATTACATATCTTTTTGAATCACTTTCGAAAGTTTAAAAAAATAAACTTATTGACGCCGTAAATTTGCCAATTATATAATTCTCTCAGAATTTCGGACGATATACGTCATAAAACCTTACATAATGTTCGAATTCTCTCCATTCTCCGACTGGAGGAGCCGATTCAACCGAGCGGGACGCCTGTCCCAGGCCATTTGACGAGGAGGTTGTTCACTAAGTCCCATTGCATGTACGCGGACATTCTTTGTTCGCCGCACCGGAAGCGCCGCTCGCATTTTTTGCCGGCCGAACTAGACACGATTCAGAGACAACCGCCATCGCAGCCGATGCGTGGCATGAACATTCGGAATCTATCGACACGGTGGGAGGAGACACACCCTTGAAGCATCGCTCGAAGAGCAAGTTGTTCTTGTTGATCTCGTTATCTTTCGTTTGCCTGTCCGGTTCCCTCGTTCCGAATCTCGGCCAGCATGGCCACGGCCTTGCGTTGGCGCAGGGAACCGCCGCATCCGAGAAGCTCCGGAAGACGATGGGACCGGAAGCCGCGAATGCGCCGGAGACGGTCATCGCTGTCCCGGATGCCCCTCGCTCGCAGCCTCTCTCCCGGCCGGCCGGCGCCGATAAAGCCATGAAAGCCGACCGTATCGTCGTGAAATACAAAGCAGGCAGCCGCCCGCAATCGTTGGCCGAGGACCTCGGTCTAACGCCGTCGCGAACGCTCCCGGGACTCGGTGCCGAGGTTCTAAAGCTGCCCGAAGGCGCGGATATCGCCGCCATCCTCGCCCGTCTCAAGGCCGACCCGGCCGTCCTGTACGCGGAGCCGGACGCCCAGGTCAGCGCATCGGATTCGGGAACATCCGGCACAAGCGCTCCGCCGAATCCCGGACAAGCCCTCCATGCACCGCAACCGTCATCCTCCGTTTCGACCGGCATGACCTCCGTTTCGGCCGGCATGACCTCCGCGAACGGGCCGGCATCCGTTTCATCCGAGCTGCCCCCCCTCATCCCGAACGATCCATTATTTCCCAATCAGTGGGCCTTGAATAACGCCGACGGCCTGGATATCGACATCAACGCGCCGGAAGCCTGGCCGTTCCTGCAGGACGCCGGCAAGGACGTCGTCGTGGCGGTAATCAGCGACGGCGTGGATGGCGATCATCCGGATCTGGCGAACAGCATCTGGACCAATCCCGAAGAGATCCCGGATAACGGCATCGACGACGACGGCAATGGCTTCGTCGACGACGTTCACGGCTGGGACTTCAATCATGACGACAACGATGCCGACGACGGCTTGGACGACCCGGCCAAGAACGGGACGGTAATCGCGGGCATCGTGGCCGCCTCCGTCAACAACGGCGTCGGGATCGCGGGCGTGGCCCAGAACGCGAAGATTCTGCCGGTCAAGACGTTTTCCTCGACGTCGGGGAGCGGAACGTTCTCGCAAATCGCGGCGGGCATCGCCTACGCCGAGCAGATGGGTGCCGACATCGCCGTCTTGGACTTCGTGACCTGGGAACCGAGCGACCTGATCCTGGACGCGCTTCGGCACTCCGACATGCTGTTCGTCGCGCAGCCCGGCGACTTCGGCGACGACCTGGACCGCATCCCGAGCTACCCGGCTTCCTACAAGCTCCCGAACGTGCTGACCGTTAACGGCATCGGGCGCGCCGGCAATACGCCGACGAGCTACGGCAAAAAGACCGTTCAGCTCGCCGCGCCGGCCCTCGACACGTTAACGACCATGCCTTCGGAAAACCCGGCGTACGCCGCCCAGATCGATACCGGCGCGTACCGCGCGATCTATAACGGACTCGGCTTCGAAGATTTCGCTCCGCCGTTCCAAACCGATTCCTTCCGCGCGGCGCTCGATTACTTGGGCGAAGGCGCGGACAAACCGTCGGTCCTGCTCGTCCAGGACGACAACTCGGCCGGGGGCAACGAGGAGGAGCGAAGTTTCCTCGCGCTATACAAGAGCTTCCTGCTGTCCGCCGGCTACGAGACCGACGGGATGCCGCAGGGCGATGCGCGCGGAACGTTCCAAATCGCGACCGTTGCCAAGAACGAGGACGGCCCTTCGCTTGAAGCCATGCAAGCCTACGACATCGTCGTATGGTTCACCGGTTACGCCAACGCGAGCATGAATCCGGATCCGGATGCCCCTTCGGTGCTGACCGAGTCGGACAAGGCGAATCTAACGAATTACCTGCAGGCGGGCGGGAGACTGATGCTTACGGGCAGGGACGCGCTCTTCGGAAGCGAAGCGTCGCCTTTCGTGAAGGACGTGCTCCACTTGGATTACGTGGCCGAAGGCTATTTCGGCTATTACGATTTGCAGGGCGCGGACGGGACCATCTTTGCCGGACAATCCGTTCCGATGCCGGATGAATCGTTCGGCGACGTGATCGTTGCCCGGGATTCCTTCGCCCAAACCAACCTGTTCCTGGATAAGCCGGACTACGATATTCCCGGAAACTACGGTACGCCGGCCATCGCGCACGCCGCCGGCGCGGCTGCCGTGGTGCTTGGCGTCAATCCGGCCTACGACGCGAAGCTGACGATTCAACGCTTGATGAACAGCGGGAAGAAAGTGAGCTCCCTGGCGGACGCGAACATGTCCGGCAAGATGATCGACGTCTATCGGGCCGTATCCGACAAGGATATCCCCGGCACGCCGCTCCAGGTGCCGGAAGTGAGCGAGCGTCTCGACGAAGCGTCCGATCCGGACCGCGTGTACGCCGTCGAACTGAACGCCGGCGAAACGATTCAGGCGGAGCTGACCGGGGACGAAGGCACCGACTTCGATCTCTACCTCTACTCGCCTTCCGCCGTTACCGTCCACGGCAAAGCCGGCATCGTCGCCGCTTCCGAGCATCCGGGAACGTCCGGGGAAGGCTTCTCCTATTTCGCGAAGCAAACCGGCACCTATTACGTGAACGTCTACGCGTTCGCGGGATCGGGCGGCTACACCTTGCGCCTGCGGCACGCCAACGCCTCCGGCACCTACGAGGACGATTCGGAAGCCGTGACGTACGCCGGCGATTGGGAGAACGTACCGGACGACGCGCTGTCCGGCGGAACCGCGAAGCGCATCGACGCCCCGGGCCATGCCGAGCTCGCCTTCGAGGGCAGCTACGTCGAATGGATCGGAACCAAGAATCCGCAGCAAGGCATCGCCAACGTCTATCTCGACGGCAAGCTGGCCGCAGCCGTGTCCTTGTACGGCGAAGCCGAATCGAAGCGTCAGTCGCTCTTCAAGAAGACGGTCTCCTACGACAAGCATACGATCCGGATCGAATGGACGGGCAAGACCGATCCGAGAGCCCGGAAGGACGATCCCGCGTTCGTGAACGTCGATGCGTTCCTCGTCAAACATCTCGTCCAAGACGCCGACTTCTCCGAGGTGCGCTATGAAGGCACGTGGGCGACAAGCTTCAGCACGGTTTACTCGGGCCAGTCCGTGACGACGTCCATCACGAAAGACGACTATGCCGAGTTCGTCTTCGCCGGGACGAAGGTTCGTCTCCTCGCGCCGGTCGGCGGCAACCGCGGCATCGCGGATATCTACATCGACGGGCAATTGGCGACATCGGCGGACCTGTACCGGCCGGCCCGCCAATACGAGGCCGTCGTCTTCGAATCGGAGACGCTCTCCGAGGGCACGCACACCGTGCGCGTCGCGAACAGCGGCCGGAAGCACGCGAGCTCCGCCGGCACCGCCGTCTCGATCGACGCCTTCGAGATCGAATCGTGAATCATCCATGCGAGAGCGACAACTTTTAAGAAATGGGGACCTGGATTTGAAGAGCATGCAGAAGCGAATTCCTAAGGTATCGTCCATCGTGATCTCCGCGACCGTCTTGGCGGCTTCCCTGTTCCAGCCCGCCTACTCCGCGTCCGCCGGCGCTTCGCCGAACGGTTTGATCCCGGCCTCCGCCTCGGCGGACCCGGACATGAATCTGTTCGAGACCTTCGCGGACGATTGGAAGCGCAGCTTGGCTTCCGCTCCCGGCGCTTCGGCCAACCTCCTAATATCGCCGGAGATCGACACGTCCTCCGCGGGGCCGGTCAGCGTCATCGTGCAATTGAGCGCTCCGCCCGCCGCCATCGGCAAGTACGCCGCGGGCAAGGGGTATAAAACGCTGGCGGCCGAAGCGACCGCGAAAGCGGTGCAGACCGAGCAAGCCGCATTCCTGAAATCCGCCAAAGCCGGCGGCTTATCCCTTGACGTCGGCTATCGGTACAATCAGGTGCTGAACGGGATGGCGGTCACGCTGCCGGGCACCCGCATCGCCCAACTGGCGAAGCTTCCGGGCGTGAGCGCGATCTATCCGAACTTGACCTATACGTCGGAGCCGGCGCCAGCCTACGAGGCGAACGCGGAGGATCCGCGGATCGATATGACGCCCCTGCGGCAATTGGGCGTTGACGAAGCCTGGGCGGAAGGCTACACCGGCAAAGGGCTCAAAGTGGGCGTCATCGATACCGGCATCGATTACTTGCATCCCGACCTGAAGGACGCGTTCAAAGGCGGGCACGATTCCTTCTATAACGACGGCGACCCTTATGAAGACATTGCCATTCCGGAAGAGTTGGTCGCGGGTACGGCCCATGGCACCCACGTCTCCGGCACGATCGCGGGACGCGCGGCGAACGCCGACGGCCATTTCCTGCAGAAGGGCGTCGCCTACGAAGCGGACTTATACGCGTATAAAGTGTTGGGCGGCGTGCTGGGCACCGGCACCTCGGCCATGATCGTCGACGGCATCGAACACGCCGTCAAGGACGGCATGGACGTGATCAACCTGTCGCTCGGCGACGATGCGACGAAGGATCCGTATTCCGCGGAGGCGGTTGCCATCAACAACGCGGCGCTCGCCGGCGTCGTCCCCGTCATCGCGGCAGGCAACGCCGCCATGGACGCGCCTTACTATTATTCGCTCGGCTCCCCGTCGACGGCGGAGCTCGGCATTACGGTCGGCGCGGCCACCAGCCGGATCGACACGTACGAGACGGCCGCCGCCAGCTCCTTGACGGGACAGGGATACGCGCTTCGCGCGATGGCCTGGGCGCCCGGGAGCACGGATTTCGCTTCCCTCCTCGGGACGGATCCGATTGCGGCGGTCTATCTCGGCTTCGGCTTGGACGCCGATTACGAGGGGAAAGACGTGGCGGGCAAAATCGTCATCGTCACGCGGACGCACGACAGCCAACACATCCCCTACGGCCGGCAAATCGTCTCCGCCAAGCAGCACGGCGCCAAGGCGGTCGTCATCTTCAACGGCACGACCAACGATTCCCGCGACGTCTTTCAGCCGAATACCGTCGATCTATCGGAATCGATTCCGGGACGGGACGGCCCGATCGGGTACATGGGCTTCCAAGGCGAATACGACGGCTTCATCCCCGCCTTCGACCTCGCGGGCAAGGAAGGCCGCGCCTTGGTTCGGGCCATGCTGCAGCAGCCGGACGCGCCGGTTACCCTGACGTTCGGCAAGCCCTTCAAGAGCGTCTCCCTGCCCGGCGATACCATGGCGGAATTCAGCTCGCGCGGGCCGAACCAGGACGGAAGATTGGGCATCAAACCGGACGTCGTCGCGCCCGGCCACCTTATCCGCTCGTCGGTCCCCGCCTACGGCGCGGCGCACCCGGATGCCGATTATTCCGAGGCTTACGAGCGTTACAGCGGGACCAGCATGGCGACGCCGCATATCGCCGGCCTCGCGCTGCTGCTGAAGGATAAATTTCCGGATTGGACGCCTTCGGACATCCGGGCGGCGCTCGCGAATACGTCCGATCCCTTGGCGGACGAGAACGGCACGCCGTACGATGCTTATTCGCAAGGCGCCGGGCGCGCCGATCTGACCCATGCCCTGCATACGGCGGCATTGTTGAAATCGCTGGACGAAATTACGATCATGGACAAGGACATGAAGCCGGTCACGCTCCCGAGCGAAGCCAGCAGCGTCGCTTTCGGCGTCGTGGATCCGGCCGGCGACGCGAAAGCCGCGAGCACGCTTCAGCTGAAGAGCGTGACCGGCAAGACGGTGACTTACGCCGCCAAGACGGAGCTTCACCAAGCGTTCACCAATAAGCCCGGATACGTCAGCACCCCGGACTGGGACGGCGTCTCCGTCAAGCTGACCGGACTGGATGCGGACGGCAAGCTCGCCGTCGGCTCGGGGAAAGCCCGTACCTTCGGCTTGTCCGTCGAAGCGAAGCCGGACGCCAAGCCGGGCGTGTACGAAGGGACCGTCGTGCTGGAAAGCGACGGCGTTCCGACCCTCCGCCTCCCGTTCGTCTTCCACGTCGGGAAGAAGTCGCTCGATAACGAGAACGCGTTCGGGGGCATCGACGTCACGAACAGGATCGTATCTCCGCAATCGCCGATCGACATTACCTTGCATTACAACGGCGGCGGCTATAATGTCCTGCAGCTCGCCCTGCTCGACAACGACGGCCGGTATTACGGGCTGCTCGCGGACTGGAGGAGCGCCAAGAACGGCTTCGATTCCTATATGTCGAAGGGCGATTACGTCATCGAAGACTTTAACGGAAGTTATCTGGACGGATCAAGCGGCGCGAACGGCATCTTTGATCTGCCTTCGCTGCCCGACGGACAGTACGTGCTCTCCGCCGTTACGGCGTTTTCCGTCTACGGCTTCACATCCGCCGTCCATTTCTCCAATATCACGATCAACGTGGACAACGATTATACCGGCGGCGGTCAGCCGGGAGACGGGAACCCGGGGGGCGGCAGCCCGGGAGACGGTCAGCCGGGAGGCGGCAATCCGGGAGGCGGCGGTCAGCCTGGTTCCGGTACGCCGCAAACGCCGGACGCGGCGCCGGCGGATAGCGGCGCGGACGTCGCGGCATCGGTTATCGGCGCCGCGCAAACGCCGGTGTCGCTGGCCGCGAAGACAAGCGCGGCTAACGGCGTGCTGACCGCGACCGTTGACGATGCCGCGTTAGACCGCGCGCTTGAAGGCGCGGCGAAACCGGTCGCGCTCGTCGCCTCGGCCTCCTCCGCGGACGCGGGCGAAGCGGCGCTGCGCTTCACGCCGGCCCAAGCGCAGCGGTTGAAAGCCGCGCCGACGGGCAGCTCGGTCGTGTTCGCCCTGGACGGCGCATCCGTCGCGCTCCCGCTTTCCGCGCTCGGCGGCCTCTCGGAGGACGCGGGTCTTGTCATTCGAATGAAGAAGGACGGCGATGCCGTCAAGCGCTTCGAGGCGGCTTATCCGGATGCCCGCGTCGTCGGCACGCCGATCGCCTTCGAAGCGGTCGGCGTCGAAGACGACCGCGAGACGCCGATTCCGCTCTCCGTCCAAGACACGGTGACGCGCGCCTTCCTGATCGCCGAAGACGTCCCCGCCGCGACGGCCGGCGCTCTGTACGAAGAAGACGGCGCCGTACGTCCGGCGGCCGCAACCTTCAAGGCCGGCAAGCACGGCGGCACGATCGTGACCGTGGCGCGTCCGGGCTTCTCGACCTATGCGGCGGCGGTACGCGACGTCGCGTTCTCGGATATCGGGTCTTCGTGGGCGAAGGACGAGATCTCGAAGCTCGCCGCCAAGTTCGTGATGAACGGCACGTCCGCCGGCGCCTTCGCGCCGAAACGCAACGTGACGCGGGCCGAGTTCGCCTCGATGCTGGTCAGAGCGCTCGGCCTGAAGACCCCCGGCGCAGCGGCGCCGTTCGCGGACGTGCGCGACAACGACTGGTTCGCCGCCGAGGTTGCCGCCGCGCACGCGGCCGGGTTGGTAACCGGCGACAACGGACGCTTCCTTCCGAACGCGCCCGTGAGCCGTCAAGACATGGCCGTCATGCTGAACCGCTCGCTTACGCTGCTGCATGCGAAGCCGGCGGCCGGCGGCGGCATCGTTTACGCCGATGCGGGGACGTTCGGCGCCTATGCGGCCGACGCGATTCGGGCCGTCACCGAAGCCGGCCTGATGAACGGCGTCGAGACACAAGGCAGCCGCTTCTTCCGGCCGGCCGAAGCGACGACGCGCGAAGCGACCGCCAAAGTCATGTTCCGCTTGCTCCAAGCGGGTAATTGGATCGACTGACCGCGCGGAATAGCGTGCCGCAGCCGTTCGAATCGCGTACCCTAACGGAAAAGAAGGACCGTCGGAGTTCGAACTCCAACGGTCCTTCTTCATGCGCGCGGAAACGGGGCCTCATGCCGGCTTTACGCGTCGTAACGGACCAGATACGGCTGCAGCTCCGTCTGGTAATAGCCCGTGCTGTACTCGATGAGCCGCCCTTCGAGGTCGTACGTGCGCCGCTGCCGCACGAGCAGCGGCGACCCCGGCGGAATCCCGAGCAGGCTCGCGGTCTCCGCCGAGGCCATGCCGACCGAGAACGCGTCGCGGAAGTTGTCCAGCACGACGCCCTGCTCCTCCAGCAGATCGTACAGCGATTCGAACGCCGGCTCGCCGGCGTCCCGCTCCGCCTTCGGCAGCAGGGCCGCGGCCACCTCGTGCCGGATGTGAAGATACGGGCGGTCATCCAGCACGTACAGCCGCTCGATGCGGATCGATTCCGGCCCCAGCAGGCCGTGCAGCTCGGTCCCCGGCTCCAGCCGCGCGCGCGTCATGGACAGCATCCGTTTCTCCAAGCGGTGCCCCTCCTCCACCAGCAGCTCGGTGAACCGCTTGCCCTTGGAGAGGCGGGAGACCGACACGTTGGTGAGCACGATGGTGCCGACGCCGCTTTTCTTCGCGACGTAGCCTTCCTCCGCCAGTTCCCGGATCGCGTTGCGCACCGTCATTTTGCTGACGTTGAATTCCTTCTCCAGCTGCGGCTCCGGCGGGATATGGCCGCCCAGCGGATAGACCCCGTGAAGAATGCGGTCCTTGACGATCTTCTTGATTTGCAAATACAGCGGGCCCTTCTTGCGCGTGATGGTCATCCCGGCTCCTCTTTCTTCGTCATCCTGGTTAACGCACGATATCGCCGGCCGTACGGGCCAGCGCCTTCACCACGTCCGCCTCCGACGCCAGCGGCGTATCCCCGTGCACCGTGTGCGCGAGCGCGGCCGCGGCGGTCGCGAAATCGACCGCGTATTGCGGATCGTCGCCGCGCAGCCACGCGTGAATGATGCCGCTCGCGTACGCATCGCCGGCGCCGACCCGGTCGTACACCGAGAACGTCGAGGGTTGGGCGAACCGGAACGTCCCTTCCCGGTAGAAATAGCCGGCCAGCGTATGCGTGTTGTCCCCGTTCACCTGCCGGTGCGTGCCGGCGATCGCTTCGATCCCGTATGTCTTCGCGACTTGCGGGATCAGGTCGCGCAGCTGCGCCAGGCGGTCGGCGCCGCCGCTCGGCATGCCGAGCGTGAGCAGCGCGTCCTTCTCGTTCATGAAGACGAGATCCGCCAGCTCCAGCATCTCGCGATAATGCGGCGCCGCCGCCGCGTGCCCGCCTTCGCCCCAGAGCGACGGCCGGTAATTGCAGTCGAACATCACCTTGCCGCCGCGGCGCTTGACCGCGCGGGCCAATTGCTTCATTTGCGAGCGCGCGAGCTCGTTCATCGCCAGCGCGATGCCGCAAAAATGCGCCGCGTCCGCCGCCTCGGCTATCCGCTCCCAATCCCCCGCGTCGCGCGGAACGGTATTGAAGCTGCTGCCGAGCCGGTCCGTATAGGTCACTTGACTCGGGCGGAGGCCGAAGCCGTGCTCCAGGAAATACATGCCGATGTAGCGGCCTCCCCGGTTCACGAACGCCGTCCCGATGCCCAGCTTGCGCAGATGCGCCAGCGCGGCGTCGCCGAGCGAATTGTCCGGCAGCGTGCTGGCCAGGTACGTCTCATGGCCGAAGCGCGACAGCGCCGAGGCCACGTTGACCCCGGTCCCCGAGAACGAATACGCCAGGCTGCCGCTCTGGGACAGCGTCGTGAAGCCGGGCGTCTCCAGGCGCATCATCACTTCGCCGAACGCGGCGATGCTAGACATGCCGGTCGACCAGCGCTTTCAGCTCGCCGAGCAGCGTCCGCACGTCCTCTACGCGCGTATCGCCGCTCGCCGGATCGATAATCGAGGAATAGACGTGGGGAATGACCTGCGGCACGCCCGCTTCCAAGGCAATCTCCAAGATCTTCGCGAAGTTGGCCGGATCGATGCCGCCGGTAGGCTCCAGCGCGAAGCCTTCCTCGCCGCAGGCTTTGGCGACCGCGCGGTATTCCTCCTCGAGCTTCAAGCCCTGCATCGGGAAGTATTTCAGCGCATGCCCGCCCATGTCCCGGACCAGCGCGATCGCCGCCTTGACCGGAACGACGGCTTGATCCGCGGCGGCCGCGCTGAACACGCCCGTCGAGACGTTCACGTAACCGGGCCGGCCGCAAGGCGACACCAGCGCGTTGATCCAGCCCGCCCGGCCGCCCAGGTTGGCGCTGGTGGCGCCGACGGCCGGAAAGATCTGGTTGACGTGGCTGCCCGCGTACGACTTGACGATCTCGGCCACGACCGCGCCCTGGCGGTTGTCGCCCGCGCCGAGACTGATCGATACCGCATCGTCGATGGCCGCGCCGTACTGCTTCATCGCCGCGACGGCGGACGGCGCGTCGGGATAGGCCTTGGAGAGCACGCCGACGATCACGCGGCCTTCCGCCGCTTCGTAGATCTCGCGCGCGTTGTCGATGCTGCCCGCCAGCACGTTAAGCGCCGCTTTGTTTCTGTACAACCGGGAACGAATGTCCGCCATTAGTGCTTCCCTCCGATAATGTCTTGAATGCGGCCGATAATGACCGCCAGATCGTCGCCTTGCAGCGAGCGCGGATCGATGTCGAAATACCCCTGCGCCACGCCGTAATCCCGCGTGTACACGGCAATATCGCCGCCGCGAAGCGCGTCGTTGACCGCCCGCGCGGACAAGCCCGCCGCCGCTTCGTCGATGTTGACCCGGCCGCGGAAGATCGCCCGGCCGGCCTCGTCTTGAACGATGCGAACGCCAACGCCCGGAAGCGCGCCCAGCGCGTCCAGCGCCGCGAGCGCGGCGCGCTCTTGCTCGCTCGTGTCGTCCTTCTCGAAGTACTCGTCCAGCGCCCGCAGCAGGCCGAAGATCGACTCCTTCCCCACCTTCATGCTCCGTCCGATGCCGTGCAGCTGCGTCTTCACCCAGCTCACGTAGTCCGCCTTGCCCGCCACGATGCCGGAGGTCGGGCCTTCGATCGCCTTGGAGCCGCTGTAGATGACCAGGTCCGAGCAGGCCGGGTACTTGCGCAGGTCCTCCTCGGCCGCGGCGTCGACGATCAGCGGTACCCCGCGGCGCCGCGCCACTTCCCAGGCCTCCTCGACCTTGATCATGTTCTTCTGGACGCAATGATGCGATTGCACGAACAGAATGGCAGCCGTCCGCGCGCCCAGCGCCATCTCGAGATGCGCTTTGCGCCCCTCGTTGGCGTAGCCGACTTCGACGAGCTTCCCGCCGCCGAGCGCGACCATCGTCTCGACCGGGGCGCCGTATTGGACGTTGTGCCCCTTGAAGAGGACGATCTCGTTGCGCTCGGGCAGCTCCTGATGGAGCTTGAGGCTCGCCCGCTCGTCGCCCCGGGTGACGACGGCCGCGACGGCCATCGCGATCCCGCTGGAGGCGGAGTTGACGATGACCGCGTCTTCGGCGTTCAGCAGCTTCGCGGCGTACGCGCCGGACTTGTCCGCCAGATCCGCCATTTCCACGTAGCTTTGGCCGCCCGTCTTCATCGCCGCCATGACGCCGTCGGTCGGCGCGGAGACGCCGAGAATGCTCATGCGCCCGCTGGCGTTGACGACCCGTTTCAATCCGTATTTAGCATGCAAAGTACGATCCATGGATCACCGCTCCCTTGGCTTGAATATAGGTGCTCGCCGTTCGCGTCTCCCCTTCGGAATCCGTCAGCCTCTTGCCGCCCTGCTTGACCTCGAACACCGTCAGGTTCGCGTCCCCGCCGACGCTTAGCTCGGCGAGCTCGGGCCGGCCCAGCCAGGCGGCCGCGTTCACCGTCACCGCGCCCACGACCTCCCGCAAGCCGTAGCCGAGATCGAGAAACTTGCTCATGACGTCGGCCAAGCTGAAGACCGGCCCTTCGAGCCGATTGCGCTCGTAAATGTCCGTGCTGATGGTATGCGGCGGCACGCCTGCCGCCCGGGCCTGCTCCGCCACGCGGAACGAGAAGCTCGCCGACCCGTGGCCGACGTCCAGGTGCACGCCGCGCGCCACCGCGTCCGTCAGCGCGGGGAGAGGCCGTCCTTGCGCGTCGAACAGGTTGTTGGCCTTGCCGTTCAAATAGTGCGTGACGATATCGCCGCGCGCAAGCAGCGCCATCACGTCGCCGATCGCCGGCGGCCCGGAGCCGATATGCACCATCAAGGGCAGCCCCGTCGCCGCGGAGAATTGGCGGGCCAGCCTTAACGGCTCGATGCCCAGCTCCTTCACCACGCTGCGGCTGATGCGCGCCTTGAGCCCCACGATAAAGTCCGGGTAAGCCAGCGCCGCCTCCCGTACCGCCGCCTCGTCGATCCACTCCGGCCGGGACAGCTCGTCGATGCGCGCGAGGCCGATCCGGGAGACGTTCAGGAAGGCCAGCAGCCGCGTGACCGACCGGCGCCCGGCCTCACGCAGCTCGCCGATCCGGTCCGCGCCGCAGCTCCCGGCGTCGACGATCGTCGTCACGCCTTGCTTCACCCCGATCTCGTCGATCGCGTCTCCGTACGGCTTGAACGTCGGAAAAGCATGCACGTGCATGTCGATCCAGCCGCTGGATACATAGCCGCCTTCGGCGACGACCTCGCCTTCGCCCGTCCCCGGCGGAACGATCGCGGCGATCTTGCCTTCGTCGATGACGATGTCGGATACTTGTCCATTCAACCGTTTCATGCTGCGCAGTACAATTCCCATGGGTCCGAGCATCCTTCCTTTCCGTGCCGGCGGGCTGCATGCCCGGCTTGATCGAGTAAAGCTTAACACATCCTAGCAATAAATTGAACATAACGTTATAATGTTCATACAAATTAAAGAGACATGCCGATGGCATTCTCCCGGTGCAGCTGCTGTACGGCTATTGGCAGGAGACCGGCCGCGTCGACGCGTTCACCGACACCTGCTACCGCGCGCTCACGTCGATCGTGAACGTCATGCTGACCGAGCAGCGGCATATGGAGCGGTCGCCGTACCGGTTCGTCCGCGACACCGACAAGGAAACCGAGACGCTTCAGAACGACGGCCGCGGACTTCCCGTCAACTACACCGGCATGACATGGTCCGGCTTCCGTCCAAGCGACGACGCCTGCCTGTTCGGCTACAACATCCCGAACAACATGTTCGTAACGGACCCGACGATCCCATCTACCGGAACACCAGGCGCTTCGCGCTAAGCCGCGACAATCCGTATTACTTCGAAGGGACGCATGCGCGCGGCATCGGCAGCACGCACACGCCGAAAGGCTATGTCTGGCATATGGCATTGTCCATGCAGGCCCTGACCTCCGACGACGACGACGAGATCCGCGAGCTGATCGACATGCTCGTGAACACCGACGCCGACACCGGCTACATGCACGAGGGCTTCCACCCGGATGACCCGGCCGTCTTCACCCGGCCCTGGTTCGCGTGGTCCAACAGTCTGTTCGCCGCCCTCATCGTCAAAGCGATGGAACGCGGACTCGTGTAGACGCCGCGCCGGCGGGCCGTTCGCGCGGGGCCATCAAAAGAAAAAGGCCGGCCGGTCGCGAGCGACCGGCTGGCCTTTTATGATCCCTCGTACGCCAAACGACGATTAGGCAAAGCTGCATCGACATGCGTTATCCGATCATAGAATCGCATCCGCCGGCGGCAGCGTCATATAGACGGCATCGATCTCGCTTTTTTCTTCGATCAACGCCCTTGCGATTCGATGTCCCCCGTCGATCAATCGCCCCTCGGCGCATAGCAAGACGGGGTATGCCATGTTCGCGCCGATAATCCGAGCGCAATGAAACGCGACGTTGCGAATCGTCGGGACCGGCCTGCTCCCGCTATCCGCAAACCAACAATCCTGATCGAGCTCCCGGATGGATTCAAGCTTGATTCTCCGAACGGGCAGGTCCTTCGATAGCGCCCACAGCTTCTCCACGTCCCAGTAATGCCGCCTTCCGTCGATCAATCTTCCGTGCTTATGCTTCATGCGCGCAAGCGATTCTTCCACCGTCATCACCTCTTGCTCCTCTACTTCTTCGAATCTTGCGGATTGCCCTTCCCCGTCCCTGTGAATATCCGACGGGATCACGTATAATTTCCTTAGATGTAATCGTTTTCAAATGAGGGAACGACCATTCGGAATACCGCGTCGTTCGCCGCGTCCGCATGGTTCCCCCGCGCGGCGGGCGTCCGGCCGCGACTACCTAATCGGGAGTGAAATCGCATGATTAAGCTTCTGCTCGTCGAAGACGAGACCGCTACTCGACAAGGCCTGATGAAACATATCAAGTGGCATGAGCTGGGCATCGGGGTCGTCGAAGAGGCCAAGGACGGCATTGAAGGGCTCGAAGCGGCCCGCCGCCTGCGGCCCGATATCGTCGTATCGGATATCCGCATGCCCGGCATGAACGGCATCGACTTCACCGCCTCGGTCCGCGAACGGTTTCCCGCTTGCAAAATCATTTATTTGAGCGGGCATTCCGACAAGGAATACCTGAAAGCCGCCATTCGCATCAACGCGGTCAGTTACGTCGAGAAACCGATCAACCTCGACGAGCTGCAGGAGGTGATCGCCAAGGCCGTGCAGCTGTGCCTGGAGCATCTGAAAGCCGATCATCTGAACCTGGCGCTGTCCGAGAGCCTGCCGTTCATCAGGCAGACGATCGTAAGCGGGCTCATTCGCGGCCCGATCGACGACGACGAACTGCAACGCAGCCTGCAGCTTGCCCGCGTCTCCTTCGCCCCCGGCAGCTCCTATACGGTTTCCATCCTCGTCCCCGCCCATGAGGACGGCGAACCGAACGCGATCGACCTGCGCGGCCTCAACCGGATCGTCGACTATCTGCATCGGGCTTCGAACGGCTTCACGCACCTGGCGGCCATCCAGGATTCCGCCCGCATCGTCGTTATCTCCGCCCATCGGCCGGAACGCCGGCACGAGCTGGCGGCGGTCTACCCGCTGCTTGCGGAGCATCTGAGCCAGTACCCGCCATCCCCCAAGGTATCCTGGATCGTCGGCATGACTTCCCCCGGTTGGCCTGGAATCCGCGCATCCTACGAGACGGCGGCCGGGTTCCTGAGCCGGCTGTTCTACTACGACTTCGGCACGATGGTCGATGCCGCGGACAAGCCGACCGCCGCATACCCGATCACGCCCGAACTCTTTCATGCCTACGAGAAGCTGCTGCAGGAGCCGAACAAGGGGGCGATCCTGTCGTTTGCGGAGCAGCTGTATCAGGCCATGCGAACCAAGACCGGCACGCCGGTCGACGATGTCAGAAGCCTGTTCTACCGCATGCTGCGCCTGCTCGCGGAGCAAGGCGAGAAGCGCGGCCTGCACCTGAGCCCGTCCGGCGCCGGGCAGGTGGAATACGACTGGGCGGTCATGTCCAAGATCAGCACGTTCAAGCAGCTGAAGGACTACTTTCTGCGCAGGGCGGCCGTTCTCCTCGACCGCATCGCGAACCTGGAATCCAACTGCAGAGCCGTGCTGGACGTGAAGAAGTATATCCGGGGCAATTACAGCGACAAGGAAATTACCGTGAATATGCTGGCCGATCACGTCCACCTGACGCCGACCTATCTGTCGTCGCTGTTCCGGAAAGAGACGGGCAAGACGATCAGCGAATATATCGCGGAGGTCCGCATCGCGCGTTCCGCGGACCTGCTGATGGAGCCGCAATCCAAGCTGTACGAGGTCGCGGATCTGTCGGGCTACAACGACGCCAATTATTTCGCGAAGGCCTTCAAGAAGATCACCGGCATGACGCCTACGCAATTCAGGAGAAAACATAAGCCGTGAGAAACCCGCTGCGGACGATAACCGGATGGTTCACGAACCTGCATATTCGGGGCAAGCTCCTGATCTCCTATTTCATCCTCATCTTCCTGCCGCTTGCGCTGATGACTTCGTTCTCGTACAAGAACGTATCGCGCGATTACGAGAAGCAGATCCTTCACTCCGCCGATCTGTCGTTCGACCAGGCCTACACGTTCCTAAGCTATAAGGTGAACACGCTGATCAAAGCCTCCGACGTCATCTATTTCAACGCCGACGTGCAGACGATGCTGACCAGGGACAAGCAGGCGTTCGGGGACGATTACGTCCAGCAGAATATCGACAGACGGAAGCTGGAATCTTTCTTGAACAGCTTTCAGAATGCGGAAGACGTCTACCGGGCCAGTCTGTACGTGCCGGGGTGGCTGATGTACGCGGGACAGAACTTCAACTTCTTCGACATGGACGCCTTCTCCCAGACCGGGAGCTACCGGGCGCTGCTGGCTTCCAAGGATAAGGTCAGCTGGCTGCCGGAACATGCGATCACGAACAACAACAGCAATCTCGACCCGGTACCGGTCATCTCGCTGCTCCGCAAGATCCGCAACAGCGAGCAGACGACGGAAATCATCGGCATTATCGAGCTGAACATTCTCAAGGAATTGATCGAAGACATCCTGCGGAAAGCGAATATCACGAATGACGGCGCCGTCTATCTTCAAAACGCGAACGGCGCGATCGTAAGCTGCTCCAACATGGACAATTTCCGGCGGATCAACCCGAATCCGGCGCTGACTCAAGACGCGCAAACCAATGGCCCGACATGGAGAAACGCGGCCATCGGCGGCAGCGATTACGTCATCAAGACAAGAGCGGTCGAGAATACGGATTGGACGATGGTGACGGCGATTCCAATGACGGAAATCCTGACGCAGAGCATCCGAATCCGGGACCTCATGCTCGTCTTGATGCTCGTCTGCGGCCTGATCTCCTACGGATTGGCCTACTTGATTGCCGGCGCGACGGTCAAGCGCATCCTGCTGCTCAAGAAAAAAATGCGCTTGGTGCAAGAAGGCGTGCTGAACGTGGAAGCGCAGTCCGCGAGTCGGGACGAGATCGGCGAGCTCACCGACAGCTTCAACCACATGGTCAAACGCATCCGGCTGCTCGTCGAAGAGCAGTACCAGAACGGCAAGGAAATCAAGAATCTCGAGCTCAAGGCGCTCCAGGCGCAAATCAACCCGCATTTTCTGTACAACACGCTCGAGATGATCAACTGGAAAGCCATCGACAACGGCGTGCCCGACATCGCGGTCATCTCGCAATCGCTCGCCAAGTTCTATAAGCTCAGCCTGAACAAGGGCAGGGACATCGTCAGCATCGAAGACGAAATCAATCATATCCGCGCCTATGTGCAGATTCAGAATTTGCGGTTCGACAATAAAATCAAGCTGGACGTTCAGATCGACCCCGCCTTATACGGCCGCGATGTCCTGAAGCTGATCCTTCAGCCCCTCGTTGAAAATGCCATCATCCACGGCATCCTCGAGGCCAGGGACGGCAAGGAAGGCACCATTGCGATTACCGGCTATCCCGAGATGGGCGAGATCGTCTTGACGGTCGCGGACGACGGCGTGGGGATGCCTTCGGAACAGGCCGAGCGCCTGCTTGCGAACGGGATCGCCGGCGAGGAAGTCCAAGGCTACGGCGTCCGCAACGTCGACCACCGGATCAAGCTCTGCTACGGCCAGGAATACGGGCTTGCCTACCGCTCGTCGCCGGGCAACGGCACGTCCGTCGAGATCCGGATCCCGGATCGCTTCCGGTGAACAAAAGATTCAGGAGGGATGTCATCCCTCCTGAACCTTCCGATTGATTGAATGGCTTTACTTGTTGGCCGCCAGGAACGCGTCCAACTGCTTCTGCATTTCGGCCATGATCTTCTCCGAGCCCGCGGCTTTGACTTTGGATTGGAGCGTCTTCAGTCCTTCTTCCGGATTCTTCACGTAACCGTAGTTGAGCGGGAACGAATACTGCTGCACGATATTGGTGACGGCGGCCATTTCGTTCTTGACCGGCTCGAAGTCCGGCGTGAAGAGCGCGTACGGATTCTCTCTCGCCCGGTCCGCCAGCTTCTGACGCACTTCGGCGTTGTTCGGCGGAGTCCCGACGACATCATAGCGGAGCTCTGGCGCCTTGAAGCCCCAGGAGCAATAGCCATCCGGCGCGAAGCCGTCCAGATCCAGCGGTTTCAGCTTATTGTCGGCCGTAATTTCATAATGCTTGCCCTCGATGCCGTACGTCAGGAGATTGTTGTAGCTGCGATCCGTGCGCAGCAATTCCAGGAGCATCAGCGCGCGTTCCGGATTCTTGGACGAAGCCGGTACCGCCATGCCGTCCTGCATCGCTTGCGTTTTATACGTGTACTTGCTGTTCAGATAGAATTGGACGTCCCAATCCGGGTGCTCCATGTATACGCCGCTCCAGGAATCTTGATTATGCAGTTTGGACGCGGCCTTCCCTTCCGTTAACATTTTATCGTCTTTGTTGGAGAGAATCGATTTCGACCAGTAGCCCTTGTCTCCCCACTCTTTCATTTTCTTGAAGTAATCCAGGATGCCGTCCGTCTCGTACAAGTTAAAGATCTTCGGATTGGCATCGTCCATGTTGATATAGAACGGGGAAAACTGGCTCGACAGGATCCCGTAATAGCCTTGAGCATTCGCATAATACGACTCCAGACCGCCGGATGAGCTGATATCGCCGCTTGGATCGAGCTGCGGATCGTTCTTCACGACCGCATCCATGAATTTCCCGTAATCATCGATGCCGTCGATGGATGTCAGTCCGTATTTCTTCATTAAATCGCCTCGGACGATATAGCCCATATCGCCGTACTGATAGAACTCCGAGGGCATGGCGAAGAGGTGGCCGTCCACTTCCGTCTGCTTGTAGAAGTCCGGGGTGATCTGGGCAAGACTCTTCGGCGCGTATTTCTTCGCCAGGTCTTTAATATCCATGAACGCGCCCTTCCGGGCATTCTGATAGAAGTTCGTCCACGTGGAAGCGTAAATCAGGTCGATCGGTTCGCCGGAAGCCAGAAGCAGCGGATATTGCGTGCCGTAATCCGCCCAGCCGACCCAGTTGACTTTCAAAGTCGCGTTCAAGTCCTTCTCCAGCTTCTTGTTCACTTCGGCCAGCACCATGTCGTAATCCCGGGCGGGCGAGCCGATCAGGTACATGGTCAGGTCGACGTGCTTGGACAGGTCGATATCCGGCTTCGCCGCGCCATTGCCGGTACCGCCGGCGGCGTTATCCGTCGTGCCGCCCGCATTGCCGCCGGCGCTTGCGTTGCCGTTCGTGCCCGAATTGCCGCCGCTGCCCGAATCGGCGTTTGAATTTCCGGAGTTATTGCCGCAGCCGGTTAGCGCAATCGCCATCGTGAGCGTGATTGCCAGAAGCAGCGTTAATACGTTTGATCTTCTCATACGCATCCCCCTTGAAATAGTCGTTATGCGATAAACCGGATCATCCGGCGTTATCCTTTGATTGCGCCGACCGTAAGGCCTTTGACGAAATACTTCTGCACGGACGGATAGACGAGAATGATCGGCCCCGTCGCGATTACCGCCATGGCCAGCTTGAGCGACAAGGTCGGAACGGAAATGGCGGCAACGCTGGCCATCTTGGAGATCCGCGAGATGGCCTCGGCGGATTGCAGCGTCGAGAACAGCAAATATTGCAGCGGGTACTTGTTCACGTCGGTAATGTAGAGCATCGCGTTGTACCAGTCATTCCAGTAATCCAGGGCATAGAACAGGCCGATGGTGGCCAGCCCCGGCTTCGTAAGCGGCAGGATGAGCTTCATGAAGATCGTGAAGTCTCCCGCTCCGTCGATCTTGGCCGATTCGCTGATCGAATCGGGAATCGAACTGATGAAGGTCCGCATCACGATGAGGTAGAACACGTTGATCAGCAGCGGGAGGATCAAGGAAAGCATGTCGTTTTTCAATTGCAGGTACTTCACGAAGAAGATATAGGTCGACAGAATGCCGCCGTTGAACAACGTCGTGAAGTAGAAGAAGAACGCCAGCTTGTTCCGGTACTTGAAATCCTTGCGGTTCATCACGTAAGCCGTCATCGAAGTCAGGAATAGCCCGATGACCGTCCCGACCACCGTAATGAAGATGGATACGCCGTAGGCCCGTATGATCGCTTGCGGGAACTTGAACAACACGCGATACGCTTCGAGCGAGAAATCGCTCGGTAGGATGCCGTAGCCGTGCAGCGCGATCGCGCTCTCGTCCGTGAACGAGCCGGAGATGAGGATTTCGAACGGCAGCAGGCAGAGGATCGCCGCCACGCTCACCACCGTGTAGCTGATCACGTTGAATAGCAAATTCGCGCCTGCCGTCTTTGGAATCCTTCCCGTCCGGTCGATAGCAAGATTGTTCTCCATAAATCTCCTCTCCTGGCGAAAACGTATTCGGCTTACCCCTGGTCGCGAACTTTGTTCGCTGCTCGGGCATGCATCCTGCCTGGTCGTGAGCTCCGCTCACTGCTCGGGCATGCATCCTAGAACAGCGCGTTGTCCGGTCTGGTCCTCCGAATGACGCCGTTCACCACCATAATGATGACGAAGCAGAGCACGGATTGATAGAACGTCGCCGCGGCCGGCATCGCGATATCGCCGCTCGTCAGCAGCGATCGGAAGACGAACGTATCGATGACATCGGTGGAATCGAACAGCTGGCCGTTATTGCCGATGATCTGGTAGAACATCTGGAAGTCGCCGCGCAGGATCCGGCCGATGTTGAGCAGGAACATAATGAAGATCGTCGGGCTGATCGACGGAATCGTAATATAAAAGATTTTTTGAAACACGTTCGCGCCGTCGATTTCGGCCGCCTCGAAGCATTCCGCGTCGATGCTGAGAATCGAAGCGATATAAATGACCGACGTATAGCCGACCCACTTCCAGGAATTGAAGAAACAGATGATGAAGATCCATACCGTCGGCGTGCTGTACAGGTTGACGGGGTCCATGTGCAGCGATTTCAGCACCGAGTTCAGCGTCCCGGTCTCGTAGTTGAAGATGTTGTACACGAAGACGCCGACGATCGTCCATGAGATGAAGAAGGGCAGGAAAATAATCGATTGCGAGACCTTCTTGAAATACTTCCCTCGCATCTCGTTAATGAAAATGGCGATCATGATGGCAAACAGCTGCGAGGTCGCCAGATTGAGCAAATTGTACAGAATCGTATTGCGCGTGACCCGCAGCCCGGTTCCCGAATTAAAGAAGTATTTGAAGTTTTCGAACCCGTTCCAATGACTGCCGAACACGCCGAGATCGAAGCGGTAGTCCTTGAACGCCAGGATGATCCCCGCCATCGGGATGTAAGAGATTAAGAGGACCAACAGCACGGCGGGCAGCGCCATGAGAAATAAGGTTCGATTCTTACGGAGTTCATAGAGAATACCGTGCTTGTTCAACCGCTATCCCTTCCTTCGTCCGCGAGTCGTTGCGCCATGGCGTCATGGCTTCGGTGGCACACCCTGTCCATATACAGCTTGAGGAACGCTTCCGCCTCGACGCGCTTCGCGGCCCGGATGACGGACCGGTCCGCGCCGCCGCGCCAGTAGAGGGCGCTGCGGTTATACGTCTGCCCGCGCGTAAATTCGCCCTGCGTCTCCACGACGATGTCGTCCTGTTGGAATTCGAGCAGGCGATCGTCGAATACGGCGCAGACGGCCAACGGATCGTGCAGCATCGGATGGTGGTCCGTCACCTTCCGCCACCTGGCGAGCAGCTCCGGGAGATACGCGGCCGACCGTTTCGGGCTGGTCGTCAGCCGGTCCACGTCTTCCGCGGTCAGCACGCATTGCACCGTGACGTCCAGGCCGACCGCCCTGATCGGGATGCCGGATTCGAACACGACTCTCGCGGCCTCCGGATCGCATCTGATATTCCATTCGCTTAGATGGCTGTAGTAGCAGCCGCCCATCATGACGATTTCCTTCACCTTGCTTCGGAGCGCCGGCTCTTTCAGGATGGCGATCGCGATATTCGTCAGCGGGCCGATCGGCACCAGCGTAATCCCGCCGTCCAACTTCAGGATCGTATCGATCATGAAGTCGATGCCGTTCGTGCCGAACCCCGACGCTTCCCCGTCGCGTTCTTCGGCGTATTGGTTCGGGATCTCGTTCACGTCCGCCTTGTTCAGCATCGGACTGCCGATGCCGGCGTAGACGGGAATGTCCGAGCGTCCGGCATGTTCCAGCAGCCGAACCGCTAGTTTCGCCCTCGCTGTCACGTTTTTGAATACCGTCGTAATGCCGAGCACGTCCAGCTCGGGCGACTCCAGCGCAAAGGCGATCGCCAGCGCGTCGTCGATATCGTCGCCGATATCCGTATCGATGATGATCTTCGTCCGCTCCATCTTCAGCCTCCATAGCTACGGATTTGCATTCGCGTACCGTCGCCGCGCCTGTGGCGCGCAACGATTT
Source organism: Paenibacillus sp. UNC496MF (assembly GCF_900113915.1). Taxonomy (NCBI): domain Bacteria; kingdom Bacillati; phylum Bacillota; class Bacilli; order Caryophanales; family Paenibacillaceae; genus Paenibacillus; species Paenibacillus sp. UNC496MF. The sequence continues at coordinate 56,642 of NZ_FORE01000013.1, forward strand.
TGAAAAGGCTTACATATCTATTCTAGAGTGAATCGGAGCCGGTTTATATATACAAAAGTACGATTTCGGGTAAAAATATACGATGTTTCGCGTTGAAAGAGCTGTCGTTATCTTGGAGTTCTATCGGCGTTCTCTCGGCGTTCTCTTAGCGCTATTCTGAAGTCGTCCCGGAGCAAACAAAAAGCCGGTCCGATCCAGGAATCGATCGGACTGGCTTTGAATTTCATGGAGGATCGAAAGAAATGCGCGCATCAAGGATCAAGGCGAATTCGGCGCGTCCGTGCATAGGGGGTTGCCGTTTATTGGATGAAGAGCGCATTCATTTTCAATCCCCTCAAATGAACGCGCCTGGATGATACAGGCCTGCTCCGTCTCAAGCGCCTTGCTTTTCCATTCGCCGAATCTAGCCGAGTCAAGCCCGAGTTGTTCGACAATGGCCGCGATATCCAACTTCATTCGTTTCCCACTCCCATTACGGTTCTCTTGACCATCCAACCCTACCATTGCGAAAAAGAGGAATATGAGCCGTCTAAAGGATTACGACAACAAAACGGACCAGCGGCGCAGCGGCTTTTTCGCCCATTCCCGGCATGATGCCCGGCGGGGTGTAGAGCGTTACTTCATAGGTGCCCGGACCTTTGTTCGGGATCAAGCGATACGCCAACGTTCCGTCTTTCACGGGAATCTGAACGCGCTTGCTCTCTAATTCGCCGAATCGGTAACTCAATTGAACGTAGTCGTAGCTCCAGCCCTTGCCGGCCAGATCGACCGCGGCGCCGTCGCTTATTTCCGCATAGCCGCCCGGCCATGATTTGCCGTTGCTGCCCGTTAACCGCAGATCCGGCTTCAAGCCATCCGCGAGCATAGCGCCGTCCGTCCGAAAAGGCACATCCGCAGCCGTCATCGTCGTCCGCAGCGGAATGCTGTCAATCACGCGCTTCGTTTGCATATCGCGCAGCACAAACGAATTGTCCCCGGGCAGCAGCGGCACGCCTACGTGATAGACCTGATACTTCAAGCTGTTGTACCCGAGCGGAGGCTTACGCTGCTCGTAGCCCCAGACGGGTCCTTGTCCCAGCCGCCCGTTGGAATAGGTAAATGGCGGTCCGCCGACGCTGAGCACCGAGGTCTTATAGTCCGCGCCGCTGCCGACAGACGGTACGGCATGGTTCGTGAACCAGTTCGCCCGATGTACCGTGATCGCTTGGGAAGCCGCATCGTACGTAACGGGCAGTCCGTACAGGTCGGACATAAAACGAAGGGGCACCAGCGTTGTCCCCTCTTGCACGACAAGCGGGACCGTCGCGAGCTTCTCGCCCTTGCGGAACACGTCGCCCGTGCTCAGCCGGAGCTTAAGCTCGTTCTGCCAGCCGTTTCGCGAGACATACACAGCGTTGCCGCTTCCTTCTGCAACGTACTGAATTTCCCCGCCTATGATTCTCGCGATATCCCGTAGCGGCAAGAACGCCGTGCCGTTCTTAACCAGGGGCGCTTTCGCCAGCGAAACAAACCGGTTCTCGTACGGCACGAACATGCTGCCGCGTCCCGGTTGCAGGTTCAGCTGCATATCGTCGGGAAGCAGCACAATATCGGCCGCGTCGAACAGGTTAATGACCGGGCGAAAGCTGGTCAGCATCGAGACAAAATCGTCAAGCGAGCCATATCCGACAAACGAGTAGTGCGTACGGCCATCATTCGTCCAGCTTGCCGAGTACGTCAATTTCCCATCATCCGCACGCGTTACGAGCACCGTTCCCGTCGCGCCGCTCACCGGCGCACCGGTCTTTACTAACGCGGCGAATTTGCGGCTGAGCTGCTCTTCCGACTCCGCATCCGCTCCGCTACTCCAAAACTTCCAGCCGACCGTCCCGTCGCCCTGAACCAGCTTTGCGCTCGCCGGCACCGCCAATCCCGCTTCAGCCGCATGACCTGCAGCAAGCCGATACAGCACATCGGAAGCTGCCGGCACGGCCGCCGCTTCCGCTCCAAGCAGCATCGTCTCGGCGGGCACTGCTTTGGCTGAACGATAAGCCGTCAGCTTGTAGCCATCCTCTGTAAGCTGGCTCCGCATCCCATAATAGCGCCAGCCCGAGTCGGGCAGCCGCGTCGGCAAATACGCGGTCACGGGGCTCTCCTTGTACAGCGCTAAAGCGAGCGCTTTCATAAAATGCGCATCATTCCCAAAGGCCGGGTCCAGCATCGGCAAGCCGTTGCCAGTCAGCCGCGGCGCATCGGCCGTTGCCGCCGCAGCCGCCGAAACCGCGGCGCTTCCCGTCGTCCCCGCGAGCAGCACGGCCGCAAGCAGCATGCCCCTTGTCCGTTTCCTTGTCATGTCCACCAACCTTTCCGTCAAATCGCGCGCTCCCTGATTTTACAGACGCTTCCAGATTTCGAAAGTTGCGGCACGATAAAAAAAGCCCTCGCCATGACGTTAAGGCGCTCTTCTTCCAACGGAAATGATATAGGCGGCATTTTGAAGATCAAAACGTTGAGTAACGGTAACGGAAGCGCCTCTTTTTACCTCGGGCAACTCCGGATAAACCGGTCTGGTGTAGGCATCGGTAGAAAACCCGCCTTTGTTTTTGAAGGTGACCAAGGGATGAATATCCGATTTTCCTTTTGGAATATCTTTCCCCGATCGGTTATGCGCCGTAATTGACAATGAATGAGGGGTCATGACAAAGGAGCTTAAGTGTAACGCACCATCTTCATGACCGGATGTAGAGTCATTCCCTTCAAAATCCGTAAACGGCTCCCCTTTCACCACTCGTTCATCCGTGATATGAAGCAATTGCAGGTTATGATCCCAATGATAGTTTATGCCCGAGCGATCCAGAAAAAATCGAATCGGCAAAAACATAGCGCCGCCTTTTAATACGGGCGTCGTATCCATGGTAATCATGTTGCCGTCAACGATCGCCGTTCTTGAAGCGATCGTGATGCGAAACGCATGGTCGAGTAAGGTTACGGTTGCCGCCTTCGTCGAACGCTCGTACGAAACCGTTCCGCCCATCAAGTCTTGATACGCCCGAAGCGGCAAAAGCAAGCGGTTATCGGCATCAACGAAGGGTGCGGAGGGCTGGGTATACAGAATATAGTAGGGATCGATTTTGAGATGGATCGGTATCTCGCGTTGCCCTTCCGCCTGCGCATCCGCGGTTCCTGCGAAGACCGCATGGACGGCGAAACCTACGATCAACGCCAACAGGACTCGTACATGCATGGTTCATCCTCCTTTTTTTCTTCCCGCATCCGAATAGACGAAACCAGCTCCGCATTGTTGCGCCTATATTTGGATTTATCGCGAATGCGAGCCTATAACAAAGAAAGCCGCGATGAAAAGCGGCTCGCAATACAAACCCTATTCTCGGCTCACGGGTTATTCGGGACGGGCGAACGAAATCAAAAACCGGCTTGCTTCCGCAAGCCGGTTTTTTGCTTATGCTTACGAAGAACGCTTCAGAGCCTCGATGCTTTGCAGCAACCGATCCGCGAAGGCGGCGTCGATTTTGCTGCCTTTTTGCTTGTTGATATCCTTTTCCAGCTGCTTGAAATCCTTCGCTTCCAGCTTGCCTTTCGCTTAATCCTTTTGGAGGTTGTCGGCGATCAAACCGCGGGTATGCGCGAGCGCGATCAGTTCGTCTAATTGCGCGACTTCCATCGTGATTTCCAAGCTGAACGTCCGCGTCGTCCGATGGCCGAGATTATCCGTCGCCGTAACGACGATCGGATACGTTCCGGCCGCGAGGCCGAGCGGATCTGCGGAAACCGCTACGGCATCCGTGCCGGATGCCGGCTTGCCGTTCAAGGATGCGGTCAACGATCGCAAGCCGCTTCCGCCGTCGCTTGCGGAGAGCGCGATCGACGCCGCTTCCCTTTCGAGGAACGACAGCTCGCTCGGCCCCACGATTGTTTGCGAAGTCTCTGTAAACATGTCCCAAAATAACCATAGACATGCGAACTTACGTTCGTATATAATGAAGAAGCGATGAGTGGCTAGCAAGGGCGGTCGGCTAGTCTCCCCGAGGGGAGGTGATGCCATGGAGACCAAAGACGCGATAACGCTGATGATTACGTTCGGCATGTTTATTCTCGCGCTGCTCTCTTATCTCAAAAAAAAATAGACCGCCCTCTCGCAAAGGTATGCGGTCTACTATAGTTCCCATATCTTCCTGAGCCTTCCGCCCTTAAAGCGGTGAGTCGCGCGAGGAGTCGGTTGCCGCCGGCTCCTTTTGCCTGATTAGGCTCATCTTCTTTCACTATACCATATTACCCGCGGATTGGAATACGGCATACGCAGAATTTGGGCGATGCGCGCCATTATTTCTTCGGTTTTGCCGCATCCATCAGCGCCTGGCCTTCCTTCTGAATGGCGGCGATGACGCCGTCGACGCTTCGTTCGCCTTTAACGGCGGCGGCAATCTCGCGATCTTCCAGCTCGGAGAACAGCGTCGTGAATTTCGGGTCGTACCCTTCCAGCGAATAGGACTGGCCGAGTCCCGGCAGAATTTCGTACAGCTTCGGCAGCAGCGGGTTGCGGTCGCACTGCATGTACGACTTGCGGGTCGGCAGCTCGCTTTCTTCCTGCAGCCCGGAACGCACCTTGGCCACATAATCGCCGAGCATGAAACGAATCATCTCCCACGCCGTATCGCCGTGCTCGGCGCCCGACGGAATCGCCATGTAGGTATAGACCCCCATATCTTCGGAGCGGTTCCCCGCCGAGCTGACCGGAGGCGTGACCATGCCGAGTTCGAAGGGCATGCCCTGCATGGCGTTGTAACCCCCGATCGTCATGGCCGACTTCCCCTTCTTGAACAGATCCGCCTCGTTCACGTCTTCCGGTCCGTACCAGACCTCGCCGTCCACCGTATCGCCGGCGACGTTCTGCATGGTGAACGTCCCGTTCTTGTAGAGCGCCGCGACCGTCTCGACGATCTCCCGCCAGGATCTGGTATCCATCGTCACCTTGCCGGTCCGGAAATCGTAAGGGCGCAGCCCGTCCCGGGTAGACAACGAGAAGAGCAGGTTGTGCGGCATGCTGCTGAACGGCTGATGGTACCCGACGACGCCGTCCTTGCCGCTGCCGGCTTTCCCGAATTGAGCCGCCAGCACGAAGACGTCTTTCATCGTCATCCCGTCCTACGGCAAGGGGACGCCGTATGTGCGGAACAAGTCCGCGTTGTAGTAGAGCGCCGACGCTTGAAAGGTCGGCGAGACCGCATACAGGCCGCCATCTCCGTCGCGCCTCATCTTCTCGATCATCCCCGGGTAGAAATCGGCTTCCTTCAGTTTGTCGTCGATCAGGCGGGGCGATAAATCCTCGAGCAGCCCATCGGCGGCGAGGCGCTTGTAATGGATGTCATAGCCAAGCAGCAGATCCGGTCGTTCCTCGTTCAGCTTGCGCTCGTACTGCTCGTCGGTCAGCGGGTTCTTATAATCGGGATCCATCTCCACCAGCGTCACCTTGAAGTCGGGGAAAGCCGCCGACAGATAGTCCCCGTATGCGCTGGCATACGCGCTCTTATTCGCCATCCCGATGACGACTTCCCTCGGGGCCGATCCCGCCCCGTCCGCGCCGCTGGCGCAGGCGGCGAGCAGCAGCCCGAAGACCGGCAGCAGCGGCAGCAGCAGACGGAGACACGCGGCCCATGGCTTGTGCGCGGGCTTCCTCATGGTGGCCATCGCGGTCATGGCGCTTGCCCCCCTTTCCCGATGACCGCCAGTCGGGCGTCCAGCCGGCTCTGAAAATCGGCAAGGGCGTCGTCGACGGACTTGCCGTCCTTCAGAATCGCATCCATGGCTTCGCCGCCCAGCTTGTACACGACTTGATTGACCTGTATGAGCCGCGGGTCGCCGCTTGCCGCCAAGCCGGACGCCGCCTTCGCGGAATCGACGTTCGCGGCGGCGTAGAAAGCCTCCCACTCCTTGCGGAACGCTTGGTCCATGGAGGTCGGTGCAGCCAACACTTGCTGATGCAAATAGCTAGTGGGATCCACATTCCGCTGCCACGCTCCGCCGGCCACGAAGCGAAGCAGCTCCCAGGCCGCATCCGCCTGCGCGGACTTCGCGTTAATGGCATACACCGTCGACGTGCCGAGATACGCTTCCTGGTTCGTCGCGGACGGGTCCAGGCGAATCGGAACGGTCCGCCAATTGAAATGCATGATACCGCTTTGCTCGTACTGTTTGAGATTGCCGTAGTAGTAACTCTGGCTGAGCGTCATCGCGACTTCCCCGAGCGCGAACGGATCCTGCTTGCCGATGTCGGCCATGGTCGTTCCGTTCTTGCCGTATTGAACCGGCTTCGCCTGGTTCATCCAGCCCGTCCGGTAGCCGTCGACGACGGTCGTCCAGACGCGCTTCCACCCTTCGGAGTCCACCTTCGCCCGCAGCCTTCCGTTCTGGTCGACGATCGTCTGCAAGCCGGAGGTCTGGCCGGCGACGGCGACGGTCGCGAAGGGGTTCGACCGGTTCACCGCGGCCAACCCGCTGATGCCGGCGCCCCGGAACCGCGCGGCCAGTTGCAGCAGTTCTTCCGCGGTCACGGGACCTTCGGGGAGCGGCACGCCGCGGGCGGCAAATAGCTCCTCGTTCACGTAGAGCGCCGTGGACGTCAGATCATAGCTCAGGCCGTACAATTCGCCGTTCCCGCCGGCCTGGCGCAGCAGCTCGATTAGCGGCGCGTAGAGCGTCCCCGTCTCCGATTTGTCCGTTTTCGCCAGGACGTCGAGCGGCTTCAGCCTTCCGTCGGCGGCCAGCTTGGCGTAGACGTTATACGGCACCTGCACGACGTCGGGCTGCTCGGCGTCGAACCACGCTTCGAATTTGCCGGGATCCCCGTACAGCGCGTCGGGCGATTCCGCGATCGACAGCTTCACGGAGGGATGCCGGATATTAAACGGCTTCTTGAACGAATATTCGAACGTGTTGTTCATCTCGAATTGCTGCACCTTCAGGTCGTATTCCTTCGCGGCCAGCGGATCCTTGCTTAGCGCCGCCGGCACGTCGGCATGCGGCCGCGGCTGCAGCAGCTGCTTCAGATCGTCCCCGAACCGCCAGCCCCCGGCGAGCAGGACGGCCAGGCACAGCAGCGCGGCCGCCGTTCGGAGCGGCGCGCGTCGTCGCGTCGTCGTCGTCATGCGAATGCGTTCCCTCACTTTATTCTCAAGTTCCGAGGTGAACCCATTCTTCACGGGGGGCTTTCCGGCGAGGCGCCGCTCCCATTCGTAACCCGGCTGCTTCATGTCCACTCTTCCTCCCCCGGCCCAATGCGCTTCCTGGCCCAGCTTGCGGTTGACCGCCGCCCGGGCGCGGTGCAGCCTCGACTTCACCGTCCCGGCTGACACGCGAAGCATGTCCGCCATCTCGCTCATGGAGAGCCCGTAGTTGCTGCTCAGGAGAAGCACTTCCCGCAGCTTGCGCGGCAGCTTCAAGACGACCGCCCAAATCTCCTCGGCCATCAGCTTGTCCATGCTCTCCCGCTCCGCCGAAGGCGAAGTCTGCGCGCGCGAACGGATCGTATCGAACAACACGACCCGCCGCACCCAGGCCGACCGCAGCACGTCGCGCGCCGTGTTGCGGGTAATGGCCAGCAGCCAGGTTTTGATCGACGATTGCCCGCGGAAGTCGTACAGCTGCTGGAACACCTTCACGAATACGTCCTGAGCGATATCGTCCCCATCTCCCGGGAATGCGTGATGAAGTAAGCGAAATGCCAGACGTCCTTGCCGTACGCGGCCATCAGCTCGTCCAGCACCGCGTGACGGTCCAAGCCGTCCGTGACATGCTTCAAATAATCGAACTGCAAGCGATTCACCTCGGAAAGTAGACGAAGCAGCCGGTAAATGGTTCCGTCGTTCCGTGAATTTATTATACGGGACGGTTTGCGTTTCAGGGAGACCCGTTCGCCGCCGCGAAACGGGCTTGACAGCCGGCCGGGCGCGCCCCCGCCCGCCGGAGCGGTGCCGGCGGAACCGCAGCCGCCGGCAGCGGAAAAAGCCTTGAGAGTCGGCGGCCGACTCTCAAGGCTTGATGTCCCGCGCGCGGTCGCGCCGGGCAGCCGCTTGGGCGGCGGAACCTCCGCGCGCCGCGAGCTCAGCGTTCCGCCGGCGCGCGATTATAGCCTTCCGGCTCGTAGGGCCGCAGTTCGTCGAGCCACTTGCGCTCCAACCGCTTCAGCTCGTCCCGGTACGCCCGGACGGCGCCCCGGCCGAGCGCGGACTTGCCCGCCTCCGCTACCACGCCGCCTGGCCCCGCGCCATCGTCAAGCGCCAGGCGCTCCACGATCCCGAAGCGGAAATCGGCGCCCGCCTGCGCCTTGTACGCCTGCTGCAGCGCGGAATTGGGATGGCTGCCCGCGTCGAGCATGAATTTCTCCCGCCGCCAGGCGGAATCCAGCGTCGGCGACGACGCGACGTAGCGTTTGCCGTCGCGCCCGTTGACGATCTGGAACACGCCCATCGCGCGTCCCTTGACGCCGAACTCGTTTTGCAACTCTTTGCGTCTGTTCATGGCTTTCCTTCCCGACGTCCCTTCTTCTTCCTTGCTTAGATGCCCAACCGGTAGGCGTCCCCTTCGCCTTCGCGTACCAGGAAGCCGTAATCGACGAGGAGCAGGCGCAGCGTGGCGAACTCCTCCGGCATCAGCCGCGCGAGCAGCTCGTCCACTTCCGCTTCCCGGTAGCGGCGGCCCTTCCGGAAGCTGGTCGCGATATGGCGCAGCAGCGCGGTCCGGCGCTTCGCCTTGCGCGGCAGCCCGGTAAGCGGGCCGTCCAAGCCCTGCGGCAAATACTTGTCCAGCAGCGCCTTGTATTCCTCCGGCGGCAGCGCGAAGCGCTCGTCCGGCAGCGGCGCGGTCCGCCGCGCGGGAACGGCCTTCGCGCTCGGCTCGGCGCTCTCGTCGAGCAGCTCCATGATCGCGAGGAAGAGCTTCGCCTGCTTGGCCCGCTCCTTCAGCGAGAACCGGTGGTTGCGGATCGTCGAAGCGCTGCCGGCGCCCGTCAGCTCGACGATCTCCGCGTCCGGCTTGCCGGAGGCGAACGCGCCGATCAAGAGCTTCTGCAGCTCCGTCAAGCCCGTCGCCTTCTTGTCCAGTCCGAGCAGGAACTGCAGCATCGTGCCGTGCGCCGCCGCGACGTGCGCGGCGATCGCCTTGCGCGCCTCCATCATCCGGTCCAAGGCCGGGTACACGACGCCATCCTCGTACCGTTCCCCGCAGACGAGACAGCAGTAGCCGTCCGATTCGTCATGGAACATGTAGCCTTGCTTCAGCTCCGGCAGCGAAGCTCCGTACAGCGCTTCCGATACGTCCATTTCACCCATCTCCCCGCAAAATGTAATCGTTGTCTCGATCATAGCCCATGCGCCGCCAACTGGCAACCGTTCGACGGCAGGCGACGCCGTTCGCCCGCGCCGGCGGCCGCGGGGCGCCGGCAACAAGAATGACGATGATCCAGCTCTCAAGCCGCGTCCGGCTTGAATCCTCGATCATCGTCATTCTTGGGGTACGCGATTTTCCGTTTGTCCGGCTTCACCCGCGTCGCCGGCTTCACGCCGTTCCAGCTTCCGCGCAGCGTTCTCGGGTCCAGCCCGCCTTGCCGCACATTCTTCTCCAGGCGCTTGCGCGCCCCGCTCTTCGCCATCGTCTTGCACGCTCCCGTTATCGGATTCGGCCGCGAACCCGCAGCCTACTGCCAGTGTACGCCATAAGGCGCGTTCCGTTCAAGCGGCGTCCGCCCGGAAGCGGCGAAGGAAGGGTCCGCCCCCCTCCCGGCCGCTTCGGGCGAAACGCTTGCGTCTACTCGCGGCTGCTCTCTCGCCGCCCCGCCCGTACGACGGGAAACCGCAGCTCGACGACGGACTCCGCGTCGTCTGCCCCCAGATAGAGGTCGCCGTAGCGCTCGTATTCGTAGTCGTCGATGGCTTCGAAGCCGAACCGTCCGCGCCAGCTCCCGTGAAAGAACCCCCACGCCTGCCCGATTTCGGCTAACGGCCCGCGATACGTCACGGCGGCGAATTCGCCGGCCGGAATCGTGCGCGCGGTCATGCCCGCCGGAATCGGACCCTCGTCGTCCGCGGGGATCTCGACGCCGGCCAGATACAGGAAGCTCTGGTCCGGACCGAAGGGCGGCGCGTACGTGAACAAGCCGTACTCCGCTCCGCGGCCGCCCGCGCCGGCCCATCCTTCGCTCAGGCGATGGAATTGCTCGCGGATCGCCGGAATGGCTTCCGCGGCGTTCTCGCCGTCTCCCTGCGCCACGAAGCGCTCGACGCCGACGATCCGGCGCGCCGGCTCCGCCGCGACGGCGATGCTTTCGACGCGCGGATGCGGGTCCGGGGCGAGCGCGTCGCCATTCTTGATCGGCGCGTAGATGTCGTAGTCGAACCAAGCGATCTCCGAACGGGAAATCGCGAACGGATCGACCGGCTTCAAGCGGTTCGCCTCGAACCCGAACGAGCCTTCGTCCGTGTCCCGCGCGATGCCCGTCCGTTCGAACCATTTCGCCAGAAACGCATAACCGTCCTCCATCGCTCCGCTATTCCCCCGGATCGTCAGCTTGGCGTATTTGCGCGGCGGAATCGAGATCGTCTCCACGCCGTCCGGAAGCACCCCGGGATCCGTGATCTCGACGCCGGTCCACAGCTCGCGCACGCCGTCCGCCCACTGCCATTCCGGGATGAACACCAGCCCGTATTCCGCGTTCGCCACGGCCGGGTGGCCGTTCAGCAGCTCTTGGACGCCCCGCCAGGCGCGGCGCGTGCCTTCGCCGCCGAGCTCCGAGCGGATGACCGCCGCGTGCATCGCCGGCCTCTCCACGATACGTACCCTCATCGTCTCTCCGCCTTCCGAATTAAGATGTAACGAGCTCCTGCGTCACCGTCACGACGTTGCCGTCTTCGTCGCGAAGATTGAAATACGCGACCGTCGGAAGGCGCTGCACGTCGAGCGCGAGCTCGAAACCGCAGCCGACGGCCTCCCGCTTGGCCCGCTCGATATCGGTCGCGGCCAGCTTTAGCGAAGGTCCGCGCTCCGGGATGGGCGCACCCTCCATGCCGTGCGAATCGAGCATCAAATGCGTGCCGTTGTCCAGCCGGATCAGATGCAGCTTGCCGAAACGGTCCTCTTCGCGGACGGGAAGACCCATCAGCTTGGCGTAGCGGTCGACCGCCCGATCGAGGTCGCGCACCCATAGAATCGCCGAATCGATCTGCGGCTGGATGCTGCAGTGCGCCCGCCCGCCGTCGACGCCGCCGAACGCGAGATGATAGCCGTCCGGATCCTCGACGACGAATTCCTTCCACGGTCCGAAGTCCGGATAGACGACGGGCCCGCGGGCGAACGCCGCGCCTTTGCTTCGGAACTCCTCGTACAAGGCGTCAAGTCCCGCCCAGGTATCCGTGTAGCCCTGCACGTCGATGCCCGTGTCCGCGCCGGGCTCCGGCGGATTCGGCACCGGCTTGAACCCCTCCGGCGCCTGATGCAGCTTGAGCGCCATGCCGTTCAAGCCGTCGCGCTCCGCCCACCAATCCGTCACGTCGAAGCCGAGCACGTCCCGGTAAAACGCCCGCGAACGGGCAAGATCCGACACGGCGAGCACGCTGAGCGAGCTGCCGATTTGTTTGGCCATTCGATTCCCCTCCTCAAATGAATGCGCGAATAGGCGAATATACATTCGTCTTTTCGGGCGGTAAATCCTTCTAGGCCGTACAATTATTTTCGGGTCGCGTACGGCAAGGCATAAAAAAACGGCAGCCGTGAACGGCGTATTTCCGCCGTCCTGGTGCCGCAATCCCCTATTCCTCAGCGCGCTCCAGGCTCCGCCTCCCGCAGGATGCGCGCGATCTCCGTTAAGCCGTTCCGTTCGGCATGCCTAAGCGCCGTCACGCCGTCCCGGTCGGCCAGCCGCGGGTCCGCGCCGTGCTGAAGCAGCAGGCGCGCGATCTCTTGATGCCGCGGTCCGCCGTCGCTCAGGATGGCCACCTCCAGCAGCGCCGTCCAGCCGAGGTCGTTGACGTGGTTGACGTCGGCGTCCGTCGTCTCGAGCAGCGTCCGGACGGTTTCCGCGTGCCCCTTCTCGGAGGCCGGAATCAGCGCCACGCCCCCGTACCGGTTCGTCCGCTTCGCGTCGGCCCCCGCCGCGATCAGCAGCTTCAAGATCTCGAGCCGCCCCTGCGCCCCCGCGTACAGAAAGGGGTTATCCAAGATCGCGTCCTGCAGGTCAAGGTCGGCGCCGGCGTCGATCAAGAGCCGCGCGGCCTCGGCTTCGCCGGCATGCGTGGCGGCGAGAAGCGCCGTCCGTCCCCGCGCGTCCCGCGCGTTCACCTCCGCGCCTTCCGCGAGCAGCCGCCGAACCTCCGCGGCGTCTCCGCGCCCGGCGGCGGCGATCAAAGCTTGGCTCATGCGCTATCACCCTTTCGATTGTAGGCTCACGTCTGCAGAAACCGATCTTGTAGGGGCCCGTTTTTGTATAATCCCGCCTGCATGACCTCGCCTCCGTGCGATTCCGCCTCTATTCCGTCTCTATTCCGCCTCTATGCCGCCTCTATGCCGCTTCGCGCCGGTCGGCCGGAAGCAGCATCGCCAACAGCCCGATCAGCGGCAGAACGCTGGAATAGGTCATGACCTTGGGCAGCCCCCAAGCTTCCGCCAGGTTGCCGAGCACGATCGCGCCGAGCGCCCCCATGCCGAACGCCAGCCCCGTGATGAGCCCCGACGCCATGCCGACGTTGTTCGGAATGAGCTCCTGCGCGTACACGACGCTGACCGAGAAGCCGGACATGAGGATGAAGCCGAGCGCGAGGCTGACCGGATAGACCCAGCCGAGCGCGACGTGCGGCAGCAGCAGCGCGAAGGGCGCGGCGCCGCCGATCGAGAAGACGATCATCCGCTTGCGGCCGAACCGGTCGGCCAGCACGCCGCCGAAGAACGTGCCGAGCACGCCCGCGGCCATGAACAGAAAGATCGGCACCTGCGCCGCCCGGACGGACAGGCCGTATTTCTCCTCGGCGAAGAAATTGTAGAAGCTCGAGATGCCGCTGACGTACCAAGAGCGCGCGAAGACGAGCAGCACGAGAATCGTCATGGCGAACGCGATGACGGAGCGCCCTTTGGCCTGGGCACCGACCGCGGTTCCGGCCGCCTTCGCCTTCTTGACGGGCTTGCCGTGCTGCTCCAGCTGCGTCTTGTACCACGGCACGACGCGAAGGAGTATCGCGATCGCGGCGGCGGCCAGCAGCGTCCCCCATATCGCGCCGGGCTGGCCGAGCGGCAGGAAGATGAAGATCGTCATGAGCGGCGCGAGCGAGCTGCCGGCGTTGCCGCCGACCTGATAGATCGACTGCGCGAGCCCGCGCCGGCCGCCGGCGGCAAAGTACACGACCCGCGAGCCCTCCGGATGGAACACCGCGGAGCCGAGGCCGATGAAGACGACCGCGAGCAGCACGTAGTAGAAGCCGGGGGCGAACGCGAGGCCCGCCATGCCGGCGAGGCTCAGCCCCATGCCGACCGGAAGCATCCACGGCATCGGCCGTTTGTCCGAGAAGTAGCCCACGACCGGCTGCATGACGGAGGACGTCATGTTGAGCGTAAACGCGATCCAGCCCATCTGCCCGTACGTGAGGCGAAGCGAATCCTGGAACACCGGGAACAGCGCGGTTACGACCGCCTGCATCGTATCGTTCAACAAGTGCACGGCGCTGATCGCGAAGAGCACGGCATAGACCGTGCCCGTCCGCAGCGCGGCCGTCCGCGCGGAAGCTGTCGTCATCGTGCCTACCACCTTTGTCTGGTCCGATATCGAAACGTTCATTTGCTACCATAGCACAGCGTCAAAGGGGTGACAAATGGCCGTTAGGAAGATTTTGGCGCCTTAACGCCCCCCGCAATCGGCCGTTCGTCCCCGCATGCGCGTCAGGCGCTTTTTTAGTAGAAACGCGGCTTCGAGCCGCCGTTCCGGCGCCCCGCCGCCGAACAAATGGAAGCGCGCACATTGACACTCCACTAGTCCGGGTTTATGCTTGAATAAGTAAATTTGTCAAATAAAGTAGGACGTTTATTTTACGACGAGGGGAGAACCTTTCCAGCCTATGGCTTACCCGACGACTACCAAACGCCGCCCTTATTTGGCGCGGGCCGCCGCCTTCTGCGCGGGGCTGTCGCTGCTCGCCGGCTGTTCGCTGCTGCCGAGCGAAGAAGAACCGCTCGATCCCCCCGCGCTGACGAGCAAGGCGGAGGAACACGTCACGGAGCCCGTCACCCGCGGCAACCTGGAGCTGTACCTGTCTTCGACGGCCACGGCCGTATCGGAAGATAACCGGACCGTCTCGTTCCCGGAATCCGGCGGGATTCTGAAGAAGCTGTACGTCGCCGAAGGCGATACGGTCAAAGCCGGCGCGCCGATCGCGGAGCTGGATACCGGCGACCTGCCGATGCGGCTGAAGCTCCAGGAGCTCACCGTCGAGCAGCGCACCATCCGCTATCAGGACGCCGTCAAGCAAAATGCGGACAAGGATGCCGTCTCGCTGGCGAAGATCGACTTGGACGCGGAGCAGCTGCAGCTGAACGCTCTGAAGGAGCAATACCGCAAAGCCTTGCTGTTCGCGCCCGCGGACGGGCTGGTCACGTACCTGAACGATATGAAGCCGGGCGAAGCGGTGGAGGCCAACGTCGCGATGGCGGTCATCTCCGATCCCGGCAAGGTCAACTTCGTCTACGACGCGACCGACGCCACGAAGCTCCGGCCGGTTCAGAAAGGAACGGCGGTTTCGCTCACGCTCGACAAGAAGGCGTACGAAGGCACCGTCGTGCAGACGCCGGCGACCGCGCCGAAGAGCGACGACGACGAGGTGAACCGCCGCAATGCCAAGTCGCTCGTCATTGCCTTGAAGAATTCCGGCACGCCGATTCAGATCGGCACCTACGCCGATTTCAAGCTGTTCATCGAGAAGCGGGACAACGTCCTCATCATCCCGCGCGACGCGCTGAAATCGATGTTCGGCCGCGATTACGTCGAGACGATCGAAAACAACCGGGTCAAGGAAGTCGACATCGAGACCGGGCTAAAGACGAGCGACCAGGTCGAGGTCGTCAAAGGGCTGGAAGCCGGCCAAGGCGTCATCGTCGACGAGTAGCCGCGCGCGGACCGGACGAGCCTGCCCCATTCGCGCCGCCGCCCCGGCGCGGGACGCCGGGTCATCGGCCTTCTCGCTCGAGCTCGGGTCCTCCCCTCCAATAATGCCAATAGAAAAGCGCCCCCGCGGGCGGCATACGCAAGTATGCCGCCCGCGCCGGAGGCGCTTTTTTCGTTCGCTTATTCGGCGATGCCCTTCAACGTGAAGCGGAACGCGTAGGTGCGGTTCGCGTGCAGCACGAATTCCGGATGCGTCTTCGCGCCCCAGCTGTCGTCGCCGCCGACGCCGCTTTGCTTGTGGTTGATGCGGACGACCGTCTTGTCGCTGGCCGGCAGCTTGTAGACATGATCGTGCGCCTCCAGCTCCTGCGGCGTGTACGGCAGCGCGTTCAGCTCGAACTGCGGCTCGCCCGCGATCCGCAGCGCCGCCCCCTCGCCGTTCGCGAGCTCGGCGCTGCGGACGCCCACCTTGTTGCCGCACTCTTGCGGGCGCAGGTACGGCACGAACTGCTCCGCGACGGTACCTTCGTAACGTCCGAGCTTGGCGCCGTGCTGGCGGTCCCAATACGATTCGTGCGGCCCTTTGCCGTACCAGGCCAGCCGGTCGAACGAGCCGTCCATCGTGAGCATCAGGCCGATTTCCGGAATTTCCGGCAAGCCTTCGCCCGGCTCAAGCCGCAGGCCGACCTCGATTGCGCCGTCGCCGCGGATCTCGTACGTCACGTCGCAGCGGGATTGCGCCGTCGTCGGAAGCGTGAAGGCCGCGCGCACGATGACGCGGTCCGGCCGCGCGTCCCAGGCGAGCGCGCGAAGCGAGCGCTCTTCGCCGGCAGAACGCCAGGTCGCGCTGGCCTCGTGCTGCTTGCTGCCGCGGTCGTTGTCCGTATGCGCGCGCCAGAAGTTCGGCGCCAGCGCGCCGCGGATCAGCTCCGTGCCGTTCGCGACGTACGAGACGAGACCGCCGTGGCCGAGATCGACGGCGGCGGAGAAGCCATCGCCGCGCACGACGAGCCGTCCGCCTTCCTCGGCGGCTTCCACCGTGCCCGGACCGATGTCCGCGCGTCCGACGGTTGCGGCGGCGCCTTGCGCTTCCGGCAGCACGAACTGTCTGAAGGCGACCTCATGGCCGGCGTCGGCCCACGGCGAGTCCGACTTGGTGTGCAGGCTCACGGTCAGGACGGCTTCGCCTTCGTCGCCCGTCCGCTCCGGCAGCGGGATCGCGAGCTCGGCCGATTCACCGGGCGCCGCCGCGGCGTCCAGGTTGCCGCTCGCCGCCTCGATGCCGTCGAACGCGACGGACCAGCGCAGCGCGAACGCGCTCAGGTCGGTGAAGAGGAACTTATTCCGCAGCGAGACGACGCCGCGGCTCAGATCGACGGCGGTCACGTCCGCGTTTTGGTAGCAGCGCTTCGTTTCGAGCAGCTTCGGCGACGCCGTGCGGTCCGCGAAGATCAAGCCGTTGCCGCAGAAGTTGCCGTCATGCGGCTGCTCGCCGAAATCGCCGCCGTAGGCGAGGTACGCGACGCCGTCCGCGTTCGTCGTCCAGATCGCCTGATCGATCCAGTCCCAGATGAAGCCGCCCTGCACGAGCGGATACTTGTCGAACAGCTCGGTGTACAAATGAAGACCGCCGCACGAATTGCCCATGGCGTGGCTGTACTCGCACAGAATGAACGGCTTCGGCGAATTCGGGTGGGCGCCGTACTCCGCCACTTTGGAAGGCGGGGTGTACATCTGGCTCTCCACGTCGGTCGCCGCGTCGGACGGCCGCCACTGCGTGACGCCTTCGTAATGGACGATCCGCGACGGATCCGCCTCGCGCAGGAAATCGTGCATGCGGACGAAATTATCGCCCCCGAACGATTCGTTGCCGAGCGACCAGATGAGGATGGACGGATGGTTCTTGTCGCGCTGCATCATGGAGTTGGCGCGGTCGAGCACGTTGGCCGTCCAAGCCGGGTCGCTGCCGGGCACGAAGCTCGGCTTCAGCACCGGCGAGTTGTATTCCCAGCTGCCGTGCGTCTCCAGGTTCGTCTCGTCGATGACGTACAGGCCGTACTCGTCGCACAGCTCGTACCAGAGCGGGCTGTTCGGGTAGTGCGACGTCCGCACCGCGTTGACGTTGTGCGTCTTCATCAGCTTGACGTCCGTCAGCATGTCCTCGTAGCCGAGCGCCCGGCCGGTCCGGCTGGAGAATTCGTGGCGGTTGACGCCCTTGAACACGATGCGCTTGCCGTTGATCAGCATCAGCTTATCCTTGATCTCGAACTTGCGGAAGCCGATCCGGCTGCTCACCGTCTCGAGCAGGCGCCCTTCCGCGTCCTTCAGGGAGAGCACGAGCGTGTACAGGTTCGGGTGCTCGGCGCTCCATTTCAACGGGTTCGCGACGTTCGCCGACGCTTCGATCTCCAGCTCCTCGCTGTCCTTGCCCATCGCGGCGTATACCGTCACCGGCTGCGGCAGCACGGCTTGGCGGTCCCGGTCGTACAGCTGCGCCTCGAAGGTCACCGTGCCGAGATCCTGCGCGAAATAATTCAGCAGCGTCGCGCGCAGCTTCAGCTCCGCGTCGCGGTAGTCGCTGCCCAGCTCCGTGACCGCGAAGAAATCGTAGATGTGCGCTTTCGGCGCCGTATACAGATAGACGTCCCGGAAGATGCCGCTCATGCGCCAGAAATCCTGGTCCTCCAGCCAGCTCGCGTCGCACCAGCGGTACACTTCGACGGCCAGCTTGTTCGCGCCGGGACGCAGGTACGGCGTCAGGTCGAACTCGGCCGGCGTGAACGTGTCCTCGCTGTAGCCGACGAGGTCGCCGTTCACCCAGACGTAGAAGGCGGACTCTACGCCCTGGAAGCTGATGAACACCGGCTGCCCGTCCCATTCGGCCGGCACCTCGAACGTGCGCGCGTACGAACCGACGGGATTGTACTTGGTCGGCGCGAACGGCTGCGCGAGCGCCTCCGACGCTTCCCACGGATAGCGGATGTTCGTGTATTGCGGATAATCGTAGCCCTGCAGCTGCCAATGGCCGGGCACTTGGATGTCGGCCCAGTCCGAATGATCGTAAGCGTCGGCATGGAAATCGGCGATCCGCGACGCCGGATTCTCGGCGAACGCGAATTTCCACGTGCCGTTCAGGGACAAGCGGCTGCGCGACGCGGAGCGGTCGCCCCGCAGCGCCTCCTCGACGGAGGCGAACGGGATCAGCGTCGCGTGCGCCTTCATCCGGTTCAGCTCGAAAATGTCCGGGTTATTGTTCCACTCGGGATAGCCGTTGGCCGGCGGGGTATACGTGAATTTCGACTTCATGAAGCACCTCTTTACGTGAGAATGAGCCTTCTTCCCCCTACTCTATAGGAGGCCCGTTAGCCCGTAAATATAAAATTAGCGCGGCCGGATAGCTAAAAATGGCGCCCTTCGCGAACGCGAAAAAAAAGCGGCCGGACGGGAAAATATCCCCGTTCGGCCGCTAGATGCGCGCGTGACTTGCCCATGGGCGCGGGCAATGCCGCGCGAGCGACGCCGGGCGAGCGGCGCGCGCTATTCGAATCTAAGCGCCTCGATCGGCCGCAGGCTTGACGCCTTGTTCGCCGGGAAGAGGCCGAACACGACGCCGATGAACACCGAGAAGCCGAACGCGAGGCCCATGATCGGGATGGACACGACGACGGTCATGCTCGCGAACTTCTGCAGCAATTGCGCCGTCCCGAGCCCGATCCCGATGCCGAGCAGGCCGCCGAGGCCGCTCAGCGCGATCGATTCGATCAGGAACTGGATCATGATGTCCCGCTTCTTCGCGCCGATCGCCTTGCGGATGCCGATCTCCCGGGTCCGTTCCGTGACGGACACGAGCATGATGTTCATGATGCCGATGCCGCCGACGAGCAGCGAGATCGCCGCCACGCCGCCGAGCGCGAGCGAGAGCGTATCCGAGATGCTGCTGAACGAGTCGAGCAGGTCCTGCTGGTTGAACACGCGGTAGCTGTTCGTGTCGCCGCGGAACTTCTTGCCGAGCGCGGTTTCGAGCTCCGTCATGACGGCGTCCATCTTCTTCGGGTCCGCCACCTGCACGTTGATCGACTTGACCCCTTTGGACTTGAACAGCCGCTCGGAGGTCGTGATCGGGATGATGACGATCTCGTCGTTGGAGCCGGTGAGCGAGCTGCCCTTCGTCGCCAGCACGCCGACGACCTTGTAGCGCACGCCGTTGATCAGGAACGACTGGCCGACGACGTTCGTCGTGCCGAACAGGTCGGTCGCCGTCGTGGAGCCGAGCACCGCGATTTTCTGGTAATAATCGAGGTCGATCTGCGCGACGAACCGGCCCTGGGCCAGGCTGTAATCCTTCACGTCCATGTAGTCGGCCGTCGTCCCGACGACGCTGACGCTCGTGCTGTTGCTGCCGTTCTTCACGGTCGCGTTCTGCTGGTTGTACGGCGCGGCGAACTCGATGTCGGACGTGTTCGTGATGTCCTCCGCTTCTTTGTAATCGAGCGTCGTCTTGGAGCCGCGCCCCGTGATGCTGACGGTCAGCAGGTTCGTGCCGAGGCTCTGCACCTGGTCGGTGACCTGCTTCGTCGTGCCCTGCCCGACGCCGACGAGCGCGATGACCGCGGCCACGCCGATGATGATGCCGAGCATGGTGAGCAGGGAACGCATTTTGTTCGCCAGAATGCTTTTACCCGCCATTTTGAAGGCTTGCCCGATATTCACGACTGTCACCGCCTTCTTCGCTGATTTGGCCGTCCTGGATGCGAACGACACGTCTGGCCTGCTTGGAAATGGCGATGTCGTGCGTGATCAGAACGATGGTGTGCCCCTGCCGGTTCAATTCCTGCATGAGGCCCATGACCTCGGCGCCGGTGCGCGTGTCGAGCGCGCCCGTCGGTTCGTCCGCCAGCAGGATCGGCGGATTGCCCGCCAGCGCCCGCGCGATGGCGACGCGCTGCTGCTGGCCGCCGGAGAGCTCGCTCGGCTTATGCTTGACGCGGCCCTCGAGGCCGACCTTGCTTAGCGCCTCGATCGCCTGCTCCCGGCGCAGCTTGGCCGGCACGCCGCGGTAGATGAGCGGCAGCTCGACGTTCTCGAGCGCCGACAGCTTGCTGAGCAGGTTGAAGCCCTGGAAAATAAAGCCGATCTTCCGGTTGCGGATCTCCGCCAGCCGGCCTTCGCGCAGCCGGCTGACTTCTTCGCCGTCCAGCCAATACTTGCCCGAGCTCGGCGCGTCGAGGCAGCCGATGACGTTCATCAGCGTCGACTTTCCGGACCCGGAAGGACCGATGATGGCCAGGAAATCGCCGTGCTCGACGCGCATCGAAATCTCGTTCAGCGCGTGAACGGTCTCGCCGCCCATCTTGTACAGCTTCGACAGCGTCTCGATCCGGATGAGCGGTTCGCGTGCCGCTTCCATTAGCGCGTCCCTCCGCCCGCGCCGCCGCCGCCGCCCGTCGTCCGCGTAGCGGTCCGCCCGCCGCCTCCGCCTCCGGCGAAACCGCCGCCCCCGAAGCCGCCTCCGCCTCCGAAGCCGCCGCCTCCGATGGCCGCGCCTCCGAAGCCGCCGAGGCCGCCCCCGAAGCCAGCCTGCTGCTGGTTGGAAGAGGAGGACGTCACGACCGTCGGCAGAATGACGCGGTCGCCTTCCGCGAGACCGGTGAGCACTTCGATGTAATCCTCGTTATGAATGCCGACGGTGATGACCTTCGGCGTGCCGGTGCCGAAGCGGCTGCTCGCGCCGCTGGCCCCGCTGCGGTTATTGCCCGTGCCCGTGCGGCCGTAGCCGCCGGCGCCGAAACCCCCATAGCCGCCTTGAGCCCGGCCCCGGCCCCCGCCTTGCGCGCCGGCGTAACCGGCCTGGCCCCGGCCGCCGTAGCCGCCGCCCTGGCCGCCCGCCGCGCCTTGGCCGCCTGCCGCGCCCTGGCCGCCCGCCGCGCCTTGGCCGCCTGCCGCGCCTTGACCGCCTGCGGCCCCTTGGCCGCCTGACGCGCCTTGGCCGCCCGCCGCGCCCGTGCCTGCCGTTTCGGACGGCACGAACACCATGTACCGGCCGCCCAGCGACTGCACCGCGTCGATCGGCAGCATCAGCGCGTTTTCCTTCTTCTCGACTTCGATGCTCGCTTCGGCCGACATGCCGCTCTTCAGGCCGTCCGCCTTATCCAGCGCGACCGTCACGTCGAACGACGCGACGCCGTTGCTCGACGTGCCTTCGTCTGCGATCTTGACGACTTTGCCCGTGTACGTCTTGTCGGAGAGCGCTTCGACGGAAATCGTCGCGGACTGGTCCTTCTTCACCTTCGCGATGTCCAGCTCGTCGATGCCGACGACCATCTGCAGCTTCGCGTAATTGGAAATGTCGATCAGCTCGGCGGACGGATTGAGCGAGTCGCCCGCCGTCACGTTCAGCGCCGTTACCGTGCCGTCGATCGGCGCCGTAATCGCGCTGCCCGTCTCCGCGTCCTGCAGATCCGCGATGTTCTCGCGCGTCTGGTCGATTTGCAGCTGCATCTTTTTCAGATTCAGCTTGATGCTGTCGATGCTCGCGTCGTCCGTCGCCGTCTTCAGCTTGTTCTGCGTGTCCGACAAGTCAAGCAGCTGGCTCTCGAGGTTCAACTGCTCCGACTTGATCTTGTCGCCGTTGTCCTCGCCTTCGACCGTCAGGAGAACGTCGCCCTTCTTCACGACCGAGCCTTCCGCCACGTTGACCTTCTCGACGGTGCCCTGCCCGGTCGCTTTGACCGTCGCTTTGTCGATCGGCGCCAAGCTTCCCGTGCCGCTGACGCTCACTTCGATCGTCCCCTTCGTGACGCGCGTCGTCTGAACGGTCGGTGCCGGAGCCGCCGCCTTCGTGTCGCGCTTCATATAATAGAAGACGCCCGCGGCGACGATCAGCGCGCCGATGCCAAGCAGCCACCATTTTCTCATTGTCCGTTACCTGCCTTTCCCGCGCTGCCCATGTCGGCCGGATTGAATTGAAGCCGGATGTACCCAGCCGTCTTGTTGTCGGCGGCCAGCCAGACCATCAGCACGTCGCCCGCCTGCAGATCGGTCGCCTTCAGGGCGTCGGTCGTCATCCCGTTCTGCCCGCGGCCGAACTTCACGATCCGGGTGTCGGCGTTCACGGGTACGGTGGTCTGCGCGTCCTCGAATTTCATCGCGTTCATGAAGCCGCCTCCGCCGAACCGTCCGCCGCCCGCGCGGCCTTGGCCCTGGCTTTGTCCGCCGCCGTTCTGGCCGCCGGCCGCCGCGTCTTGGCCGTTCCCGGCTTGACCGTCCGGCGTCTGGCCCTGCGCGCCGTCGCCGTTCGTCTTGCCGCCGCCCTGCCAATGGCCGCGCTGGCCGCCGCCTTGGCCGCCTTGACCCTGGGCGCCGTCGCCCCCTTGCGGACGCTGGCCGCCCCGGCCGCCGCCGAACGACGGCATGTCCGCCGGCGACGTCGTCGACTTCTGCACGACGATCGCGTCGCCGGACACGCGGACCACCTTCGCGAAATAATCGGCCGTCCGGTCCGGCTGCTGCAGTCCGTTCGCGCCGCCGTCCGCGCCTTGCGCCGCGGCTTGTCCCGCGTTCGCCCCGTTCGCCGCCTGCCCGGCACCCCCGGATTGCGAATCGTCCTTGGCGCCGCATCCCGACAGCATGACCGAGATCAGCATCGCGGCCGCCATTAATTTAAGGCTTGAGCGTTCCATAACGTGGGGTTCCACCTCTTTCATGTATCGTCTATCGCCATTCACATTAGCAAAGCTACATGAAATCCGTGTGAAGAGCGCGTTCGCGCACGACGGCCGGCGGCAGGGCGGCACGCAAAAAAACCGGCGGGGAACGGTCGTCCCTGCCGGTTCTTGCGCGCTGCGGAAGCTGAGTATTACACGATGGTATATTCGGGATGCGCCTTGTCGAAATGCGGGTTCTCGCCGCATACCATCAAGCCCATGCCCCAGTCGAAGTGTTCCTTGGTCATCGGGAAATCCGTCGCGCTGCGATATTGGAACAGCACGTTGCGGCGGTTCCGCTCGCTGCGGTTCTGCGGGGAGCCGTGAATCGTCAGGTAGTTGAAGAACAGCACGTCGCCCGCTTCCGCGATGCACGGCAAGCCTTCGGATACCGGGTATTCCTTCGCGTTCAAGTAATGGCGGCCGACATGCGACAGCGGTCCTTGTTTGTGCGAGCCCGGAATGACGTGCAGGCAGCCGTTCTCGATGTTCGCGTCGTCCAGGTGCACGCTCGCCGCCAGCATCGTGTGCTTCTCGTGCGGGAAGTACGGGTAGTCCTGGTGCATCGGGAACGCGGCGCCGTTTTCCGGCGGCTTCACGAGCATCTTGGAGTGGTGCAGCTGCACGTTCGGACCGATCAGCTGCGACAGCACGGCCGTCATGTTCGGATGAACGAGCGCGCGCAGGAACGAAGCGTCATGGTAGTGCACGTCGTGGAAGCCTTTCAGCACGAGCTTCTTCAGCTCTTCCGGCGGGAGAAAATCGCCCTGCCACTGCGCGTTGTGGTCGCGGTTCGCTTTCGCGGCGCGATCGATGATGCTGCCGACGGCGCGCCGCATCTCTTCGACTTCCTGTTGATTGAACACGCCCTTGACGAGCAGGTAGCCCTCTTCATTGTAAAAATCGACGTCTTGTGGTTTAATCATCCTCGTAGCCTCCTGAGATCGAAATCGCTTTCCTATGGCTTTATTGTAGCGAATTCAAGGCTTTTCGATCTTTAGCGGGAGAAGCCATGTTTTTGTCTTTTGAGGACAATATTTTGGGCGAAAGGAAGCGCGCTTGCGATGTACTTGTGGAACGAAACCGATATCTGGCTCAACCAGTTCGCGCTGCGGCCCCGCACGGACGACGCCGTGTTCACCGTCCACTACTGGGGCGTGAGCGAGCATCTCATGTCCAACTTCCTGCACAAACATTCGTTCTTCGAGATCTGCTACGTGCTCGGCGGGCGAGGCACCTACCTCGACGACGGCACGCTGTATCCGCTGTCCAAGGGGGCGCTGTTTTGCTCCCGGCCGGGCGTCACGCACTACATTGAATGCGAACCGGAGCTCGCGATCCTGTTCGTCGCCTTCGAGCTCGAAGAGAGCGAAAGCTCCGAGTCGGCGCGGGCGGCGTTCCAGGCGCTGGCCGCGGCGGAGACGGTCGTCGTCCAGGACGGCGACGAGCTGGCCGCCGCCCAGCTGTGGCGCGCCCTGCTCCGCCGTTCCGGCGAGCGCGCGTCGCTGCCGGAATCGGTGCTGACGCCGCTCGCCGCGTCCCTGCTGCAGTCGCTGCCCTCCGTCTTCGCGAAGCCGGCCCAGCCGGAACGGACCGCGCCGCGCCGCAGCGCCTCCGCCCTGCTGAAGCAGGCGAAGCTGTTCATCACCGACAACCTGAGCGACGAGGACCTTTCGCTCGAGAAGGTCGCGGCGCAGGTCAGCATCTCGCCCCGGCATCTGTCGCGGCTGTTCGCCTCCGGCGTGCACGAATCGTACACGCTGTACGTGCGCAAACAGCGGATCCGCCGGGCCGCCGAGCTGCTGCGGTACACCGACCGCTCGATCAAGGAGATCGCGGAAGCGACGGGCTTCGGCTCCGTGCATTATTTCACGCGGACGTTCAGCGACCTGATGAACGTGCCGCCGGGCCGGTTCCGCGAGGACGCGCGGCTGCATGATTGAGCCGGGCGCGGACATGAGCGCTCCGGCCGATTCCCGATACGCAGACCCTTCAACCATCCGGACGCACGTGCCGCTATTACGGCCAATCCGCCTACTTCACCATGCGAGCGGCCATACGTTCCGCTATTTGATCTCGCGGCCTGCATCTCAGTGACTTGCGGGCACGATAGCTGCATCTGTGTCCGCCGAATTCCAGATCGGCACGTATTCGAGGAATAGCGGATCTCCCGTCCGCTCGGACATCGGGCGAAACTTCGTTCGCTCGGTGCGCCCCATGCTGCTCGACCCAACCTGCCCGCCCTTGCGCGATGGCCAACGCGTTCCCTCGTCATGCGCTCGCTCGCAGCATCCGACTCCCCTTTTCGCGCCTCGCGCCCCGCTGTCCGCAGACGCAAAAAAAGCGTGTCAAATCGGTAACCGATTTGCACGCTTCTTGAACATAAAAGTCCGGAGCCTCGAATCAAAAGAAGTTAAACAGCAGCAGCGAGTAAATGACGAGCATTTTGCCCCACCGTTTCTTCATGAACTCCTTGCCGCGGTGGATGCGCGACTTGACCGTGTTGACGGGAATGTTGTTCGCCCGGCCGATGTCCTCCATGGACATCTCCAGCACGTAGCGCTGGTACACGACGGTCTTGTACTTCTCGGGAAGCTTCTCGATCATCCCCGCCATCGTGGAGGCGAGCTCGCGTTCGATCACTTCGCCTTCCGGCGTCAGGGACGCGTGCGGAATGACGTCGTGCAGGGATAAATGCTGGTCGGAATGGGCCGTTACGGGCTGGTCCAGCGGGAGCGGCGGTGTTTTGCGGCGGCGCAGCAAATCCAGGCATACGTTCTTGCCTATGTGAAAAATCCACGTCGAAAACCGTTTGTTCTCGTCGAAGCGGTTCAGGTTCAGGTACACCTTCAGGAAGGTTTCCTGCACGACGTCCTCGCACTCCGTCTTGCTCCGCAGGATGCGATGCGCCATGTGAAACAGCTTATCCTTGTAGAGCTCGACCAGCTTATTGAAGGCCGTCTCGTCCCCTTGTCTCGACAACATCACTAACTGTGCCTCGTTCACCGCGATTCTCCTTTGCCACCCGTCATCCATCTCCCTGTATTATACCTGATAACGGGCGAAAAAAGAAACGCATCTCCGCCGGAGATGCGTTTTAGATGCGGGATGCGTTTTTTGCCGGCCCGCCCCGCCCCGGCGCGCGCCCGCGGCCGCGGATCGCGCGCTTGCGGTCCGCTCGCCGCAGCCGCTCTGCTTATACGCCTGCATCGGATCGGCGGCAGTCCCGCTTCCTCGCGGACGGCGTGCAGCAGCGGCGTTTCGATGCTGAGCGCCCGCAGCCGCATGCTAGGATACGCGCTGAATCTTGAACGCGAACGTCCACTTCGCCGTGTTGCCGGAGTAGCGGCCGCGGTTCTCCGTGACGGTGACCGACAGCGCCTTGTCGAGGCTCTTCGTCACCGACGAGACCTTCACCGCGGCGCTCGCCTGGCCGTCGTCCGGATATTTGTCCTGTTCCTGCGCCTCGGCGAGCAGCTTGATCGCATCCGTCGATTTCACGTTCAACGTAACCGAGCCGCCTTCCGGCACCTCTTTGCCGTTGACGTAGCCGCCGGTCCGCCACTCGTTGCCGACGTGATCGTTCTGCGCCAGCGTCGCGCGGACGAACGTCACCTTGATCTTGGCCGTCTTGGACGCGGCCGTCACGGGCTGCGCCGCGAGCAGCAGCGCGGGAATCAGCAGCATGGCCCTTTCGTATCGCCTTCAATCGCATGACCTCCCACTATACGGGTATAATAGCGAACTTTCCCATTATAAGGCAATGACGTCGAAGCCGCAGCAAATATTTCGTTTTCCGAATGCCGACGTTTAGGCCTATTCCCGCACGACGGCACCACAATAAACGGCGTCCCCCGCACCCGGCGGGAAACGCCGTTTCGCCTCCGTTGTCGCGCGCCCGCGCTTCGAGCTACTCGACCTTGATCGCGTTATAGAACTTCTCCTGCATCTTCTTCGCGGACGCGTCGAGCGCCGCCTTGACGTCGACGTTCTTGTTCGAGAACACCGACTGCACGTTCAGCGTCATCTCCGCGTAGTAGTCCTGCGTGTTGAACTGCGCCTCCGGCTTGCCGTCGAGCAGGCTCATGATGTCCGGGCTGTATGGGTACACGTTGTCGTACTTCGCGTACACCGCCTTGACCTTCCGGCCGTATTCGGAATCGTCCGTGAAGTATTGGATGACCGGCGGCACGAAATATTTGTTGTCCGTCTTGCGCTGCTGGATGCTCGCCTCGACGGACTCCAGGCCCTTGTCGGAGAAGTAGTCGAACGTCGCGTACTTGAACGCCGTCTCCTGCTCCTCCTTCGCCGCGTTCGGGTTGATGACGAGGAAGTCGCCGCCGAGCACGCCCGTATGCTTGCCGCTCGCGTCCATCTTCGGCATCGGATAGACGAGGATGTTCTCCGGCTTCATGCCGCCTTGGTTCAAGCCTTGATCGACCGGGCCGTCCGGACCGGCGATGACCATCGCGGTACGGCCCTGCGCCCACGCGCCGACCGCGTCGCCCCAGCCGAGCGCGAAGTCCTTCGGAATCGCGTTCGCTTCCCAGGCGAGCTTATGGTAGAAGCCGCCAACGCCACAGCCCGTACAGGACGACGACCGGAATGACGTTCGGCAGGTAGGCGGCCACGCGGACGAAGCCCTGGAACCGCTTCAGCTCGGAGATGGAGATCGCGAAGACGATCGGCACCCAGAAGCCGATGACGAGGCAGAGGAACATGTAGTACAGCGTGTTCTTGACGGCCGTCCGGACGTCCGGATCGCGGAACACCGTCTTGTAGTTGTCGAACCCGGCGAACGAATTGCCCTTGACGAAGTCAACGTGATAGAAGCTGTAGACGAAGCCTTTGACGATCGGCATCCACAGGAACATCGCGAAGACGACGGCGGCGGGCACGATGAACAGATACGCCCATAAATGCTTGCGAAGTCGCGCGGTGATCCGCATAGTGTCCCCTCTTTCATGCTCTTCCTCGGAAGGAACGGGCCGCCGGCCCGCGGGGCCGGATCGGCCGTTTCTTCCGTACCTCCCCATTCTAGAGGCGGCGGGCGGGACTGAACATGTGCGGTTCTATGGGGATCATGGGCGATCTTACTTCTTATTCCGCGCGAGCGGACCGGACTCGTCCGCCGCTGCCGGCGTACTCCCATCGTACCATCTCCGGGCCGGGTTCGTCTCATGAACGGCAGCCGTTCGCCGCCGGCTGCAGCCGCGCCGTCTAGCCGTTCGCCGGCAAGCATCGCGGCACGGCAAAGAGGCAGCCGGTTTTCCCGGCTGCCTCCCTCGCGACATGATCGTCCGCTCGTTCCGTGACTCGGCGCTTCGTACGCCTCGTTATTCCCCCGCCTCTTGCTCCAGCTCGTCCAGCCTGACCGCCCGGCCCGAGCGGGCGGAGCGGTTGGACGCTTCCATCAGCCGGGTCAGGTCGAACGCCGTCTCGAGATTGCGCGCGCCCGCCTCGAGGCCGCTTCCGCCGATCCGCGCCACCCACTGCTCGAAATCGGACGGCAGCGCCTCCGGCAGCGGCCATTCGGCGACCGGATTGTCGCCGTTCGCCAAGCTGGCGACGATCAGCTTGCGGGAGTGAAGCGAATAGCTCAGGCTCCCCTCGGTGCCGTGCGCTTCCAGCGTGAACGGCGACAACGGATTGACGAAGCCGGCTTCGACGATGCCGATCGCCCCGTTCGCATAGCGCAGCACGACCGCCGCGTTGTCCTCCGCTTCCCGGCCGGTCACGTAGCCGTAGCTGGCGG
Source organism: Paenibacillus sp. UNC496MF (assembly GCF_900113915.1). Taxonomy (NCBI): domain Bacteria; kingdom Bacillati; phylum Bacillota; class Bacilli; order Caryophanales; family Paenibacillaceae; genus Paenibacillus; species Paenibacillus sp. UNC496MF. Next base: position 85,230 of record NZ_FORE01000013.1, read on the forward strand.
AGACGCTCTCCGGCATGCCGAGCAGCAGGCGCGTCAGCACCATCGGATGGCAGCCGAGATCGATCATCGCCCCGCCCGCGCTTTCGGCCAGGCGGTAGAAGTGCTCCGGCAGTCCGGACGCCGACAGGGCGCCCTTGTGGGCCAACCGCGCGCGCACCTGCGTCAGCCTGCCGAGCAAGCCTTGCGAGGCGACCTCCTGCGCCGCAAGCGCGAACGGCATGTTCAGCCGAGGCAGCGAGACCGTCAGCTGCACGCCGGACGCGCGGACGTCCGCCAGCAGCTCGCGGCATTCCCGGACGGTCGGCGCCAGCACCTTCTCCGTGAACGCATGCTTCCCCGCCCGGGCCGCGGCCCCGATGACGGCGCGGTGCATGGCCGTCGGCGCCGTCACGATGACGGCGTCGATGTCCGGCCGCGCCAGCAGCTCGGCCAGCCCGGCGTAATACGGGACGCCGCGCGCCTCCGCCTCCGCGCGGCCGCGCGCCGGATTCTCGTCCCATACCGCCGCGACCTCGGTGTCCGGATGCCGCTCCGCCTGCAGCGCGTAATCCTTGGCATGGACATGCCAGAAGCTCAATATCGCGATCCTCATCATCGGACTCGCTCCTTTCCATCCTCCGGTTGGCTCAGTCGAAATAGACCGCGCGTCCGGTACGGTTCGATTCGTAGACGGCTTCGATGATCTCCGACACGACGCATGCCTGCTCCGGCGTGACGACCGGCTGCGTGTCGTTCAGGACGGCTTCGATCCACAGCCGGATCTCCCGGTCGTGCATGCTTTCCTTGCGTCCCGTGAAGAAGTCGGCCCCCTTGACGTCGAATTTCACTTCGTTCTCGTACAGCCGTCCGTACTTCTCGCCGTTCAGGCGCAGCCGGTCCTTCACGTCCGCGCCGCCTTCGGTGCCGCACAGCGTGTAGCGGGCTTCCAGCGTGTCGACCATGTTGATCGCCCAGCTCGACTCCAGCATGACCGTCGCGCCGTTCTTCATGACGACCATGCCGAACGCCGCGTCCTCGACGGTGAACGTCTCCGGGTCCCAGGAGCCGCCGGCGTTGGCCGCGCCCTTGCGCGGCGCCAGCTTGCGGTACGACGTGCCGAGCACGGCGCGCGGCTCGTAGTTGTCCATCAGCCACAGCGTCAGGTCGAGCGCGTGCGTGCCGATGTCGATCAGCGGGCCGCCGCCCTGCTTCTCCCGATCCAGGAACACGCCCCAGGTCGGCACGCCCCGCCGGCGCAGCGCGTGCGCCTTGGCGAAATAAATCTCGCCCAAGTCGCCGTTCGCGCAAGCCTGCTTCATGTATTGGCTGTCCGGCCGGAACCGGTTATTGTAGCCGATCGTCAGCTTCTTGCCCGTGCGCCGGGCCGCCTCCGCCATGCGGCGGGCGTCGGCCGCCGTCTTCGCCATCGGCTTCTCGCACATCACGTGCTTGCCGGCTTCCAGCGCCGCGATGGATACCTCGGCGTGGGCGTCGTTCGGCGTGCAGACGTGGACGACGTCGATCGAGCCGTCCAGCAGCAGCTCGCGGTAATCCGCGTAGACGCGGGCGCCGGGCGCGCCGAACTTCTCCGCGGCCTGCTCCGCCCGCTCGGCCGCGATGTCGCTGAACGCGCTCAGCTCGACGTGGGGCAGCTTGCTCAGCGAGGGCAGATGCTTGCCGTTCGCGATCGAGCCGCAGCCGACGATGCCGACTTTCAAGCGGTCACGCATGGGCCGAATCCTCCTTTCGCAGGGCTTCTTTGATGTCCGCCAGACAGTTCTGAATGCGCAGCGGAACCTCCTTGCGCAGCTCCGGCCATGTCGTATACAACGACGGATCGATGCGATATTCCTCGAATTCCATCGAAGGCTTGAAGCGGAACGTCTTCAAGTACCGCTCCACGAGCCGGTTCGTCTCGTCGTCGGTCGAATAGACGCCGTCGAACGGACCGGTGACGAGCAGCCCCCGCCGGCCGGCGGTCTCGTCCGTGGCGACCATCAGATCGGGCAGCAGGTAGAACATGTCGGCCTGCGGCATGAACGCGTGCTTGCCGGGTTGGGAATACAGCTTGACGTGCGTGCCGTCGACGAGGTTGCTGCGGTCGCGCAGCAGCCCTTTGAAGTGCGTGCCGTGGAAGCTGGCGTCGCAGTCCAGCACCTCGCCGTCCCGGCCGACGTACACCCACACGTGCTCCAGCTCGTACAGATGCTGGATGTCGTAATCCCAATAGATCGCGTATTCGATGATGCATTGCAGGTTCGGGTCTTTGAATTCGAACGTGCGGCGCGTCGACGGGGAAGGTCCGGACGCCTCCAGCATGGTAATGCCCACGCGGACGGGGAAGAACGGCTCGTTGCGGTCGAAATACAGATAAGGGGCATAGGTTGCGATCCAGTCGGCGTTCCAATTCGTCATGGTTTGCTTCATCCTTTCAATGCGGTTAGTTTGTTCGCGATGAGCGCGTGGCTTCGCGCGATGTCGTCCGGCTCGCAGGCGGCCTTCAGCTCGTACACCTTGATCGGCGCGCGATCGATGACCGGCAGGAACCGGTCGAAATAAACGTCGTCCCCGCTGTGCACGTACGGGCACCAGTGGTCCGACAGCCCGATCGTCTCGTGGATATGCACGCCGACGATAAGCGGACCGACGTCCGGCAGATCCTGCGCGTTGTCGTACAGCCCCATCCGTTCCATCATCATGGCGTGGCCGATATCGTACCAGAGGCCGACCGGCCCGCCTTCGAGGCCGCGGATGAGTTCGCCTGCTTCCCGCAGGGTCGGGATCTGATAACAGCGCGCCCGCGTCTCGATGCCCACGGCGACGCGGTAGCCGCTTCGGGCGATGAATTCGCACGCCTCCTCCAGGCTCCGCCGGATGCGCGCCAGGTATTCGGGCGCGAGCCGGGCCCGCCGCTCCGCCATCTCCGCCCACAGCGCGGCATAGGCGTCCGAATCCCTACCTTGCTCGCGGTAGATCCGCTTTAATTCCGCATCGACGTTCGTCTCGAACGGCACCTCGCCGGGATGGACGACCACCGCCCCCGCGCCGTAGCGGTCGGCGTATTCGATCGACTGCTTGAGCAGCTCCACCGCATGCTTGCGCTTCGCTTCGTCCGCGTAGCCGAGCATGAGCGAATCCGTGTCGAAATCCTTGTCGTTCGCGAACGGAAACGCGTGATGCACGCTGGAGACGCGGATCTCGCCCGCCTCGATCATCGGCTCGATCGTCGCCAGCTGCGCGCGCGTCACGTTGTAATTGAGCTCGACGCTGCCGAACCCGAGCGCCCGGATCCCTTCGATCATGCCGCGCCCGTCGTCCGGATGCTGCTTGATGTTCCAGCAGGTGGAGAACGAAAATCCATCGGTGTTCATCCGTGCCTCTACTCCTTTACCGAGCCCAGCATCGCGCCGGAGATGAAATATTTTTGCAGCCACGGGTACACGATCAAGATCGGCACCGTGGCGAACATGATGCTCGCCGCCTTGATGCTCTCCGGCATGATCGCGACGAGCTGGTCGCCCTGCGTCGACAGCGGATCGTTGGTCATGCTGTTCATGACGACCTGGTACAGCTTGAGCTGAATGGGGTACAGCTTCGGGTTCGTGATGTACATCAGCGCGTCCATGAAGCCGTTCCACCGGCCGACGGCATAGAACAAGCTGAGCGTCGCCAGCGCCGGCAGCGAGAGCGGAAGCACGATCCGCGTCAGCGTGCGGAAGTGGCTGCTGCCGTCCATCTCCGCCGCCTCCGTCAGGCCTTCCGGCAGCGAACGGAGGAACGTGATCAGAATGATCAGGAAGAACGGATTGATGATCGCCGGCAGAATCAGCGAGCCGATGTGATTCGTCAGATGCAGGCTCCGGATGAGCAAATAATCGGGGATCGTCCCCCCGCTGAAAAACATCGTGAACAGGATCAGGAACATGACGATCTTCTTGCCGCGCAGCCGCTTCGACAGCGGGTAGGCGGCCGCGATCGTCAGCAGCATCGCCAGGCACGTGTAGCTGACGGTCAGCACGACCGACACCAGCAGCGCCCGGAGCATCGTGTCGTCCCGGAAGACGATCCGGTAGGCGTCGACGTTCCAGCCGAGCGGCAGAATCGTCACGTCGCCGGACAATATGGCGCGGTTCGAGCTGAGCGACATGGAGGCGATATGCAGCAAAGGAGCTAGGCACAGGATGACGAGCGCGGCGATCAGCACGGCGTTGACTGTCTCGAACAGCCGGCCCCCGCCGCTTCGGCCCGCCATCCGTCGCGCGTTCTCGGCCATCGTCAGAAAACTCCGTTCTCGGTTATTTTTTTGGCGAGATAATTCGAACCCAGCAGCAGCACGATGCCGACGGCCGCTTGGAAGAGGCCGACCGCCGTGGCCGTCGAGAACTGCGCCGTCTGAATGCCCGTCTTGTACACGAAGGTGCTGATGACCTCCGAGAAATCGCGCACGCTCACGTTGCCGAGGACGAAGGGCCGGTCGAAGCCGATCTGGACGAGCTCCCCGATCTTCAGCACGAGCAGGACGACGATCGTCGGCCGGATGCCGGGCAGCGTCACGGACCAGATCCGGCGCAGGCGCCCAGCCCCGTCGACGGCGGCGGCTTCGTACAGCTCGGCGTTGACGCCGGCGATGGCGGCCAGGTAGACGATCGTGCCCCAGCCCGCGCTCTGCCAGACGCCGACGGCCAGATACGTGACGAGCCAGTCGTACTTATCGGTCAGAAACGGTATCGGCGCGGCGCCCAGCCGTCCGAGCAGCTCGTTGACGATGCCCGAGTTGGTCGCGAACACCTGGTACATCATCCCGCCGATGATGACCCAGGACAGGAAGTGCGGCAGGTACAGCGCCGTCTGCGCGAATTTCTTGAACCGCCGGCCGGCCAGCTCGTTCAGCAGCAGCGCCAGCACGATCGGCGCCGGGAAGGAGACCAGCAGGTCCAGCAGGTTCAGCAGGAAGGTGTTCCGCAGCGCCTCGTAGAAGCCGCTCATGCCGAAGATTTCCCGGAAGACGTCCAGTCCGACCCAGGGACTGCCCGTAATGCCCTTGAACAGGTTGTAGTCCTGGAACGCGATGAGAATGCCGTACATCGGACCGTACTTGAAGATCAGGAAGTAGGCGAGCGGCAGAACCAGCAGCGCGTACAGCTGCCAATTCCGAGCGAAATAAAGCCGTTTATTGGACACGCCGTTCACCTCTATTTGTTCAAGCTCTTGAATGCCTCCGTGCGCTCCTTCACGATCTCGTCGCCGCCGCTCGCCATGTAATCCTTCAGCAGGTCGTCATACGTTTTGTCGAAATCGGCCGGCTTCGCCATGATGCTCTTGACGATCAGCTCGTCGTATTTGTCCTGCAGCGTCGGCATGTACTTCGTCTCGGCTTCGATCGGCGTCGTAAAGTTCGCGTAGTTGACCGTGTCCGTCAGCGACATGCGGTAGGCGTCGATCACGTGCTGCCGGAACGGTTCGGGCACCGAGGCCGCGGCCGCTTCCCAGTTCTTCTCGTCGCTGCCGAAATCCTCGCCTTGCGTAATCATGGCGATGTCGTTCGCGTTGTACATCCGCTTGCTCGTCTCGTCGGAGCCGCTGCGCTGCGGGAGTCCGTTCACGAGCGTGTAATCCTCGCCTTCGACGCCGTTCAAGACCGTGAACAGCACGTCCTTCTGCGCCATCCAGTCGAGATACTTGATCGCTTCCGCGCCGCGCTTGCTCGCGGCCGGCACCATGAGGAAGAAGCCCGTCGGATCGTACTCCGGCTTGATATGCTTGCCGGCGTCGTTCGTATACGGATCGACCGGCGCGAGGTCGGCGCCCGGCACGTTCTGCGCCAGCACCTTGGCGATGCCCGGCGTGTCGTTGTAGCTGTTGCCGAGGTTGTCGCTGTACATGCCGACTTTGCCCGTCATGGCGTCCTGGAACAGCTGCTTCTCGTCCTTGTCGAGGGAGAAGTCCGGGCTCATCAGCCCTTCGGCGTACAGCTTGTTCAGGAACCGGACCGCGTCCTTGTGGCCGGGCAGCAGCACCGGGTAGCCCAGGCTTTCCGACAGCGTGTAGCGCTGTTCGTCGCTCAAGCCGTCCTGGATGAACGACCAGACGATCGGCTCGATGGAGGCGGGCGTCAGCGAGAAGCCGAGCGGAATGACCTTGCCGCCCGTCTGGCCGGGATCCTTCTCTTTGAACGCCTTCAGCGTCGCGTACACCTCGTCGGTCGTCTGCGGCATCGGCAGGTTCAGCTTGTCCAGCCAGTCCTTGCGAATGAGGTTCTCGTACTTGCCCGTGTTGACGCGCAGCCCCGGGAGCGAATACTGCACGCCGTCCACCTTGCCGCGGTCGAGCGTGGAAGCCAGGTACGTCTTCAGGTTCGGGCCGTATTGGTCGAGCAGGTCGTCGAGCGGGAGCAGCCCGCCGTCCTTGGCATAGCCGTACGAGGTCAGCACGTTCGTGTTGGCGAACACGATGTCCGGGGCATCGCCGCTCGACATCATGACGTTGACCTTGTCGGTGGCGTCGGTGCGCGGAATCGGCACGAACTCTACTTTAATGTTGTTCGGGTCGCCGAAGTTCTTCTGCACGTATTGCGTCCAATAGTTGTCCGTGACCGTGACCCCCGCGGGCGAATTCCCCCGGTCGAAAATGCCGACCTTCAGCGTGACCTGCTTCGTCTCCGTCGCGCCGCCGGCCGGCGCGGCCGCGGCGTTGCCGCCGGCCTCGTTCTTCGCCTGCGAACATCCCGCCGCCAGCACGGCCGCCGCCACGAGCGCCAGCATGGAACCGCGTGCTTTCCTTCTCATAACCTCCAAACACCTCGCTATCGTATTTTGGACTGCACCCCGAGTGTAGCGGCGGGGAGCGGGAGGCGGCAATTTACACGTTTCCGCGCGCCATACCAAACGTCGGATTCGTCGCCGCGGCCGCGTTTCCGGCGGAACCAACCTTATTCGGCCGCTATACGAAAGGTCGAAAAACCGCCGGTTCCGGCGGTTTTTCGGGCGTGCGGGGATTCAGCACTCGTGTCCGATTCTCCCGCGCAGCATCTGCCGGCGGTAGTCCCCGGGCGAGACGCCGACCGTCTTCTTGAAGATGCGGCCGAAGGAGATGGCATGCTCGTAGCCGACTTGGCGGGCGATTTCGTGAATGGACGTTTCCGTCTCCAGCAGCAGCGCCTGCGCCTGCCGGACGCGCAGCCCGATCAGGAAGTCGACGAATTTGACGTCGAACCGGTCCTTGAACAGCTGGCTGACGTATTTCCCGCTGATGCCGAACCGGTCGCTGATGTGATTCAAGGACAGGTCGGGGTTCGCGAAGTTCGCTTCGATATACGTTTTGACGTCGAAAATCAAGTGAAACGGACTGCCGGCTTCCAGAATCGCGGCGTACCGACCGTACAGCTCCCGCAGCAGCGCGCCGTACCGTTCGCGGATTTCCCGCATCGTCCACGACTCCCGGAGCGCCTCGGCCAAGCTCGGCATGGTGACGCCATGCCAATATTCGTTGATTTCCGGCGAGATCTCTTCCATCTCCCGCGCGAACCGGTGAGTCAGATAGTTCAGCAGCAGCTGCAGCTCCTCGTTCCGCAGCACCCGCTTCTCCAGATGATCGAAGATCCGGGCAAAATCGGCCTCCCACGCCGGCGACGGGATCCGGAAATGATGGACCATGTCCTCCAGCCAGCGGAAACAGTTCGAGTCGACGCGGTGCTCCTTGTCCCGGATCTCCCGGTAGAGAAGCAGCCGGTCGTTCCCCGCGGTCATCTTGTACTGCAGCGCCGAGAGCGCCTCGGAGAAGGAGGCCTTGACGCCGGCCACGTCCGCCGCCGCGGAGCCGAGGCCGATGGTGACCGTAAACGCCAGCTCGCGCCCGGCCCGCATCCGCAGCTCGTCCAGCATGCCGCGTACCGGCGGGAGCTCGCCGGGCGGAGACGGCGACGGCGCTTCCCGGATCAGGATCGCCAGCCGGTCGCCGGAGATCCACTCCAAGCCGAGGACGCAGGCCGCTTCATGCGCGGCCCGGAGCGCCTCCGCTTCCAACCGCCGCTTGTCGTCCAGCAGCGCCTGGCGGTTCTGCCGCATCCGCGGCACGTACTTGTCGATCTCCGCGATCGCGACCGCGATCCCGCGGGGATCTTCCGGCAGCCCGAGCAGCCGGGCGTACTCGGCCCATTCCTCCGCGGACGGCCCCTGCCCGCCGTCCTGCAGCTCCGCGAACAGCCGGCCGCGCGCGGCGATCGCGTTCTTCTCGGCCTGCTGCCGGTCGATGAGAGCCATGCGGCTCAGCATCGTATCGAAGGCGCTCTCGATGAGCATGAACTCGTCGCCCGCCGCCTCGCCGCGCTCGCCGCCGTACGTCGAGACCCGGCGCACCATCCGTTCGATGGGCCGGTAGTTCCGGCGGGTCATGTAGAGGATGAACGCGACGATGGCCGCGAGTCCCGAAAGGATGACCGCCAGCGGCAGCAGGGCGCGGCGGGCGGCCTGGGCGGCCAGATTCACGCCGGCCGTGCCGCTCGCGAAGCGCCAGCCGATATAGTCGGAGCGCAGGCGGGTCAGCGTCCCGCTCCTGATGGAGGCGGGGGGTCCGGTCGAATAGAGCGGCTGTCCGTCGCCGTCCGCGATATCCATATAGTTGGGCGTGCCGCTTCTCTGCTTCGCGGCCGCGGCGAGCAGCGCGTCCGCCTTCACGTTCAGCACGACGAGCCCCTGATTATGGGGCGCGTTCTTCACGATCGAGATGATCCGCTCCGGCGGGTCGATCAGCGGGAATTCGCTGTAGGTACGCACCGCCGACCAATGATCGGCGCGCGGCTTCCCCTCCAATTCGAGCAGGAACGGCTTGTCCGGAAAATCGTCCAGCGCCTGCCGGTAGCCGCCGGTCAGGACCGTCCGGTCGCGCTGCCGGTAGAAGTACACCGAGTGGATCAGCGGGTTGTTGCGGATCTTGGCAATCTGTCCGGACGCTTGGTAAGCGGCCAGCTTGGAGCTGCCGGAGGGGTCGTTGAAGAAGCCGTCGATCGCTTCGTTGTTGACGAGTTGATTGGCGAGCATCAGCTCGATGTCCTTGAGGGAAGACGTCATGCCGTCTTGGACGCGCTCCGCGTACGCGCGGTTCGACTTCTTCATATCGGCGGCCGCGTTGGCGTACGTCACGGCGTAGACGCCTCCGCTGATGACCGCGCCGGCGATGAACAGGATGGCGAAGTGGGAAAACAGCAGTCGTTTGTACCATTTTTTCGTATCCATTTCAACCTCAACTTTCCAATCGGTCTTGTCGGCGGCCGCTCCCGGAGCGTCGCGAGGCCGGCCAGTTGTCCCCATGATAGACCCGGTATGTTATCCCAGTGTTGCGGGCGGTCTCTTTACGGAAACGCAAAAAAACCGCTTCGTCCAGCGAAGCGGCTTTGCGCGGCATGCGTAAACGGATCTGCCTAGAGATAGCCCGACACTTGTTCGGCGTTGCCGCGCATATCCTCGGCGCGTCCGCGAAACGCGCTGTAGGCGATATGGTCGAGCCCGATGTGGAGCAGGCAGGCGAGCAGGCGCTCCTCCATCCGCGGCGGGGGGCCGCCGTGCTTCGCCCGGTGGCGGTCCAGCAGCGCCGGCAGGTCGAGGCCCCGCCAATGCGGGAACCAAGGCTGCCAATACAGGAAGAGCGCCTGGTCGTAAAGCGGGTCGCCGTAGAACGCGTTCCCCCAATCGAACACGCCGGTCACCCGCCCGCCGTCGACCAGCACGTTGCGGTTCAGCAGATCGTTGTGCACGAGTCCCCGGCATTCCGGCAGCCGCGGGGCCAGCTCGCGAAGCTTCGCCGCGCCGGCGTCGAAGACGGCCGCCTCCCGCGGCGAGGCGGCCAGCTTCTCGCGCCAGCCCGCGAGCCGATCCCGGGGCCCGGTCACCGCCAGCAGCTCCTCGCCCCAGCTCGGTCCTTCCCCCTCCGGGCGCCACAGTCCGGCGGCTTGCGTGCCGGCGAGATCCGCCTCCTGCAGCCCGCGGAGCCCGTCGAGCAGCAGCGGCAGCGCTTGCTCCAGCTCCGGTCCGTCCAGCTCTTCGAGATGCTTCGTCCCCCGGACGCGTTCGGAGACGGCGTAATAGCCGCTCTCCGTCTCGCCGAGCTCGAGCACCCGCGGAATCGGCAGCGCGGCCGTCGCATACGCGCCCATGGCGCGGTCCTTCTCGAAGTCGGCCCGGTAGGCGCCGAAGCGAATGACCGTGTCGCGGCCGTCGAGCACGAGCGCGTAAGCGCTCGACCAGCCGCCCGACGCGAGCGGCGCGAGCGATCGGGCGCGTTCGCCGAATCGGGCCTGCACGAAGCGTTCGGCGGTTTGCGGATCTGTCATGGGGAATTCCTCCTTCTCGCGGCTGCCGTCGGCAGCGGCTCTCTTCGGTTACTTCTCCTTCACTTCTTTAGTTCCGTCGGGCTGACGCCGTACACTTTTTTGAAGATTTTGCTGAAATGCTCCGGCGATTCATAGCCCACGCGCTCCGCGATCTCGTACCGGCGCAGGTCGGTGCGAAGAATCAGGCGGCGGCTCTCCTCCATCCGCAGTTTGATGACGTACTCCCACAAGTTATGCCCCGTGTTCTTCTTGAACAGGTAGCTGAGGTAATTCGGGCTGACGTGGTTCTTCTGCGCCACCTCGTGCAGCGTCAGCCCCTTCTGCGCGTAATGCTCGTCGATGTACGCCTTGGCCTTCTCCACGATCAGGTTGTTGCGCGCGGCCATCTCTTCCTCGGACGGTTCCTGTCCTTGCGCATAGCGGGCCCAGCTGAAGTCGCCGTAGTAGAACACGCCGAGCTCCCGGTGCTCCTCGTTCCACCGGACCGCCTTGGCCGCCTGCGCGCCGAGCTCGCCGAGGAACGCCGCGCCGCGCAGAATCTGGCTGATGCCGACGACGCACGGGACGCGCAAATACTTGGCGATGTTCGCGTGCAGGCTGCGGCCGAGCATGTCGAGCTGGTCGATCTTGTTCGTGCCGTTCTCCTCGTACCGCGCGTCGCTCCACTGGACGATGACCGCCACCGCGTCGTCCCCGTCGTAGAACGCGACCGGCCGCCATTCCTGGTCGAGCAGCTCCATGGCGACGTTCAGCGCGGCGTACTGCAGCAGCTCGGACGCGGCGCCCAGCCGCACGCGGAAGACGGCATAGTACGGCCCGGACAGCTCCGTGCCGAAGCGCGCTTGCAGCCGCTCGGCCGTCTCGGCCGCCGACGCGGGCTCCGCCAGCAGCCGGTTCAACAGCGCGGTCCGCTCCGGCGTCGGCTGCTCGAGCCGGAACTGCTCGCGGAAGCCGGCGAGCGTCTCGTCCTGGGGCGGCACCGCCTTGTTGACGCCGAGCAGCACGTTGCGGACCGCGTCCAGGAACTGCTCGCCGTTCAGCGGCTTGATCAGGTAGTCCTTCGCGCCGAGCCGGATGGCGAGCTGGGCGTACTGGAACGTCTCGTGCGCGGAGATGACGATCGCCTGCAGCCACGGCTTGATCATCTTGGCCTGGTGCATGAGCTGAATGCCGCTCATCTCGCCCATCTGGATGTCCGTGATCAGCAGGTCGATGTCCTCCATGCGCAGGTAGTCCATCGCCTCGTAACCGTTATGCGCCGTGAACAGCTGCGAGATCGCGAGCCCGGACGAGGCGAGCAGGCTGCACAGCCCTTTGCAGATGAGCGGTTCGTCGTCGACGACCAGCACGTTGTACATGGTGAATGCCCCCTCTTAAAAATCGAACGCAACAGCGAACCGCTCCAGGCGTCATTTGATCTTCCGATCGCTGTTGCGGCCCGAATATTTTGAATCAACGATCTATCGGTTTTATTCGGGCTGTGATTGGTTTGCGTCTAAGCGCAGCATTCATCTGGCGCTTCTCCAGATTCAAGTGCCGCCTTCCGCTCGCGTTACGTTCCATGAGTCTGCCTTATCCCTCCTGCCGCGGCTCGCGGACCGTCCGCGGCAGGAGGATGATCGCGGCCGTGCCGCCTTCCTCGCGCTTCTCGTAGCGGATGCCGTAGCGCGGGCCGAAATGCAGCCGGATCCGCTGGTGCAGGTTCCGGATGCCGTAGCCGATGGACGGGTCGCCCTTCTCTTCGTTCAGCAGGCGGTGGAGGGCGTCAAAGTCGACCTTCTTGTAGCCGTTGTCCTCGACGCGGATCTCGACGCTCTCGCCGTCCGCGAGCCGCGCCGCGATGCGGATCTCCCCGTCCTCGCCCATGCGGCGCACGCCGTGGATGATGGCGTTCTCGATGAGCGGCTGCAGCGTGATTTTCGGAATGAGGTTGTCGTGCAGCTCCTCCGGCACCCGCCAGACGACGGCGAACCCGTACTCGTACCGCATCGTCTGCAGACTGACGTACGCCCGGGCATGCTCCGTCTCCTCCGCCAGCGCGATCAGCTCGCGGCCGCGGCTCAGGCTGATCTTCATCAGCTTCGACAGCTCCTTGATCATCTCGGCCGATTCCGAGTTGCCTTCGAGCGAGCTCTTCCAATAGATGCTCTCGAGCGTGTTGTAGAGCAGATGCGGGTTGATCTGCTGGTAGAGCAGCTGCAGCTGCGCTTCCTTCTCCTTGATCTCGCTCTGGTATTTGTAATGGATCAGCACGTTCAGCCGCCGCGCCATGTCGTACAAGGACGAGATCAGCTGGCCGACCTCGTCCTTGCGTCCTTTGCCCGGCGTCTCCGGCACGCGCCGCCCCGGCTCGAAGCCGCGCACGAAATGCGCGAGCCGCGTAAGCGGATTCATGAGCGACTGCCAAAAATAAAGCATGACGATGATGCCGAACAGGACGTAGACGACCGAGATGAGCTGGATGACGCGCTTCAGCTCGTTTTGCTGCTGCAGCAGCGAGTCGACCGGGATTTTATACACCAGCTTCTGCCGGAGCAGCCGGTTGTCGTTGATGACGTAGATGAATGCCGGGGTGATGAGGTTGATCATGCCGTCCTTGCCGGCCATCAGCGCCGCGGCCTCCGGCGGCAGCCGCAGCGCCGAGCCGATGGCGCCCGAGGCGGTCGCGGCAAGCACCCGGTTCGCGCTGTCCGTGAAGTAAATCTGTCCGTCCGGGAGCGAGACGCTCTGCAGGGACTCCTGGATTTTCTTATCCATCTTCGCGGCCACCAGCACGCCGATGACGCCGTAGTCGCTGATGTTCGACACGGCGCGGATGTACGCCAGCGTCGTCTGCGCGGAGAAGCCGACGTTCGTGCGGATCAGCTTCATGTACCCTTCGCCCTTCTTGGCCACCGCTTCGTCGAACCAAGCCGGCTTGTCGCGGTCCTGGAAGAAATAGACGCCGGTCTGGGTCATCGGCAGCTTCGGCGCGAACGAATAGTAGTTGCGCGGATCGTAGACGTAGAGGCTATAATAGACCGCCTCCCCGCCGTTCACCGCGATGGAGTAGCCCGCGATCAGCTTGTCGAGCTTGGCGTACTCCTGCACCCGTTCGAAGACGGTATCCTTGTCGCTCGGAATGAGCTGCTGCGTGAGCGGGTTCTGGATGATCGTCGTCGTGATCTTCGCGACCGTGTCTATGTCCCGGTTCAAGAGCGCGATGTTCTGCTTGTTCAGCTCCGCGTACGCGTTCGTCACGTGGTTCTTCAGAATCTGCTCCGCCTTCGAGCTGCCGTACCACTGCAGGAGCAGAATCGGGCTCACCATGACGATGAAGAGCAAAATGATCTGTTGCATGACGTTCATCCGCGTCAGCGGATTGGTCGGGAAGCGTGCCATGTCCCCAGTCTCTCCTTTTGCCCCGTACGGCTACGATAGCAGAAACGCCGGCCGCCTGCCTATGGCTATTCTTATCGCAGCGAGGCGCGCTTCTACCGGGTTTGCGGCGGCGGATGCCCGCGGAGGGACGGCCGCGGTGCGCTATACTCGGCCTCAGTAGGTATACCGCGGCTCATTACCTAACCCTATTTTCAGTACTTTTCATTCGCCGCGCCCTGCAACATAATGGGCAAGAGCTGTTGAATCCAAGATACCACAACGGAGGACCCTATGACGACGAAACCGATTCCGCTGCAAACCCGCGGCATTCCCGCCAGCCAGCTCGTGCTCGGCTGCATGCGCCTCGGCGGCGACTGGAACGCCCAATCGGCGATTACCGCCGAGCACTACCGGCAAGGCCGCGAGGCGCTCGACGCCGCGCTCGAGATCGGCATCAACATGTTCGACCATGCGGACATTTACGCCGCCGGCAAGGCGGAGCGCGTCTTCGGCCAGGTGCTGAAGGAACGCCCGTCGATGCGCGGCGAGATCATCCTGCAATCCAAATGCGGCATCCGCTTCGCGGACGAGGAAGGCCCGCACCGGTTCGACTTCACGGAAGGGCATATCGTGCGCAGCGTCGACGGCATCCTGGAGCGGCTGGGCACGGAGTACCTGGACATCCTGCTGCTGCACCGTCCGGATCCGCTCGTCGATCCCGAAGAAACGGCGCGCGCGATCCAGCGGCTGAAGGCGTCGGGCAAGGTGCGCCATTTCGGCGTCTCCAACATGAGCCAAGGCCAGATCCGCCTGCTGGCCGCGTACAGCGGCGAACCGTTCATCGTCAACCAGCTGGAGATGAGCCTGCGCAAGCACGGCTTCCTCGACACCGCCATCAGCGTCAACCAGGAGACGGCGCGCGACAACGTGTTCCCGGAAGGCTCGATGGAGTACATGCGGCTCGAGAACATCCAGCTGCAATCGTGGGGACCGCTCGCGCAGGGCATCTACTCCGGCCGTTCGCTCGAAGGGCAGAGCGAGTCAGTCGCCGCGACCGCGAAGCTCGTCGCCGAGCTCGCCGAGCGGCTGGACACGACGACGGAAGCCGTCGTGCTCGCGTGGCTCATGACGCACCCGGCCGGCATCCAGCCGGTCATCGGCACGGTCAATCCCGAGCGGATCCGCGCCTGCAAGGACGCGGCGACGCTGCGCCTTGCCCGCGAGGACTGGTACCGGCTGTACACGGCCGCGCTGGGACGGAACCTGCCTTAACGCGGCGGCGCGGCCCGAAGCCGCGGCACGCGCCGGACACCCGGAGGCTCGCCATGGTCAACCTCGCGTTGACCGGGCGGCCCCGGGTGTTTGCCGCTTCCGGGCGCCTGGGACCGGAGGCCGTTTGCCCGCGTCGGCCGGCATTCGCCCGTCCCGGTCCCCCCCGACGCACAATACGCCCGATACGCCCGATACGCCCGATACGCCCGATACGCCCGAAAACGACAAAGCGCCCCGCCGGCCATCGGCCGTGCGGGGCGCCTCGGGATACGCGGGGCGTATCGGCTTATTTGCCGAGCGTTTCGGTCAGCACCGGAACGATTTGCGATTTGCGGGAGACGACGCCTTTCAGCACCGCTTTGTTGGCGTCCAGCTTCACGCCGTACGCCGCTTCGACCGCGCTTGCCTTGCTGCCGAGCGCCAGGGCGACGGAATCGTTGTTCAGGATGTCCGTCACGACGAACACGAACAGGTCGAGGCCTTTGTCCGCGATGATTTGGTTCAGCGCCGCTTCCACTTCCGCTTGGCGCGAGAGCACGTCGTTCACGTCGACCGCGTTCACTTGCGCGATCTCGACCTTGCTGCCGCCCATGGAGAATTCCTTGGCGTCGAGGGAGATCAGCTGCGCGATCGTCTTCTGGCTCAGGTCCGCGCCGGCCTTCAGCATGTCGAGGCCGTAGACGTCCGCGTCCACGCCCGCGATGGCCGCGAGCTCGCGCGCCGCCGCCACGTCTTCCGGCGTGCAGGTCGGCGATTTGAACAGCAGGGAATCGGATACGATGGCGGAAAGCATCAGGCCCGCGACGTTCGGCTCGATCGCGATGCCGTTTTCTTTGTACAGCTTGTTCAGGATCGTCGCCGTGCAGCCGACCGGCTCGCAGCGGTAATACAGCGGGTGGGCCGTCTCGAAGTTCGCGATGCGGTGGTGGTCGATGACTTCGACGACGCGCACCTTCTCGATGTCGCTCGCGCTTTGCTGGCGTTCGTTATGGTCAACCAGAATGACGGTTTCCGCTTCGTTCGCGACGGTCTCGACCAGACGCGGCGCGGCCGCTTGGAACTTGTCCAGCGCGAATTGCGTCTCGCCGTTCACGTCGCCGAGGCGAACCGCTTCCACGTCCTGGCCGAGCTTCGTCTTGAGGTCCGCGTAGGCGATAGCCGAGCAGATCGTGTCCGTATCCGGGTTTTTGTGTCCGAAAATCAATGTTTTAGCCATGTGAATACTCCTTATACAGATATTTTGGGCTTCCTATCGGGTATTATACCGTTAAATGTCCTCAATGCCTATTCCTATACGGGGAAATCCGCAAAAATCCCCCTCCGGTTCCCCTTGAAATCCATCGTTCGGCCCACGCCGCGGACGCGCTATACTATATATTGAAGAGAGACAAGCGAAGCCAGCGAAAGGAACCGTTCCGATGGAAACCTTCCAACATGTCAACACGCCCGGCGAGTTCGCCCGCAACCGGCTGCTCTACGGCCTGATCGGCGGCCGCGACGCGCCGAAGGGGGCGTTCCTCTATACGCGGGACTATTACCCCGCCTACGAAATCATGCTCGTCACGAAGGGCCAGGGCGCGTTCAAGCACGCCAACCGGTGGATCGACGTCGTCGAAGGGGACTGCGTCCTGCACGACATGCGCCTGCCGCATGCCTACCGCACGGAGGACCAAGATCCGTTCGAGATGGATTATCTCGTGTTCGACGGCGCGGACATGGAGCATTACTGGCCGAAGCTGTTCGGCGGCGCGTCGTGCGTCGTCCTGCAGGCGCTGCCGCGCGCGAATCCCGCGCAGCGCCTGCTCGCGGAGCTGATCGGCGCGATGGCGGACGACGCCGCGTCCGAGCTGGCCCAGTCCGTTCTCCTCTACGAGCTGCTGCTCGAAGTCTGCCGCCTGAAGCAGGAGCTCGGCGCGTCGCCGCAAGCCGGCCACGGCGCGGAACCCGAAGCGCTGAAGCGGGCGAAGGCCCATATCGACGCGCATTATCTGGACGTGGAGGACGTCGCGGAGCTGGCGTCCGTCGCGGCGCTCAGCCTGTATCATTTCATCCGCCAGTTCAAGAAGCAGTACGGCGTGACGCCGAAGGAATACGTGCTGCTGAAGCGGGTCCGCCATGCCAAGCGGCTCCTCGCCAACACCTCGCTGTCCGTCGGCGAAACGGGCCAGCGGAGCGGCTTCTCCAGCTACAACGCGTTCCTGCACGCCTTCCTGCGGATCGAGAAGGCGTCGCCCCGGGATTTCCGCAAGAGCCTGCGGCGCTCCTGAGCGCCGTTTCCGCCTTCCGCAAAGACCGCAATTTATGGTGGGTATTCGGCAATCGCGTTTCTTTTCTTGCCCTCGCCTTCGTCGTACACTGGAATCAAATCAAGCATTCCGCTACGGGAGGGCATGGACGATGACTTTGCACGGATTGACCGAAGAACAGCAATCGATGTGGGAACGAGACGGGTATCTGGTCGTGGAGAATTTTTTGGGCCGCGAGGAGACGGACGCGTACAACGCCGAGGTCGACGCGGCGTTCGCGCGGTTCGAAGCCTCGGGCGCCGAAAATCCGGCGACGGGCGCGCTGAACTACGTGCGGCAGATCTGCGGCATTATCGAGCACGGCGAGCCGTTCGCGGAGCTGATGGAGCATCCGCGCATGATGCGGATCCTGCGGGATCTGCTCGGCGATTCCTTCGTCATGATCGACAACGAGGCGATGCTGAAGCCGCCGGGCAAGCTGGCGCATACGTCGTGGCACCGCGATTCCTCCACGCAGATCGTCATGAACGGGAAGCCGGTGCCGTTCATGGTGAAGGTGTTCTATTTTCTCTCCGACGTGCCGTACGACGGCGGCTGCCTCGCGTTCCTGCCGGGCAGCAACCGGATGCGCAACGACGAGCTGCCGGCGGCGGAGAAGCCCGAGGACATGCCCGGCCACGCCCGGATGAACGTCAAGGCCGGCACCGCCGTCATCTTCAACGCGTACACGTACCATTCGGCGCTCAGCAACGTCTCGGACGTCACCCGGCGCTCGCTCATCTACAACTACGCCCAGTCCTGTCTGCGCACGTGGCCGGGCTACGAGCCGTCCGAGGCGCTGAAGGCCGCGGCGGCGACGAACATGCGCAAAATGCTGCTCGGGGTCACGCCGTGGGTCAACGATCCGAAGGCGTTCGAGGACGAAGACGCTTCGGCCGTCGGCAAAACGGCGATGGGATGATATAATGCTCTTCGTAGACGGCCCGCGCGGCCGATTCCAGTAGAGGAGCGTGCCCTGCCCATGTACGAGCATATCGTCATCTTCAAATTCAACGCCGCGATCACCCCGGAACGCGAATCGGAGCTGCTGGCCAAGCTGCTGGCGTTCAAAGGCCGGATCCCCGGCATCGTCGACATCTCGGCCGGCTTGAACGTCACGGAGGAGACGGACAATATCCGCGGCTATTCCCTCGGCCTGCGCGTCACGTTCGAGAGCCTGGAAGCGCTTCGCGCCTACGGTCCGCATCCCGTGCACCAGGATTTCGTGCAGGGGCTCGGCGGCGTGCTCGACAACGTCGTCGTCGTGGATTATCCGATTCGGTGAGCGGAGCGATCCGGCATCGGCGGCTTTACTAAAAATTGACGCTTCGCAGGAACAGCCCGGCGGCCCCGCCGGGCTGTTCCTGTTTGCTTCGCGGCGGTATAATAGAAGCGTGAAGCTTGTCCGCATCCGCAGATACGGACGCCGGCCGCTCGCGGGCGGCGCATCTCGCATCGTTCGCGCCCGGCCGATTCATACGACGCATCCCAAGCCCCAACCTACCCGGACCCCATTGGAGGAACGACCATGCTCTTCATCGACAACGGCGACCGCCACGATCCGTCCTGGAATCTGGCCCTCGAGGAATACGCGCTGCGCAACCTCGCGGGCGAGCAGGACTTTTTGCTTTTCTACATTAATGAGCCGTCCATCATCATCGGCAAGAACCAGAACACCGCCGAGGAAGTGAACGCCGATTACGTCGAACAAAACGGCATCCACGTCGTCCGCCGTCTCTCCGGCGGCGGCGCCGTCTACCACGATCTCGGCAATCTGAATTTCAGCTTCATCACCAAGGACGACGGCAAGTCGTTCCACAATTTCCGCAAATTCACGGAGCCGGTCGTGGAGGCGCTGCGCAAGCTCGGCGTCGACGCGGAGCTGTCGGGCCGCAACGACCTGCAGGTCGGCGAGCGCAAAATCTCCGGCAACGCGCAGTTCGCCTCCAAAGGCGTCATGTTCAGCCACGGCACGCTGCTGTTCGATTCCGAGGTGGACGCGATCGTCTCGGCGCTGAACGTCAACCCCGCGAAGTTCGAATCCAAGGCGACCAAGTCCGTCCGCAGCCGCGTCGCCAACATCGCGGAATTTCTGAAGACGCCGATGACGATGGCGGAATTCCGCGCGTTCATCCTGGCGTCGATCTTCGGGAGCGAATCCGCCGTGCCCGAATACAAGCTGACGGAAGCCGATCTGGCCGGCGTGCGCAAGCTGGCCGACGAGCGGTACCGCAGCTGGGACTGGAACTACGGCCGTTCGCCGAAGTTCAACGTGCGCCAGACGAAACGGCTGTCCGCGGGCACGTACGACGTGCGGCTGTTCGTGGAAGCCGGCGTCATCGCCGAGGCGTCGGTCTACGGCGACTTCTTCGGCACGGGCGAGGTGTCCGACGTGACGGACAAGCTGGCCGGCGTCAAGTACGAGCCATCCGCCGTCGCGGAGGCGCTGAAGGACGTGGATTTGACCGTCTACTTCGGTCCGGTGGACCGCCCGGAATGGTTGTCGCTGCTGTTTTGATCGGACCCGCCGCCGCGCGGGAGAACGGAAAACACGACGAACGAGGAGTGGAAAGACGATGAGCCGACCCGAAAACATTACCTCCTTCAAAGCGCTGCAGCTGTGGAAAGCGATCCCGCAATCGTACCGGGACAAGCTGGTGCGCAACGTCTTCTGCGGCAATTGCGGCGGCGCGGTCGAGATCGTGGATTACAGCATCCGCGAAGAGAAATACGCCCTGCTGCTGACCGGCAAATGCCGGACCTGCGGCAAACCGGTCGCCCGCGTCGTCGAGAACGAGAGCTGATCCGGAACCGAACGGCGGATGACAATGGCGTCCCGTCCCCGCCGACGATCTTCAAAAGCCCGGTCCCCTGCTTCGGCAGGCTGGCCGGGCTTTTTCGTGCGCGGCGGCTCGGAGGAACGCCGCGAAACGAGCCGTTTCCGCGTTTACGTAAATTTAGGTTGATAACCACTCAAATTTGAGTATAATGACTACAGGGTAATCAAATTTGAGTAGGTTATACGAAAGGAATGAATCATTTGGACGCAAATCGCAGCAACGTCAAGCTCGTCATCGCGGGCTTGCTGCTCGGCTTGTTCATCACGGCGCTCGACCAGACGATCGTCTCGACCGCCATGGGCACCATCATCAAGCAGCTCGGAGGTCTCGACAAATTCATCTGGGTCTACTCCGCGTACATGATCGCGATGGTCGTTTCGACGCCGATTTTCGGCAAGCTGTCCGATATGTGCGGACGGAAAACGTTTTTCCTGACCGGTCTTATTCTGTTCATGCTGGGCTCCGTTCTATGCGGCACGGCGCAGAACATGGAGCAGCTCATCATCTACCGCGCCATCCAGGGCATCGGCGGCGGCGCGCTCATGCCGATCGTCTTCACGATCATTTTCGACCTGTTCCCGGCCGAGAAGCGCGGCAAAATGATGGGCCTCTTCGGCGCCGTCTTCGGCATCTCGAGCGTGTTCGGCCCGATCCTGGGCGGCGTCATCACCGACAACATCAGCTGGCGCTGGATTTTCTACATCAACGTGCCGCTCGGCATCCTGTCGCTGCTGTTTATCCTGAACGCGTACCACGAGAACAAAAACACGCGCAAGCAGGCGATCGACTGGCTCGGCGCGGTCATGCTGACGGCGTTCGTCCTGTTCCTCATGTTCGGCCTCGAGCTCGGCGGCACGGACGGCTGGGCATGGAGCGCCGCCAAGACGATCCTGCTCTTCGTTGCGTCCGGCGTCTTCCTGATCGCGTTCCTGTTCGTCGAATTGAAGGTGAAGGACCCGATCATCAAGCTCGACCTGTTCAAGAACAAAATCGTCACCAGCAGCATGGCGATCAGCCTGCTCTACGGCGGCGTCATGATCGCGACCGCGTCGTACATCCCGCTCTTCATTCAGGGCGTCTTCCATAAGACGGCCACGCAGACGAGCACGGTCATGATTCCGATGATGCTCGGCGTCGTCGCGAGCAGCCAGATCGGCGGCCGCGTCGTCAACAAATTCCGCTACCGCGACGTCATGCTGGTATCCGCGCTGACGCTCATCGTCGGCACGGCGCTGCTCGGCTTCGCCATGGATACGTCCTCGAGCCGGCTCGTCATCTCGCTCTTCATGATCGTCGTCGGCCTCGGGATCGGCGTCTCGTTCTCGCTGCTCAACATCTCGACGCTGAACGCCGTGCCGCCGCAGTACAAGGGCACGTCCTCGTCGCTCATCACGTTCTTCCGGACGATCGGCTCCGCGCTCGGCATCGCCGTGTTCGGCGCGATCCAGAAGTCCGCGTTCCAAGCGAACATCGCCGACACGCCGAACCTGAACCCGCAGCTGGCGGAGCAGATCAAGGGCGGCCAGGCGCTGCTCGACCCGGACGTGCAGCGGCAGATGGGGCTGCCGGCCGATATCGCGAACAAGCTGCTGAACGAATTCGCGCATTCCGTCATTTCGATCTTCCAATGGTCGGTCATC
Organism: Paenibacillus sp. UNC496MF; assembly: GCF_900113915.1. Lineage (NCBI taxonomy): Bacteria > Bacillati > Bacillota > Bacilli > Caryophanales > Paenibacillaceae > Paenibacillus > Paenibacillus sp. UNC496MF. The sequence goes on from NZ_FORE01000013.1 coordinate 106,930, forward strand.
CTGCCGGCCGCGGCGATCGTCTTCGTGCTCCTGATGGGCCGCGCGCGTCTCGAAGTGAACCGTTCCGGCGGCGCGCCGGGCGCGCCGGTCAAGCCGGGCGCGCAGACGGGCGGCGAGGCCGGCAAGCCGGAACCGTCGTATCACGGGGGATAAACCGCCATGTCCATGAGGCTCATGATTTTGGGGCTGCTTATGGAGCATGATCGGCATCCTTACGAGATCCGGCAGACCATCAAGCTGCGCAACTGGAACGAAAGCTTCAAGCTGCGGGACGGCTCGCTCTATTACGCGGTCGACCAGCTCCGGCAGGACGGCCTTATCGAGGCGGCGGAGGTCGTCGCGGTACCCGGCGAGAACCGGCCCGACAAAACGATTTACCGCATCACGGACAAGGGCCGCGATGCGTTCTACCTGCTGCTGAACGAGCAGTTCAAGCTGACGTCGTACCCGCAGCACCCGCTGTTCCTGGCCATGCCGTTCGTCCGGCACGGCCACCCGGGCACGATCGAGGAGCTCGTCGTCAAGCAGCTGGAGGCGTGCGAAGCCCGCATCGCCCGGATGAAGGCGATCCTGGAGCTGAAGGGCGACATCATCCCCCGCGGCTCCTCGCTCATGATCGAAGGCTTCATCCAATTCGGCGAAACCGAGAAAGCGTGGCTCGAACGGCTGCTCGCGGAAACCCGCTCCGGCAAGCTGTTCGAGACGCGGCAGATGACGCCCGAGCAGATCGAAGCGTACGTCGCCGGGTTAAAGGAATTCGAGAAGCGTTATCCTCCGGCTCCGCCATCGGAGGACTAGAGGTTAGGAAAGCCGCCCGTTATGGGCGGTCTTTTTTTGTTTTGGGCGCGGCGAGGGTGACGCTAGCGCAGTGCGCGGCGCGGCGGGATGCTGGCGCGGCTCGCAGCGGCGGGCCGGAATTCGCCGCAAACGGGAGACCAGCGCCGCTGCGGGAAGTCCTGCTCCGCGGCGCATAACGCCGAATCGCGAACGAAGACACGGGCTATTGGAGCAACCGGGGAATGGGAACGGATGAATCATCCTGCAGCGTACAGTTTCGATGGTTTCTCGGCCAAGAGCGGCTCTGGTGTCCGCCAAATGACGAATAAGCGCGATATTGGCCCAATAACGGCTCCCGTGTCCGCATACGGCGGCAACCGATGAATTCGGCACGCTCGCCTCTCCCTTGCCGCCGCTCTCCTTACGCGCGCTCTCCGTCTCGCCCGCCGCCCCTACTCCCGCTACGCCGCAGCTTCCGCTCGCCGCCCCCGAAGCGCCCAATCTTGCGCCAGCCATCCCGCCTTGCCCGCCTCCGCCGCAACCAACCCAAAAAAGCCGCCCGACCCGGCCAACGGCCGGATCAAGCGGCTTTTCCTCCACGCAAACCAACGCGGCGACCCGCAGGTTGCCGCGTCTGCGCCAAGCGCAAGCTTACTTCTTCACGATATCGGCCACGGACTTGTCCAGCCGGTCGAGCAGCTCGTCGGCCTTGATCCGTTTGCCCATGTAATCCTGCATCGCCGCGCCGAACTGCTGCGTCACGCCGTCCGGGAAGCGGTCCCACTGCCAGCCCTTCACTTGGTCCGGATGCGCTTCGGAGAACGCCGCGAAGTCGGCGCCGATCTTGCCGATGGCCGCAGGGTCGGCCGGGATGCTCGTGATCGACGGGATGAACTTGAAGTCCGTCGCGACGAACTTCTTGCCCGTCTCGGACGTCGCCATCCAGTTCAGGAACGCTTTCGCTTCTTCCGGGTGCGCGGACTTGTTGTTCACGACCCAGTTGCTCGGCACGCCCGTGAACACCTCCGGCTTGCCGTCGGCCGTCGGCACCGGCATCATGCCGAGGTTGAGGTCCGGATTCACTTCGTCCACCATGCCTTGGATCCAGTTGCCGTGCTGGATCATCGCGTACTTGCCGGCCGCGAATTCCGCCACCTGCGTGTTGTAGTCGGTCGTCAGCGCCGCTTTCTGGCCGTTCGCGAACATGATGTCCACGAGGCGGATCCAATCCTTCGTGTGCTGGTCGCCCTTGTACGTCTTCGTGCCCGCTTTGACCGCGTCGATGAACGCCGCCGGATCGGCTTGCGTCGCGTTCGCGATGTTCAGCGTATGAATGCCGAGCGACCACCATTCGTTCGTCAGCGCGAACGGCGTGATCCCGGCGTCCTTCAGCTTCTTGCAGTCCGCTTCGAGCTCGTCCAGCGTCTGCGGCAGCTCCGTGATGCCCGCCTTCGCGAACAGGTCCTTGTTGTACGTGATGCCGTACGCCTCGAGGTTCATCGGCATCCCGAGCAGCTTGCCGTCGCGGGTGATTTGGGCGCGGGACGCTTCCACCAGGTCCTTGGCCCACGGCTCGTTCGACAGATCGACCGCGCGGTCCGCGTACGGATCGAAGCCGGACCAGCCGGACGACGTGAGGATCTCGGGCTCCTCGCCCGCCGCGAGCTCCGCCTTCAGCAGCGCGCTGTAATCCTCGCCGCCGCCGTGCGTTTCGACCTCGACCTTCACGCCGGTTTCTTTCTCGTATTCTTCCGCCATTTGGGCCAGCGCATTCGAGATTTCGACCTTGAATTGGAATACCTTGATCGTGACTTTCTCGCCCGGCTTGTTTGTATCTGCCGCCGCGTTCGTGCCTGCCGCGTTGCCGGCATCGGCCGTGCCGCCGCCCGCCGCGTTGTTGGTGTTGCCCCCGTTGTTGCTGGAACAGCCGCTTGCGATGAGAGCGGTTGCGAACGTAAGCGCAAGAATCTTTTTCATGGGTTACCTCCCAAAGGATTGTCGTTACATGGATGATTATAGGGCCCGTCCGCCGCCCCGAAACACCGAATAAATTGATCGCCGAGGTGTAAAATGTTGATGCGGCGGACGGTGTAAACTATTGATTTTGCCGCGAATCGGGAATTTTTATCCGGCTAACGGCCCGAATTTACGCTGCCTTTCGGTCGATTTACCCTTTGACCGAGCCGGCGGTAATGCCTTCGATGATATGCTTTTGCAGGAAAAGGAAGAAGATAATGACCGGCAGCGTGCTCAGCGTGAGCGATGCCATCGCCAGGTCCCACTTGCGCAAATACTGGCCGAAAAACTTCTGCACGGCGAGCGGGATCGTCGTGAACGCGTCGTTGACGACGAGCACCGGAAGCAGGTAGTCGTTCCAGATCCAGAGCACGTTCAGGATGACGACCGTGATCGCGATCGGCTTCAGCAGCGGGAACACGATTCTCCAGTATAGCCCGTACGGCGAGCAGCCGTCCACGACCGCGGCCTCCTCGACCTCGAGCGGCACGGACTTGATGAACCCGTGGAACAGGAAGACGGACAGCGAGATGCCGAAGCCCAGGTAGCACAGGACGATGCCGTACACGTGGCCGCGCAGCTCGAACAGCGACGTGACGCGCATGAGCGGCAGCATGACCGATTGGAACGGAATGATCATCGACGCGACGAATACCGTGAACAGCAGCTTGTTGAACGTCGTCGGCCGGCGCACGAGCCGGTAAGCCGTCATGCTCGCCACGATGACCAGCAGGCCGACGCTGAGCGCGGTGATGACGAAGGAATGCATGAACACGACGGGAAAATCGATCGCGGTCCACGCCTTCTTGAAGTTGCCGAGGCCCCAGCTCTGCGGCAGCGACGCCGCGTTCAGCAGGATGGCGCTCAGCTTCTTGAAGGCGTTCACGACGAGAAAATAAAACGGCGTCAGGAAGACGAGGCCGAGCAGGCAGCAGAGCAGCTCGAAGCCGAACAGCAGCGGCGTATATCTCGGTTTGGCGTCCATGTTAAGCCTCCACCTCTTTCTTCTTCGTGACCCAAACCTGGGTGACGGTGATGAGCGCGACGGCGAAGAAGAAGATCATCGCTTTGGCCGTGCCGAGGCCGTACCGGCTGTTGGTCAGCGCTTCGCGGTAGATGTTCAGCGCGATGGATTCCGACGCGTAGCCGGGACCGCCGCCCGTCAAGGACAGGTTCAGGTCGAACATCCGGAAGGCGTTGGACGTCGTCAGGAACAGGCAGATCGTGACGGCCGGCATGATCAGCGGAAGCGTCACGCCGCGGAACGTCTGCCACGCCGAGGCGCCGTCGATCCGCGCCGCTTCCGACAGGTCCTTCGGCACGCCGATGATGGCGGCGATGTAGATGATCATCATGTAGCCGGAGGTCTGCCAGACGAAGACGCCGACGATGCCCCAGAAGGCCGTCGCGGGCGTGCCGAGCCACGGCAGGTTGAACAGATGCCAGCCCGTCGCCTCGCCGATCGCCGCGAAGCCGCGGGTGTAGATGAAATACCAGATGTACCCGAGCAGCAGGCCGCCGATGACGTTCGGCAGGAAGAAGACGACCCGCAGGACGCTGCGGCCCTTCAGCGGGCGCGTCAGCAGGAGGCCGAGCGCCAGCGCCAGCGCGTTCGTGATGGCGACGGCGGCGACGGTGAACTTGGCCGTGAACCCGAAGGCCGTCCAGAACCGCGGATCGTCCGAGAAGATGCGCTTCAGATTGGCGAAGCCCGTCCATTTGGCATGATTCAGGTCAAGCCCGTTCCACTCCGTAAACGTATAATAAAAGCCCATGAAAAACGGCACGGCGACGATAATCAGAAAAACGAGCAGGCCCGGCCCGACGAATACCGTCTGCTGCAGCCACTCGCTTAATTTGATTCCCCTTCTAGTGTGCACGCGGATGTCCCCTCTCTTTCGGTCATGTACCCCAGTATAGCGGCCGGGCGATATCCCCTTCGACGGAAGATCGTGAACTGGAAAGTGGAATATATTGACCTCGAGGTTCCGTTTAGCGTATGGTTATACCTACCGAATTCGCCCGAAAAGGAGGGGCTCCCGCGCCTTGTCCGTCCGCAGCCTGTTCCGCGCCGCCACGATCCGCAAGAAAATGATGCTGCTCTTCCTGACCGCCACCATCGTGCCGATCGCCGCGTCCATCGCGATCTCCTACCACGAGACGCGCTCGTCGATCACCCGGGAAGCCATCTCGAAGAACAACCGCCTGCTGGCGCTCGGCAGCGCGAACATCATCAACTACATGAACAACATCAACCAGAAGTCGCTCGCGGTCTACAACTCCATGAACGTGCCGCGCTCGCTGTACTACCTGCTCGAGCACAACCTGGAGGACGAGTCGTTCCCGAACGGCATCAGCGACGTCATCGAGAACCGCAACCTGCTCAAGGATCACCTGTACAACATCTACCAGAGCATGCGGGAATTTTATAAAATCCGGCTGTACGTCGCGGCGCAGAACACGAGCTATCTGCTCTGGAACGACGACATCCGGGTCGGCCGTCACGCCCCCGGCACGATCGGGATGGCGCCGAAGACGTACATCGAGCCGACGCATCCGAGCACCAACTACGGCCTGCCGATCAAGTCGCCGGTACGGGAGGAGCCGGTGTTCTCGCTCCACCGCCCGATCTTCCTCGCCCCGAGCGACAAGCAGCTCGCGGAGTTGACGATCGACGTCAAGACCGGGGTGCTGAACGACCTGAACCGCCAGCTCTACGACGCCGGCAACGAGGAGCTCTACCTCGTCGACGGCGAGGGACGGCTCGTCCTCTCGTCGAAGCCGGACTTCGCGGGGAAGCGGCTGGATGACGGCTGGTTCCGCGAGGTGGCCGGCTCCGCGGCGGAGCAGGGGCATTTCAAGTGGGACAAGGGCGGCTTCGCCGGCATGATTTTCTTCCAGCAGGTGAAGACGCCGTTCATGGACTGGTACCTGATCAAGCAGACGCCGGACAGCCACCTGTACGCCGCGGCCAACCGGACCGCGCTCTTGAACATGTGGGTCGGCGCGGCGTTCCTCGCGGTCGCGGTGCTCGCGACGCTGGTCATCTCCATCCGCTTCACGAAGCCGCTGCTCGCCCTGATCGGCTACGTCAACCAGATCGACGCCGGCAACCTGAACGTCCGGATCGAGATCCAGAGCAAGGACGAGATCGGGCTGCTCGCCAAGCGGTTCCGCTCCATGATGCAGACGATCAACAACCTGATCCTGAAGGAATACCGGATGGAGATCGCCAACAAGACGATGCAGCTGCGGGCGCTGCAGGCGCAGGTCAATCCGCACTTCCTGTACAACGCCCTGCAGTCCGTCGGCACCGTCGCGCTGCAGCAAGGCAACAAGCAGGTGTACCGGCTCGTCGCCTCGCTCGGCAAAATGATGCGCTACCAGATGAACCTGTCCGGCGGCGACGTCGATCTGAGCCAGGAGCTGGACTACGTCCAAGCGTACCTCGACCTGCAGCAGGAGCGGTTCGACGCCTCGCTCGACGTCATTCTCATGATCGGCGAAGGGACGCGCGGCATCCGCATGCCGAAGATGATCCTGCAGCCGCTCGTGGAAAACTTCTTCAAGCACGGCTTCTCGCCGTCGGAGCGGCCGGCCCAGCTGATCATCGCGAGCTCGCTCGGCGAAGCGGGCGACCTCGCCGTCGTCGTCTCGGACAACGGCGCCGGCCTGACCGACGAGCGGCTCGCGGAGCTGAACGCGGCGCTGGCGCAGGACAACGACATGGCGGAATCGGACGCCGCGGGCATCGGGCTGCGCAACGTCCTCTCGCGGCTGCGGCTGTTCGCCGGCCCGGAGGCGTCGCTCAGCATCCGCCGGCTCGTGCCGCACGGCTTTTCCGTTACGCTGCACATTCCGCACGCACAGGAGGAACGACCATCATGAAAGCGTTAATCGTCGACGACGAGCGGCATGTCCGCGAAGCGGTCAAGCTGCTCGTCGGCTGGCAGGACTACGGCATCGACGCGGTGCTGGAAGCCGAGAACGGCCAGGCGGCCATCGAGCTCGCCGAGCGGGAGCGGCCCGCGCTCGTGTTCACGGACATGATGATGCCGGTGCTCGGCGGGGACAAGCTGATGGCCTGGCTGGCCGAACGCGCCCCCGAGAGCAAAGTCATCGTCATCAGCGGGCACGACAATTTCGAATACGTCCGCACCGCCGTCAAGTACGGCGGCCTGGATTATATCCTGAAGCCGATCGACCCCGATCAGCTGAACCAGGCCGTGGCCCGGGCCGTGGAGAGCTGGCGCGCCGAGGAATCGGCCCGCACCCGCACCCGCGGCGCCGACATGGAGCTGAACCAGCTGAAGCCGCTGTACGCGGAGCAGCTGTTCGGCGCGCTGCTGAAGGGCACGGGCCCGGCGCAGGAATTCGCCGAGCTGCTGCGGCGCGGCGGCGGCGGCGCGCAGCCGCTCGAAACCGTCCGCGTCGCGGTGCTGGAGCTCGACTCCGCGCCGGCGCTCGCGGCCAAGTTCGGCGCCGACGGCCGCGACCTGCTCGCCTTCGCCGTCGCCAACATCGGCAGCGAGCTGCTCGGCGGCCGAGGCTGCGGCCAGGCGTTCCGGCACAGCGTCGGCGCGCACCAGGAAATCGCGCTGCTGTTCTGGGACCGGCTGGACGAAGTCCCCGCCCTGCTCGTGGAATACAACGACGCCCTGCAGCAGGCGTTCAAGGCGCGCTTCGCTTTCGGGGTCGGCCAGCCGGAGCCGTTCCCGCACGGCTTGACCGCGTCGTACCGGCAGGCGCGGACGATGCTGCTGCAGCGCAACCTGCTGCAGCGGGGCAAGCACGTGCACTGCCTCGGCGATTTCGCGGCCGCGCCGGGGCCCGCCGAGCCGCCGCTGTTCTTCGGCGCCTTCGAGGAGAAGGTCCGGTTCGCCGTGCAGAGCGGCAGCCAAGACGGCATCCGCAAGGCGCTGCGGCCGTGGTTCGACGCGCTCGACGCGCGAACGCGGATCACGCCGGAGAACCTGCTGCTGTGGCGGCAGGAATTCCGGCTCGCGGCCGCGATCTGGGAGGGCAGCGCGCCGGCCGCCGACGCGGCCAACCCGTACGCGGAAGCGGACCGGGAGGCGATTCCGGCGGACGCCGGCGGCGGGTTCGACTATGCCGCCTGGAAGGAATCGTTCGCGCAGGAAGCGCTCGCGGCGGCCAAGCGGCTGAAGGCGGGCCCCGAGAAGGGCAGCACGATCCGCGACATCGCCGCGCATATCGAGCGGTTCGCGCACGAGGACCTCACGCTGCAGAGCATCTCGGACAAGTTTCATTTGAGCCGCGAGTACATCTCCCGAAAGTTCAAGCAGGAGCTGAACCAGAACGTCTCGGACTACATCACGTCGTGCCGGATCAACCGCGCCAAGGCGCTGCTCGCCAGCCCGCATCTCAAGATCACGCAGATCGCCGAGATGGCCGGGTTTCAGGACGAGAAATATTTCAGTAAGGTGTTCAAGAAATGGACCGGCCAGACCCCGAGCGAATACCGGAAACGGCTGTACGACGTCGACGCGAAGTGACCGCGATCGGCCGGGGAGCCGGGGGAAGACGGCCGCGGGAAGACGGCCGCCGGGACCGATCGCGGCCGGTTGCCGCGGCGGGCCGAACGCGGCGCGAAGAAGCGAGGCGTTCGCAGCCGCCGGCCATGGCGCGGACTGCAGGGCGGAACGCTTATCGTTCCGTTCTTTTCCGCGCCGCTTTCGTTGCCTCGGCGCGTTTCCTCATGCCTCGATTCCGTTCTGTCCCGGCCTCAGCGTCGCCCCCTCCCCGCTCTCCCCGCTCTCCCCGCTCTCCCCGCTTCCTCCCTGCTCCCGCATCCTCATCGGCAGCATTCGTAACTTTTGCAACATTTTCCCAACCGTTTGCGTTATGCTAACAAGTAGGCGCCAGCCTGCCCGTTCGATTATCGCGCAAGGGGTGCACCCGTCGATGCTGTTCAATACGTACGCCTTCATCTTCGCCTTCTGGCCCGTCACCGTCGCCGTCTATTTCCTGCTCAACCGGGTCCGCCTGCTCTTCGCCGCGAAGCTCTCGCTGACCCTCGCGTCGCTGTTCTTCTACGGGTACTGGAACGTCCTGTACCTGCCGCTCATTCTCGGCTCCATCGCCTTCAATTACGCGTTCGGCCGGCTCGTGCAGCCGCGAAGCGGGAAGCCCGCCGCGCGCCGCAAGCCGCTCCTGATCGCCGCGATCGCCGGCAACCTGCTTCTGCTCGGCTATTACAAGTACGCCGACTTCTTCCTGAGCACCTTGTCCGACTGGACGGGGCACGCCTTCCCCGTGCTTCGCCTGCTGCTGCCCCTCGGCATCAGCTTCTTCACCTTCACCCAGATCGCCTATCTCGTCGATGCCTACAAGGGCAAAGCGGCCGAATACAATCTCGTCGGCTATATGCTGTTCGTCACCTTCTATCCCCATCTCATCGCCGGCCCGATTCTGCACCACGGCGAGATGATGCCGCAGTTCGACCGGCTCCGCAACAAAATCTGGCAGTGGCCGAACGCGGCCCGCGGCGTCTACCTGTTCTGCATCGGCTTGTTCAAGAAGGTGGTCCTCGCCGACACGTTCGCCGCGGCGGCCAACGACGGCTTCGCGAACGCGACGCATGTCATCGCCGCTTGGACGGCTTCGCTCTCGTACACGTTCCAGCTCTACTTCGATTTCAGCGGCTACACCGACATGGCGATCGGCGCCGCGCTCGTGTTCAACATCAAGCTGCCGCAGAATTTCGACTCCCCGTACAAGGCGCTCAGCATCCAGGATTTCTGGCGGCGGTGGCACATGACGCTGAGCCGCTTCCTGCGCGACTACGTCTATATTCCGCTCGGCGGCAACCGCCGCGGCGAAGCGGTCATGCTGCGCAACCTCGTCGTCACGTTCGCGCTCGGCGGGCTCTGGCACGGCGCAGGTTGGACGTTCCTGTTCTGGAGGCTGCTGCACGGCGCGGGGCAGGTCGTCCACCGGCTCTGGGGCAAGCTCGGACGGCCGCTTCCCCGCCCGCTCGCCTGGTTCGTCACGTTCATGTTCATCAACGCGACCTGGGTGTTCTTCCGCGCGGACAGCTGGGGACAGGCGGCGCGCATCCTGAAAGGCATGGCCGGGCTGCAGGGCGTCTCGCTCGCGGACCTGAAGACGCTCGCGCCGCCGCTGCTGCTGATCGCGCTCTTCGTGCCGATCGTGCTGCTGTGCCGGAACTCGTCGCGCCTCGCCGATACCTTCCGCCCGACCTGGCGCACGTCCGTCGCCGCGGCCGCGCTGCTGGTCTTCTCGCTGCTCTACTTCAACCGCATCAGCGCGTTCCTGTACTTCAATTTCTAAATGACGCCAACTTCCAAGAAGGACGGTGACCTCCCGTGCCCATGCCGGCTCCCGCAAGGCAAGACCGCCCGCTCGGCGCGCCCCGCTCCGCGCCCCGTCCCGAAGGGGGCGCGCGCATCGCGGCGAAGGCGGCCCGGACGATGCTGCTTCGGACCGCCGCGCTCGCCGTCCTGTTCGCGGCGCTCGCCGCGCTCGTCACGTTCGTCGTCGATCCGCTGCAGTTCTACCACAAGCCGTTCGGCTACCGGCCGTTCTTCTCGTCGGAGCAGCGATACCAGAATCCGGGGCTCGCGCTGCATTACGACTACGACACGATCATCGTCGGCACGTCGATGACGGAGAACTTCCTGCCCTCCGAGGTCGGCCGGGCGCTCGGCGGGCATGCGCTCAAGCTGTCCATCCGGGGCTCGACGGCGGACGAACAGTACAAGATCGCGAAGCTCGCCATCGAGACGGGCAAAGTGAAGCAGGTGCTCTGGGGGCTCGATTATTTCGCCCTGAAGAACGGCGATCAGGAGGCGGCCGGCCCGTTCCCCGATTACCTCTACGACGACAACCGCTGGAACGACTACCGGTACCTGCTCAATTACAGCGTGTACGGGCCGTTCATCAAGGAGATCGCGAAGACGCTGACCGGCTCCGGCACGCAAAGCCTGGAGACGCTCTACAACTGGAACGGCAGCGTGCGCTTCGGCAAGGCGGCCGTGCTGAAGGATTACCGGTCCGCGCAGCAGGAGGAGACGTACTTCGGCTTGAACGAGGAGCCGCTCGAGGTGATCCGGCGGAATTTCGAGACGCGCGTCCTGTCGCTCGTCAAGGCGCATCCGGAGGTGCGGTTCACGTTCTACTATCCGCCGTACAGCGTGCTGCGGGAGGCGGTCTGGGCGCAGACGAACGGGACGCGCTACCGGAACCAGCTGGACATGGCCGTCTGGATGTTCCGGCAGTTCGACGCGCTGCCGAACGCGCGGGTATACGACTTCCGGACGGCCGGCGAGTGGACGTACGACCTAGGGCTGTACAAGGATATCTCGCATCACAGCCAAGCCGTCAATTCGGCGATCGCGGCGGCGATCGGCAAGGACGACCCGCGCTTCCGCATGACGGCGGCCAACGCGCAGTCGTTCTCGGGCGAGCTGGCGGAGCAGGTCCGTACGCTGGCGCTGACGCCGGAGGGCGATCCCGTGAGCGCGAGCGTCGCCGTAGTCGCGGGCTCGAACGCGGGCGAAAGGCTCGCGGCGAAGGCGGCGGCGGGCGAAGACGCGTTCTCGAGCCGGATCGTGCCCGGCGACGGCGAGCTGCTCGTGCCGGCGAAGGAAGCGGCGGCCGCGCTCGGCGCGACCTTCGACTGGAACCAGGCCGCGAAGACGCTGGTCGTGGCGCGCGGCGGGAAGCGCGTCGCCCTTACGCTCGGCAGCTCGTCGGCATCGGTCGACGGCCGTCCCGCCGAGCTGCCGTATCCCGCGCGGCTCGTCGGCGGCGGGACGCAGGTGCCGATCGTGCGGCTCGCGGAGCTGCTCGGGCTCGGCGTCCGGACCGAGCGGCCGAACGCGTGGAGCGTGCGGTACGTGGTGGAGGCGGGAGGCGCGGAGTAACCTGCTGGCCCGCCTAACGCCCTCTTCCGCGCATACAACGCCAAAAAGACCTTGAGGCTTCAAGCCTCAAGGTCTTTCGCTAGTTTCGCGCTTCGGCTTAGTGCCTGCCGGTCGCCGTATTCGTCGTGCCCGCCGCGTCCTTGCCATCGGTCCCGGTCCCGTTCGCGTCCGTCGATTTCGGATGCGGCGTGCCGTCGAGGCCGACGTATTCGTCGTACGCGTCGAAGATTTTGCGCGCGATCGGCGCGGCGCCATAGGCGCCGAAGCCGCCGTCCGGCACGACGACCGCGACCGCGAGGACGGGATCCTCGGCCGGCGCGAGCGCGATGAACACGGAGTTCTCGACCTTCTTCCGGTCGCCGACGTCCTGCTCGGACGTCCCCGTTTTCCGGAGGAAGTTGTACTTGAAATCGTCGAAGCCCTGCACGGATACGCGGCTCATGCCGTCGTCGATTTCGTCCCAATAGGCTTTCGGGAACGTCACGGTGTTCAGCACCTTCGGCGCATAACCTTGCACGACCTTGCCGTCCTGGTCGACGATCTTGTCGACGAACTGCGGCTGCAGCCTCTTGCCGCGGTTGCCGAGCATGGCGGCGTACTGCGCGAGCTGCAGCGTCGTGTATTTCGCCTGTTGGCCGAAGGACGCCCGGATCAGGGCGGATTGCGGGCTCGCGGATTCGGACTCGTGGTAGTAGTCGATAACGCCTTTGTTTTCGCCCGGCAGGCCGCTCTGCGTGGACACGCCGAGCCCGAATTGCTTCATGTAGCTGTCCCACACGTCCACGCCTTTGGCGCCCTTGTACTTCTGGTACAGCTTGTTGCCGATTTCGGACGCCATGAACGTATTGGACGAGTGCGCGATGGCGTCGGCCGGGTCGATCGTGCCGTACGCGTGGCCCTGCGAATCGTGAATCGCGACCTGATAGCCCGCTTTGCCGAAATAAAACACGCCTTTATCCTGATAGAGCGTATGCGTCGTGATCAAGCCTTCGTTCAAGCCGAGCAAGACCGACAGCGGCTTCTGCGTCGAGCCGAGCGGCACCATGGACGACGGATGGCGGTTGCGCTCCTTCTCGTCGTCGTACGGCGGATACGCCTGGCGGATCGTGCCGTTCGCCTGAAAGTACTGGATCGCCTTCAGATCTTCCGTGCTGATGGAGCCGCCGGACCAGACGTTCGGATCGTAATCCGGCATGCTCGCCATCGCGACGATCTTGCCGGTCTTCACCTCCATCGCGACCGCGTAGCCCGTCGTCGCGTCCGCGCCGTCCGTCCACGAGCCGGACGTCGCGTGCTTCATGAAATCCAAATGGTTCATGATCGCCTGCTGCGTCAGCATCTGCACCCGCTTGTCGATCGTCAGGTACAGATTGTCGCCCTTGACCGGCACGGTGACCGTCGGCGGCCCGACGATCGTGTTCTGCGCGTTGACCGGATACGTCTTGAGGCCGTTTTTGCCGCGCAGCACGTCCTGGTACATGTATTCGAGCCCGTCGACGCCGACGTCCTCGTCGTCCAGGTACTGCTGCTCGCCGTCGTCGCCTTCTTCGATGTCCTTGTACTTGGTCATCGTTTCCCGCACGCCGCGGTATTTCTTCAAGTAGCCGATCAGCTGAACCGCCACGTCTTCCTTGTCGTAGTTGCGGACGCTCTCTTCGACGACGTCGATGCCGGGGTACGCTTCGCGGTTTTCGGCGAAATAGGCGATCTCGGTCTCGGACAGGCCGAGCTTGATCCGGCGCGGCACGGAGTACGTGTTCTGGATATGGTCCATGTCCATCCGCTTCTTGATCTCGGCGAGCGATATGGCCTGATCCGCCTTCCCGCACTTCGTGAACACGTCGAGCAGGCGCTGGGCCAGCTTGTCGGCGTCCGCCTGCTTGAACTTCGACGGAATCGTGAAGTACAACGACTGCGTCGACGTGGAGTACGCGAGCGGCATGCCCTTCGAATCCAAAATGTTGCCGCGGATCGGCGGAATCTGAACCTCGCGCGTGCTGTTCTTGTCGAACTGCGCCTGCAGCGTCGGTCCGTCGACGAACTGCAGGATCGCGAGCCGCACGATCAGAATGCTGAATAATAGAAACGTCGCGCCGAAGAAAATGTTCAGGCGCAAGGTGAATGAGTTCCGGTTACGGGCGGCATGTTCCTTGTGGTCGTCTTGCTGTTTCATCCGTGCACTCCTCTTACCCCAAAGTCTATCCGGCATGTATTCGCCGTCGGCCTCGCGATTTCCTGTCTTTTAAGGAAACGGAAACAAAATCGCCACAACTTGGCCGGATGCCCAATGAACGTTCCTATTTACCCGCTGTCGGCGGCGTTGAAACGGGTTGGCGAAAAGCCTTTTTCGGCCGGGTTACGGCAGCCTTTTCGCGCATCTCCGGACGTGCCTTTCGCCCCCGTGAAGGTGACCGGGCCGCCTTCTTGCGCCGTTAGCCAATTCCTATTAGCGGCTCCACCCGGCGGCAAGCCCGATAAATACGAAAAGCGCTCTTCAGACGGCGGTCCCTGCGAGCGCGGGGACAACCGTCTGAAGAGCGCTGAATCAAGCAATGTTTCAAGCAATGAGCTACGCCTGCGCCCGAAGCGCCGACGCCTGCTTCGCGATGCGCAGCGCCATAAGCGCGGCGATGAGGCAGATGAAGCCGGCGGTCACGAACGTCGTCGAGTACGTGCCGGTGAACTGGCGGACGAGCCCCGCGCCGTAGGCCGCGGCCGACGCGCCGACCTGGTGGGCGACGACGACCCAGCCGAACACCATGCCGGCCCGCTCCTTGCCGAACTCCTGCGCCGCGAGCCGAACGGTCGGCGGCACGGTAGCGATCCAGTCGAGACCGTAGAAGACCGAGAACACGACGAGCATCGCCGGCGTCGCGTCGAGCGCGAACGGCAGGAAGATCAGCGACAGCCCGCGGAGGCCGTAGTACCAGAACAGCAGCTTGCGGGAGTCGAAGCGGTCCGTGAACCAGCCCGACAGCGTCGTGCCGACGAGATCGAACACGCCCATGAACGCGAGAAGCCCCGCCGCCGTCACTTCCTCGATGCCGTGATCGCCGCAGGCGGCGATCAGATGCGTGCCGATGAGGCCGTTCGTCGAGAAGCCGCAGAAGAAGAACGTGCCGGCGAGCAGCCAGAACGTTTTGTTCTTCAGCGCGTCGCGCAGCGTCAGAAGCGGCGTCAGGAAGATGCCGCCCCGGAACGGCTCCGGCTTGGCGACTTCGTCCGCGCCGTAAGGCGCGGCCCCGACGTCGTACGGATGATTGCGCATGAACAGCGCGACGATGACGAGCAGCGCGAGAATGACGCCGACGGCCGTGTACATCGCGTACCGCCAGCCCTGATGCACGGTTAATTGCGCGAGCAGCGGCAGGAACAGCAGCTGGCCCGTCGCCGCGCTGGCGGTCAGGATGCCGACGACCAGCCCCCGGCGCTTGACGAACCAGCGGCTCGCCACGGTGACGCCGAGAACGTTCGCCATCATCCCGGTCGCAAGCCCGGAGACGACGCCCCACAGCAGTTCGTACTGCCACAGCCGCGTCATGAGCGGCGTGAGCGACATGCTGGCGGCCAGCACGATCAAAGCGAAGACCATGACGCGCCGGATGCCGAATTTGGCGAG
The DNA here is from genome assembly GCF_900113915.1 of Paenibacillus sp. UNC496MF. NCBI lineage: Bacteria > Bacillati > Bacillota > Bacilli > Caryophanales > Paenibacillaceae > Paenibacillus > Paenibacillus sp. UNC496MF. Next base: position 122,251 of record NZ_FORE01000013.1, read on the forward strand.
CAGCGCCGCCGAGAACGGGCCGACGAGGCCGTAGAGGAAAATGCCGACCGAGATGACGCCGGAAATTCCGCTGCGCTCCCAGCCGAACTCCGTTTCGAACGGCACGATGAGAATGCTCGGCATCGACCGGATGCCCGCCGAGACGAGCAGCGCGGCGAACGCGACGAGCACGACGACCCAGCCGTAGTGGAAAGAGGATGATTTCGCGGGTGGCTGCAAGACAACACGCTCCGTTTCAATGGAATATCGAGGCTTTCGGCGCATGAAACCGTCGGCGAACCTTCGGTTGGGGGAATGCGGGTAACCTTCAGCCTCGGATTTTATTTTGTATGTACAACAAATATATGTGCCGAAGACGCGATTGTCAATCCGTTTTTCAACTAGGCTCCCAATTCCGGTCCAGTGCCACGATAACGTTCGGTCGAGACCGCCCCCGGTCGGCAGCCTCGGCTATGAGCGCCGCCGTCCCCCAGCTTGCTTTCACCGCGAACGCCGACCATTCCAAACGACGCAAGGACCCGCGCCTCATTCGGCCGGGTCCTTGCGTTCTCGCCGCGCCGGCAGCCCGGACGCGGTTACAGCTTGCCGGGGTTCAGCAGGCTGAGCGGATCGTTGACGAGCTTCCGGCTGCGCATGCGGCCGATCGAGCCGCGGCCGCCGTCCTCGAGCATCCACGTATGCGGGTCGAAGATGGCGACGCCGATGGATTTGAAGAAGGCGATGATCTCGTAGAGCCGCTCCTCCGTCGAGAAGTAAACGACGGGAAGCGCCGTCGGCACGAGCGTGCCGCCGCTCAGCACCCATTCGAAATGGAACAGCACCTCGTCGCCGTACGCCGCTTTGATGGCGCGGATTTGCTCGAGGTACCGGTCGGGCGCGAAGCCGGACTGCAGATACGTCCAGGCGGGATCGGCCTTGATCGCCCACAGCGTCGTATGGTTCCACGTGAAATCGGACACGCCGATCGTCTTGCGGTATTGCCCCGCCGGGATGAGGTGACCGAGCCGGCCGCCGAACGATTCGGCCAACTTCGAAGCCGTTTCGAGCGCGTGCTCGGCGATTTCGGTCAGCACCGCGGCCTTCGCCGGCTCCAGCGCCTTGGCGAGCGGCTTGAAGAACGAGGGCAGCGGCCATTCCATCGGGCTGACGAGCCGTTTGGGCACCGACGCCTCGCGGGCCAGCGCCTCGCCGAAGCGCACCGACGCTTCGAAATCGTCGAACTGGAACACGCCCTGCGCCCACTCCGTCCGCGGCGCAAGCGGGATCTTCACCTCCGTCATGATGCCGGTCGTGCCGTAATTATGAATGTAATCGAACAGCTCGTCGCCTTTGACGACGAGCCGCCGCGGCGTCTCCTCGAGCGTATACACGACCGCTTCCAGCACGTTGCCGTCCCAGAGATTTCCCCACGCGACGGAGCCGATGCCGCCGGACCCGCCGCTGACGAAGCCGCCGACGGTCGCTTTCACGTACGTGCTCGGATAGATGCGCAGCTCCTGCCCCTGTTCGCGCGCCGTCTTATCCAGCGTGCCGAGCCGCACGCCGCTCTGCGCGCGGGCGTAACCGTCGCCGATCTCGACGATGCGGTCGAGGCCGCTCAGGTCGAGGACGATGCCGCCCTCGAGCGGAATCGCCTGGCCGTAGTTGCCGGTCCCCGCGCCCCGCGCCGTCACGGGCACCCGCATTCGGTACGCGAGCGCCAGCGCGTCGGCGACGTCCTGCTCGGTTTTCGGCACGACGATCGCGTCGCCTTTCTTTTCCTTCAACCGTGTATCCAAAACCGGCGAATACCAATAATAATCCTTGGACAGCTTCTCGACGGATTCGGCGTCCGTCAGCACGAGGCTCTGGCCGAGCGATTTCAGCATGTCTGCCTTCCAAGCGATCGTTTCCATCCGGCATCCCTGCCTTTCGATTGTATCTTTGCTGTATCTCTGCTGTATCTCTGCTGTATCTCTGCGTTAGGAGCATGGCTCTGCGCCGGGAGCATGGCTCTCCGTTGGGCCGAGGCGGCTATTCCGCGACGACGGGATTGCGCAGCGGCGCGAAGCCGCCGAGCCGGCATTCCGCGACGTCGCCCGGCCGCAGCGGAACCGAGCCCGGCGTGCCCGTCATGATGACGTCCCCCGGCTGCAGCGTCATCATCGCCGAGAAATACGCGACGATGAACGGAATCGAATACATCATCCGGCTTGCGTCCGTCCGGTACGCCGTCTCGCCGTTCAATGCCGTCTCCACGGTCCACGCCTCCGGCGCCGGGCATTCGTCCGGCGTGACGAGCTCCGGGCCGAAGCTGAAGAACGTGTCGAAGCATTTCGACCGGCCCAAAAACCGCGGATTGCGCGCGTGGATGTCCTGCGCCGTCATGTCGAGCGTCGGCGTGAAGCCGGCAATCACGCGCATCGCGTCGGCCTCGGCGACGTATTTGCACGTCCGGCCGATGACGATGCCGATCTCCGCCTCCGCCGTGATCCGCTCCGGTCCCCGCGGCAGCACGATGGCGTCGCCGGGCCCGATGAGGCTCGTCGCCGGCTTCATGAAGCAGATCGGCTCGCCGTCCGGCGGCGTCACCGCCATCGCTTCGGCTTTCGCCGCGTAATTGGCGCCGATGCCCCATAGTTTCGGCGGCGTCCGCAGCGGCGGCGCGACCTTGGCTTCCGCGTGCGGAATCGCTTCGAGCGCGCCGACCTTCGCCGCGCCGCCTTCGCGGTACCACGCGTTCAGCGCCGCGACCTCCTCCTTGGCCAGCAGGCCGGCGACCGTGCCGCTCCAGGCGCTGCCGGACGCGGCGTTCAGCGTCTCCAGCAGCACGTAGCCCCCGTCCGCCGCGATCGCCGCCCGTTCCCGTCCGCCGACGTTCACCGATGCCAGTTTCATGCCTTTCGCTCCTTTTCTCCTAGACTGCCGGGCTTAAGCTTCGATCCGCTTCCGCTCCAAATCCGCCAGCTTGAACGTGCACAGCTCCTTCAAGGCCTTCGCCAGCGTGCCGGCCGTCCGGTCCATAATGAGCCGGCCCTTCTCCGCCGTCGCGATCGTGGCGTCCCCGGCGATGCCGCTGGCCGATATGTCCGCCATCCGCCAGGCGAAGCGGATCTTGCCCTCCAGCGTCAAAAATTCGAAGCCGGCCATCTCCGGCACTTCCTTGACCGCGAATTCGTCGAGCACCCACTCCGGCTTGATCGCCTTCACGAGCGACGTCTCGTAGTCGCCGCCGTGGATGCCGTACTCCAGCTCTTCCTCCGCGATCAAACCTTCCGCTCCGCCGAGGCTGCTCGGGCTCAGATAAAACACCGTCATCCCGCTGCGAATGCGGATTTCCCGCGCGACCATGTTGAGCAGATCGACGTTGCCGCCGTGCGTGTTGAACAGCAGCAGCCGCTCGAAGCCGCTCAGCTTCAGGCTTTCGGCGATGTCGAGCACGACGCCCTGCAGCGTCGCCGCCGACAGCGAAATCGTGCCCGGCAGGCCGAGATGCTCGTTGCTCTTGCCGTACGGGACCGGCGGCAGCAGCCATACCGGCGCGTCCGCGTCGAGCCGCTCGAGCGCGGCGGTCAGCGTCGCTTCCCCGATCAGCGTATCCGTCAGCACCGGGAGATGCGGACCGTGCTGCTCCACCGCCCCGATCGGCAGAATGACGAGCGCGTCCTCCTTCGGCAGCTCCTTCACCTGCTTGCTGGTCAGCCGCGGCAGGAATCTCCGCTCCCAGGCGGTGCCTTCATAGCGTACAAACATGGTTGCTCCCCCTTATCCGTTCCGTCGTGTGTGCCCTTCGCCGGTCTCGCCGGGCTCGCCGGCCACGCCGGCCGCGGCCGCGGAAGGCCGCGACGCGGCGAGGCTGCGTCCGGGCCGCGCCTGCGCGAGCCGGTCGACCCAGCGAAGCAACGGCAGATCCATCCCGGGGCCGGCGATGAGCGACACGGCGACGGGCGCGCCGCCGACCTCGCCGGCCGGCACCGTCACCTGCGGGAGACCGCTCAGCCCCGCGATGCAGGAGAGCTGCATCGTCCGGATCCGGAGCTGCTCCAGCGCGTCGCCCGACGTCCCGATGCGCGGCGCGACGCTCGGGAGCGTCGGCACGACGAGCAGCCGGCCGCGTCCCAGCAGCGCCTCCATGGCGGCCCGGATGCGCAGCCGGTCCTCCGCGCGGCGCTCGTAGTCGCCTTGCTTCAGCGTGGCGGACCAGGCGAAGCGCTCCGCGATGCCCGGCCCGAAGCGCGGCCGCTCCCGCTCGATCCAGCCGCCGTGCTCGCGCCAGATCTCGTACCCTTGGATCGTCCGGAACGTATCGAACCAGACCGGCAGCCCTTCGGGCGCCGCCGTTACCCATTCGCCCCGGTCCACGCCCGCTCCGGCGTCCGCCAGCCAAGCCAGCAAATGCCTCCGGCAGGCGTCGTCCGCCAGGCTCCATGCGTCCGCGGCGAACAGCAGCCGGTCGCCGAAGCCGGTCTCCTCTCCTTCGGCGGCGTTCCCGCCCAGCAGGGCGAGCCCGACGTCCAGCAGCGTCCGGCTGCCGGCGGCCATCCAGCCGACCGTGTCGAAGCTCGCGGAGAGCGGAATGACGCCGTCGACGGGCACGGCGCCGTGCGTCGGCCGGATGCCGAACACGCCGCAGTACGCCGACGGGATCCGGACGGAGCCGCCCGTGTCCGTGCCGACCGCGAAGTCGGCCGTCCCCGAAGCCGCCGCGACCGCCGAGCCGCTCGACGAGCCGCCGGGAATGCGGTCCACCGCGCGCGGATTGACCGGCGTGCCGAAGTGGTGGTTTTCCCCGTTCAAGCTGAACATCAGCTCGTCGGTATGCGTAATGCCCCGCAAGCGGGCGCCCTGCCCGAGCAGCAGGTCGATGACGGGGGCGTTCGCGGCGGACGGGCCGTGCGTGCGGTGCCAGTCGGGATTGCCGGCCGTGTTCGTCCAGCCCGCGAGCCCGAACACGTCCTTCGCCGCGAACGTTTGCCCCTGCAGCACCCCCTTGCCGGAAGGCGCGGCCGCGAAATCTTCGTTCACGTAAGCATGCCATTGATCGACCATGTCCGATTCCTCCATCCGTTCGTCGATGCCCCGGGCAAGCGGGCTAACGCGGCTGCGGCGCGCCGTTCAATACCGCCAGGTCGGCCTCGTCGAGCGACGCTTCCGGCCCCGCCTTGATCAGGTCGGAGAACGCTTCGTCCGGCACCATCGTCGTCAGCACGTACAGCCGGCCGCGGCCCGTGTTGCGCACCTGGTGGTTGTTGCCCGGCGGCACGATGAAGAACGACCCTTGCCGGATCGGCAGCTCCGTCTCGCCGACGATCGCGGCGCCCTCCCCCGCCAGCACGTAAAAGTATTCGACCGCCGCGGCGTGCTCGTTCGGCGGCGTCTGGCCGCCCTCGTCGAAAATTTCCACCACCGACACGAACGGCGCCTGCGCGCCGTCGCACAGCAGCACGAATTTATTCGTGTCCCGCGGCGAGATTTTCCGGACCGGACAATCCGCGTAATGGCCTGCGATCAATCCCGGTATGCTCATCGTTGCTCCACCTCTCCGTAGTTCGCTTCCAGCGCGGCGGCCAGTTCGGCCGATTCCGCGACGAAGCCGTAGCATTGTTTGATATTGTACATCGCGCCCTCCGCGCAGTAAGCGGGCGAGCTCGTCGCGCAGCAGTCCGCGAGCAGGACGACGTCGTAGCCGAGGCAGCCCGCGTCCTGAAGCGTGTGCATGACGCACTGGTCCAGGTTGACGCCCGCGAAGAGCAGCGTGCGAATGTCCAGATTCCGTAAAATGCTGTCGAGCGGCGTATCCCAAAAGCCGCTCATCCGGTATTTGTCCACGAGGACGTCCTCCGGCTCCGGCGCGAGGCCGTCCACGATCGCCGCGCCCCAGCTGCCCTTCTCGAGCACCCGGGAGCCGTTCGCCGGCAGCGGATCGCCGATGCCGACGCCCGCCCCGTCCGGGTTGTACACGTGCAGCACCGACGGGCTCAGGTTGAGCCGGTCCGGCCGGTTGCCCCAATTGAGCCAGACGACCGGCACGCCCGCCGCGCGCAGCGCCGGCAGCAGCCGGTTCAGCGGCTCGACCGGCGCCAGCAGCGGCGACGTGTCGACGCCGATGGAATCGAGCCACCCGCCCGGCGCGCAGAAGTCGTTCTGCATGTCGACGACGACGATCGCCGTCCGCGCGAGATCGAGCGTCAGCCGCTGCGGCAGCGCCGCGAGCTCGATGCCTGCCCGCGCGGACGAAGCGCCGCCGCCGGCGTCCGCGCGCAAATCCACGTGCGTCCCGGAGACGCGCCAAGCCCGCTTGCGATTGCCTAACCGATGCATCGGCATCCCTCTTTCCCTCCTTGGTCGCTTGGCCCGCATCCCTGCCGCGCCGGCGCCTAATGCTTCAGCAGATGCGAGACGTGGCGCACGTACTCGCCGAACTCCGGCGACGTCCGGAACTCGTCGTCCCGCGGGAACGGCGCCGGAATGTCGATGACGTCGGAGATTTTGCCCGGCCGCGGCGTCATGACGACGACCCGGGTCGAGAGGAAGACGGCCTCGAACACGTTGTGCGTGATGAACAGGACGGTCATTTTTTGGTCCTGCCGCCAGATTTTCAACAGTTCGTCCTGGAGCGTCTGCCGGGTAATCTCGTCGAGCGCGCCGAACGGTTCGTCCATGAGCAGCAGCTTCGGCCGGGCGATGAGCGCCCGCGCGATGGAGACGCGCATCTTCATCCCGCCGGACAGCTCGCGCGGCAGGACCTTCAGGTAATCCTTCAGGCCGACCAGCTCCAGCACGCGCTCGCCCTCCTCCAGCCGCTCCTTCTTCGGCACGCCCCGCAGCTTGAGCGGCAGCGTCACGTTGTCGATCAGCTTCGACCACGGCAGCAGCGTGTGCTCCTGGAACACGAACGCGATTTCGTTCTGGCGCCGCGCCTCCTTCGGCGTCGTGCCGAGCACTTCGAGCCGCCCGCCCGTCTGTCCGGTAAGGCCCGCGATCATATTGAATATCGTCGATTTGCCGCAGCCCGACGGGCCGACGAAGCACAGAAACTCGCCCTCGCCCGCCGTCAGGTTCGCATGCTGCACGGCGACCGTGCCGTTCGGGTACGTCTTGCCGACGTCCTGCAGGCGGATCAGCGCGTCCGGCGCATCGTTCATGACGGGCGCCGCCGCGGAAGAAGACGTCAGCATCGTGGAAAGAAAACTCATGTCGGTAATCCCCTTTGCGCGTTATTGGCCTGACCGTAGGCCGCTTTGCTTCAGGGCCGCCGCGACCCGCGCGACCCGCAGGCCGAGCCGGCCCGCCATCCGAAGCTCCCGTTCGTCCGGCGCGAGCGAGCTGTCCGGCCCCGCCAGCGTCGACGCCCCGTAGGGCGAGCAGCCGATGGCGTCGGCCGTCAGATATTCCGGATTTTCCGAATACGGCAGCCCGACCATGATCATGCCGAAATGGAACAACGGCACCATGGACGTCAGCAGATTCGCCTCGTGGCCGGTATGGATCGATCCGGCGCTCGTGATCAGCCCGGCCGGCTTGCCCTCGAGGCCGCCGTCCGCGCACAGCTCGCTCGCGAACTCCAGGAACAGCTTCACCTGCGCCGGCATGGAGCCGAAGTACGTCGGGAAGCCCCAGACGATGCCGTCGGCCCAGCGCAGGTCGTCGTTCGTCGCGACCGGGACCGGCAGCTGCGCCTCCCGGGACGCCTCGTACTTGGCGAAGCGGGCCGCCGTCCGGAATTTGCCGGACAGGGCGCTCTCTTCCCGCTTCTTGAACTTGTCGAGGTACGGCGTGCGGTTGCGCTCGGATTCCAGCTCGGGGATCCGGGCGCCCCGCGCGGCGGCGAGCGCCATGTCGTACACGTGGCCGTAGGCGCTGGAATAAACGACGAGCAGCTTCGTCATCGCGGCTCCTCCTCCGGCTTACGCCTTGGCGACGGCGGCCGGCGTGCCGAACGCCAGCCGCTCCGCCGCCTCGCCCAGCCGCCGGTCGAGCTCCGGCAGCGCGAAGCCGCTCCGCTTCGCCGCCAGCTTCAGCCAGCGCCCGCCGCGGAACACCCAGCGCCGCTCCGGCACCATCGTGAACAGCTCCTCCGGCGTCGCCCCGTCGAAGACGACGAAGTCCGCGTCGTTTCCCGCTTCGACGCCGTAGCCTTCGAGCCCGAGAATCGACGCCGGGATCTCGGTAATCATGCGGAGAATCGTCCGCAGGTCGGCCGGCCGCCCCATATGCGCGGCGTACGCCGTGATGAGGCCGATCTGGAGCAGATCGCCGCGGCCGAACGGATGGAACGGGTCGTGGATGTTGTCCGAAGCCGTCGCGAGCGCGATGCCCGCGGACAGCAGGTCCTTCACCCGCGTCACGCCCCGCCGGACCGGAAAGCCGTCGCGGCGGCCCTGCAGGTACAGGTTCGCGCCCGGCAGCGTGACGGCGTACAGCTTGGCGGCCGCCATCCGCTCGATCAGCATGCCGGCGTCCGCGTCGTTCATCGCGGCGAGCGAGCACAGATGGTCGACCGTGACGCGGCCGGACCAACCGCAATCGATCGTCCGCTGCGCGATATGCGCGACCGTCCGCTTCATCGGGTCGTCGCTTTCGTCCGTATGGAAGTCGAGCGGCAGGTCGTACTTCTGCGCGAGCCCGAACAGCGTGTCGATGTCGGATTCCCACGTCGCGGACATATGCGCCGCGGTGCCGACGCCGGTCACGCCCATGCGGAGCGTCTCCTCCAGCACGTCGAGATGCCCTGCCTCGAACCGGAACATCGGCGCGAGCGGGAACAGCTCCAGCTTCACGTACGGCTTCAGCTCCGCCTGCGCCTCGAGCGCCGCCTCGATCGTCCGCAGCGCGACGTCCGCGCCCCATCGGACGTGGAAGTCGAGATGCGTGCGGATCGCGGTCGTGCCGAACGCGACGGCCTGCAGCGCGGAGCGGATGATCCGCGCCTTGATCTCGTCCTTGGAGAACGCGTGCACGGCGTTGGAATAGTTGCTCACCGCTTCTTCGAGCGTACCCGACGCGTTGCCCACCTGCGGCAGGCAAAACGATTTGTCGAGATGCATATGCGCGTCGACGAGGCCCGGGAGCAGCACCTTGCCGCCGAGATCGACGACCGTGCCGGCCGCCGGAGCGCCCGCCAGTTCGTCGATGGGCACGGCGCCCGGCACGTCCGCGGTTCCCGGCTGCGCCGCGACGTCCGTCCATAAGCCGTCCCGGACCGTCAGCGCATAGAGATGCGCCTCGTCCCGCAGCGGCAGGCTTGCGTTGATCAGCTTCCACTCGTTCGTCATGTATCCGCAGCTCCTTTCGGATCGTTCATTGGATGAGACCTGTAAAAAGACGAGACCTGTCAAAATAGGACCGGGATGCCGCCGGCGTTAGTCCTCCGTCACCGGCAGCTCGATCCACGATTCCATCCCGGCGCGGCTCTTCACGGCCACGACGGCGATCGTGAGATCGCTCTCCTCCGCCCGCCGGGCATCGTTCAGCGGAATGCCGTTCGGATGGCGGATGAGCGTCGGAAACGCGCTGCCCGTCAGCTCGAGCCGGATGGCCGAGCCGGGCCGGAACGTCGCGGCGATCGGCCGCATGACGATGCGCGCCCGGCACCAGCCGCCGTCGTTCCGGCCGATCTCCGCCCGGCCGACGGACAGGAACCGGGCGGTGCCGTCCGGCTCCAGCATCGACAGGATGGCCACGAGATCCGTCGGCCCTTCCATCGACTGGACGCACGCGTTCACGACCGGCGCGCCCAGCACGCCGACGGCTTCCGCGAGCGGCTCGCCCGTGTAGACGAGCATTTCCGTCCGGTCCTGGATGCCGCTGCGGTCCGCCGGCGCATAGCCGGCAAGCGGCATCGGCAGCCGCGCGTCGTACACGAACACGTCCGGCGCCGCCCCGTCGTCCGGCGCCGTCTCCGTCAGCCGTCCGCCGCCGAGCGCGCCGTTGGCCGGCTTCGCCGAGCCGCTCAGCAGCCATTTGCGGCCGCCGGCGTGCTCCGGGTACGCCTCCGCCGTTTTCCACCCCCGCGCCTGGAGATCGAAATACCGGACGGCCGGCTCCTCGTACAGGCCGTTGTCCCGCTCGCCCTTCAGCCAGTAATCGAACCAGCGCGCCTGCTTCCGGTGCATGTCGCCGTCCGCTTCGGGCCCGTGGTCGACGCCCCCGGCTTTGCGGCCCCACGGAATGTGGACCCACGGCCCGATCTCGAGCCGGTGGAACAGGTCCGGCGTCCGCGCGGGCGCCGTCTCCTGCAGCGCCAGGTACGACTGGACCGTGCCGTCGAGCAGAAAATCGTACCAGCCGCCGATATGGAACGTCGGGATCGGATGATCGAGGAAGGCCGGCAGCCAATTGAGCGACAGCCAGTAGGCGTCGTACTCCGGCCGGTTAACCCAGTCGAAGTAAGCCGGGCAGTAGCGCTCCAGGATCGGATGGCGGTCGTTCAAGGGCAGATGGCGCAGCATCGCGTCGGGGCTCGACATAATGGCCGAGCATGCCCGCTCCGCCTCGAGATCGCCTGCCCGCCGCGCGGAATCCCGCGCCAGCTGAAACGCCCAGATCAGCATGCCGTTCGAGAAGCTGCCGTGCGGATAGGCCCAGCGGTGCACGTCGCCGGCCGTCATGCTCGGGACGATCGTCTTCAGCGCCGGCGGGCGAAGCGAGGCGGCCGCCCATTGGGCGATGCCCTGGTACGAGAAGCCGTACATGCCGACCTTCCCGTTCGCGTACGGCAGCTTCGCCGCCCATTCCACCGCGTCGAAGCCGTCCTCGGCTTCGTGGACGAACGGGACGAACTCCCCTTCGGAATCGCCTCTCCCCCTCACGTCCTGCACGATGACCATGTAGCCTTGCGAGGCGTACCACACGGGATGCGCGTGGCTGACCGTCGAAGCGATCTTCCGGCCGTACGGCTGGCGCAGGAGCAGCACCGGGTACTCGCCGGTCTCCTCGGGCAAATAGATATCCGCGTATAAAATCACGCCGTCCCGCAGCGTGCAGGGCACGTTGCGTTTCACGGTTACGTCGCCGAATCGCATGGGCGAACCTCCTCTGTCTCTGTCTGTGATTCGGCCGGTCGGTTGCGCCGGCTACCAGCCGACCGCTTGACCGTCGCTGCGCGGGTCCGCGCCGCCTTGGCGGAAACCGGACCCGTCGATCAGAATCGCGTGGGCATGGCCGACGGCGCCGTCGTAGGCGGCCACCGTACGGACGAGATGCCCGGCCTCCGCGAGCTCGCGGCGCACGGCCTCCGGCACGCGGCTTTCGATCCGCAGCTCCTGCGTCTCGTCGCCCCACGTGCGGCCCCAGACCCAGCGCGGCGCGTCGACCGCGGCCTGCGGATCCATGCCGTAATCGGCGATCCGGGTCAGGAGCGCGCTCTGCGTCTGCGGCTGGCCTTCGCCGCCCTGCGTGCCGTAGAGCAAATACGGGACGCCGTCCCTGCAGGCCATGGCCGGCATGAGCGTATGGAACGTCCGCTTGCGCGGCTCCAGCCGGTTCACGTGCGCCGGGTCGAGCGAGAAATACGAGCCGCGGTTCTGCAGCAGAATGCCTGTATCGCCCGCCGTCACGCCGGAGCCGAATTCGAAATACAGGCTTTGAATGAACGAGACCGCGTTGCCGTCCCGGTCCACGACCGCCGCGTACGCGGTGTCGCTGCCGACCGGCTCCGACGCGAGCGGGAGCGCCTTCGCCGGATCGATCCGGCCGGCAAGCTCCGCGCAGTACGCGCCGGAGATGAACCGGTCGACCGGGATCGCCGCGAAGGCGGGATCGGTCAGCCATGCGTTCCGGTCCCGGAAGGCGAGCTTGAGCGCTTCGATCTGCAGATGATAGTACGCGAACGACCCGTGCTCGACGGGGCCGCCTTCGCCGAAGCCGAAGCGCTCGACGATCTGCGGCGCCATGATGCCGGTGAAGCCCTGCGAATTGGGCGGCGCCTGATAGAGCGCGAGCCCTTTGTACGATCCGCGGAGCGGCGTCGTCCACTCGCCCGCGTGGTCGGCGAAGTCGTCCTCGCGCAGCACGCCCCCGCGCTTCGCCAAATAATCGGCGATCCTGCGGCCGATCGGGCCTTTGTAAAAGCCGTCGCGGCCGCCTTGCGCCAGCTGCTTCAGCGTCCGCGCCAGGTCGCGCTGGACGAACCGCTCGCCCGGTTTGGGCACGCCGCCGCCCGGGGTATAGACGGCGGACGTGTCCGGCATGACGCTCAGCAGCGGGTGCCGCTGCAGCGTGTTCGCGTATTGGTCCCGCGACAGCGGGAAGCCCCGTTCGGCGTAGCCGATGGCCGGCTCCAGCGCGTCGGCCAGCGCCATCGTGCCGTATTCCCGCAGCACCGCGTCCCAGCCGTCGGCCATGCCCGGCACGGTCACGACGCTGCGCACGCCGCGCTGCGGGATGGCGGCGAGGCCCGCGTACTGGCCGCGGTTCGCTCCGTAACCGGATCGGCCGCTGGCGTTGTACGCCCGGACGGCGCGGTCGGCCGCGCCGTACGTCAGCCAGAACGCGTCGCCGCCGAGCCCCGTCATGTGGGGATAGACGACGGCGAGGCAAGCGCTCACCGCGACGGCGGCGTCGAACGCGTTGCCGCCCCGCTCCAGGATGCGCGCGCCGGCCGCGGACGCGAGGTAATGCGGGCTGACGACCATCGTATTCGCGCCTATCATCGATTGCCGCATCGGCGTGCACCTCCCCTTGATTGTCTCGGCTTGCCAGACCGGCATGCCGCTGCTCTGTCGGCTGCCCGAAAGGCGGCCTGCGGCGGTCAGCCCGGCTTCGCCTTCCGCTCCAGCACCTCCGTTTGGTAGAACTGCGGCGTTTTCAACTGCGGCAAAATCTCCCGCTCGCCGTGCGCCTCGAACAGCTTCAGCAGCCTTTCCCGCATCGCGATGCCCGGCTTGTCGGCGTGCATGTGCGTCTCGAGCCTCAGCTTCAGATCGAGCGGGATGTTCGGCTCCGTCGATTCCAGAATCCGCATATCCTCGTCCACGACGGCCCGGTCGAAGGCGATGACCGACGCCGCCGGCACGTCCGCCTCCGCGTCGTTGCGGAAGACGAACTGGATCAGGATGCACGATCCGTTGTCGATCGGCGTCGCGCACGTCACGATGGAATGCACGAGCCCCGTCGGATACGTCATGTCGAGCTGCCGGACGAACGGCATGAACCAAGTCGCCCGGACCTTGCGGACCGTCTCGTCGGCGTCGACGTTGATCGCCTTGACGTTCTTGTTCAGCTTGTTCGTGACCCGCACCTCGTACCGCATCTCGAAGCCGCGGTCGTTCGGAACGAGCTCGAAGTCCGGCGGGATCGGATCCTGGTTGTTGCCGAACGTGTTATGGTGCACGAAGGCGATATGCGCAATGTCGAACGAATTCTCCATGAGGCGCAGCGCCGAGCAGCGGATGACCTCGTGAAACTGGTGGATTTGCCGGATGTCCGGATCGCCGTAACGGCGGAAGTCCGGAATGCCCGCGAGCGGCTCGCCGAGCGCGATCCACACGTAGCCGTATCGCTCCTCGCAAGCATAGGCTTTGATTTTGTACACCTTCGGCGGGTCCTCGAGCTCCGATTGCGGAAAATACGTGCATTTCCCGTCGCGGTCGAACGTCCAGCCGTGGTACGGGCAGACGATGCAGCCGTCCCGCGTCCCGCCGAGCGACAGCTTCGCGGCGCGGTGGCAGCAGCGGTCGATCGCCGCCGCCGGCTTGCCCGCCGCGTCGAGCCAGACGACGACGGGTTCGCCGAACATCGCGACCGATCGCGGGCCTTCGATTAATTCGGATACCGGCATGACCGGATAGTAATACCGGCGCAGCACTTGCTGTTCCGCTTGCAGCATCGTACGACCTCCCCGCGCTTCGTTTCGCCCCCTCCCGGACCTTCGTGAGCCGGGCTTGGCGCCTTGGTTGCCGATCCTTCATGATTCTCAATGATCCTTGCCGTTTTGGCGTCAGCCTTCGCGCTTCATCTCGGACTCGTGCCACGAGCTGAGCATCCATTTGGCCAGCAGGTTCACGAGCAGGAAGAACAGGATGCCGAGCAGCGACGCCGACAGCCCGCAGGCGAACAGGTACGGCGTCTTGAGCCGCCCGGCCGCGTACGTGATCGCGTAGCCGAGACCGCCGTTGCCGCCGCCGATGCCGGCGATGTACTCCCCGACGATGGCGCCGATGACGGACAGCGTGCAGGAAATTTTCAAGCCCGCCACGATGTACGGGAGCGCGGCCGGGATGCGCAGGCGCCACATCGTCTGCAGCGGCTTCGCGTTATAGAGATAAAAGAGATTGCGCAGGTTGTGTTCCGTGGAATTCAGGCCGATCAGCGTATTGGACAGCATCGGGAAGAATCCGATCAGAAACGCGATAATGACGATGGCCCGGAAACCGGCGTCGAACCAGATGACGATCAGCGGCGCGATGGCCACGATCGGGATGGTCTGCATGATAATGGCGTACGGATAGACGCTCTCCTCGACGACCTTCGAGCTGGCCATCAGAATCGCGAACGAGATGCCGAGCACGATGCTGAGCAGGAAGCCGAACACCGATTCGAACGCCGTCGTCGACACCGCCGTCCACAGCTCGCGGCGGTTCTCGATCGCCGCCTTCACGATGTCCGACGGCTTCGGCACGAGATAGGCCGGCGCCTGCAGCAGGTAGCAGATCAGCTGCCAGCCGCCGATGAACACGATGAACGCCGCGAGCGGCGGCGCCAGCTTCTTGATAAAGGCCGCGAGCGGCCTGCTTCCCCTCCCCGTCCGTTGCTCCAGCCGCCCGGCCATCCGTCCCGATCCTTCCCGGGCGGGGTACATGCCGTCGGGCAACATGCGGGTATTCACGTCTTCCGCTGCCATAATCATGCTCCTTTCGTGGTCCAACCGTCGTTCTTCCCTAGCCGCCGGGCGGCCGGGAGCGGCTCGGGGACCGCGGTCCCCGCCCTCCGCTTCCGAGCCGGCGCCCGCGGCTTACTTCTTCGGCAAAAATTCCGTCGTGAACGCCTTCGTCACGTCTTCGTCCTTCGTCAGGACGCCGACGTCCTTCAGCTGCCGCTGCACCTCGGACCAGCGCTCCTTGGTCATGACGCCGGTGCCGAGCGTCGCCGCGTCGCCGCCGAAGGCGAAGTCCATTTCCTTTTGGGCGCTGAACTTCATCATGTCGAGCGACATCTCCGGATTCTTCTTCTGAATCGCCGGGTTGATCTCGTCGGAGTTCGTCTTGTAATAGTCCCAGCCCTTGACGGTGGCTTCGACGAACGCCTTGACCTGATCGGGATGCTCCTGGATCATCTTCTCCGTCGTGAAATAGACGTTGGCGTAGATGTTGTAGCCGGAATCGGCATTCAGCAGCACGCCGTAGTCGACCTTCTCCTGCTCGAGCGTGTACGTCTCGGACGTGATGTAGCCTTGCGTGACGGCGTTCTTGTCGTTGAGGAAGTTGACGAGCTGGCCGGTATATTTCATCTCCTGCGCGTTGTCGAGGCTGTATTTCTTCTTCATGTACTGCCAGAAGTTCGCGGTGGCGGCGACGTACACCTTATGGTCGTTCAGGTCGCCGAAGCCCGCGATGCCCGAATCCTTGTGGTAAAAAAGCGCCTGCGGGCTCTTCTGGAACGCGGTCGCGATCGCGACGACCGGAATGCCTTCCTGGCGCGCGACGAGAATGTCGTCGCCGTTCGCCATGCCGAATTCGGCCTTGCCGGAAGCGACGAGCTGCGTGGCCGAGACCGACGGCCCGCCCGGCGTGAGCGTCATGTCGAGGCCGGCGTCCTTGTAGAAGCCTTTCTCCAGCGCCGCGAAGTTGCCGCCGTGCTCCGGCTCGGCGAACCAGTTCAGGATGAGCGTCGCCTTAACCGGCTCCTTCGCCGCCATGGACGTATCCGTCGCCGAGCCCGCGTTCGTTCCCGAGTCGGTCGCCGCGTTCGTGCCGGCGTTCGTGCCGGCGTTCGTGGTCGAGGAAGTATCGGCAGCCGCGTTGCCGCCGTCGTTCGGCGCCCCGTTGCTGCCGCAAGCCGACAGCGCCGCCGTCGCGGACAAGAGACAAACCGCCATGACCGTGTTGCGTTTCGAGAAGCCCGTCGTGCCGTTCTTCCTATTCATGCTTCCTCTTCCCCCTTTAACATTCCGTTCGAAATATTCTGACTACGATCTCAGTTTAAGAATTCGTCACGTTTATGTCCATATTCCTTACATAGATTTGTGCAGGATGCCAAATTAGGCGTACGTTATTGGCATCAATGACAATAATCATTCAGATTTAGCGCTTTCATTGGAAATTAAGATGACATGCATATAACGCCTTGTCGGCGATCGCGCTCATCACGTCGCATTTTCATTAGATACGCGCTTCGCGTCTCTCCTGCAGCGTCAACGCCCCGGAACGGCGGACCGATTCGGTGCTGCTCCCCGGGCTTGATCCCCCTGCTCTCTCCGCCGCATCCCCTCGTCGCCCTCGCCATTCGCGCTTGCCATTCGAGTTTGCCATTCGAATCAAGGAAGTGCCCGGCCGACGACAAAAAAGCGGCCCCGTCCTCGTCCTCTCGCAAGGATCGAATCGTCGGGGCCGCGCTTCCGGCGGCTTGGTCGTATGGGAGACGGCTTGCGTCATGCGCCGCGTTCGCCTTCTCCGCCGTCCGACACGAGCTGCCGGCGGAACAGGAACGCGAGCTTGAGACGCATGAGCACGTTCACTTTCTTGAAATCCACGTCGAGCATCTCGCTCAGCTTCTCGATCCGGTACGTAGCGGTGTTGCGGTGGATGAACAGCTTCTTGGCGGTTTCGTTCAGCTGGCCGTCGCAGTCGAGGTACGTCTCCAGCGTCTTCAGCATCTCGCCGACGTAACCCGGCTCCTTGCCGAGCAGTCCGCCGAGCCACCGCTGGCAGTAGACGCGCATTTTCTCGCGGGACACCGATTCGAAAATCATGGCGAGGTCGAGCGTGTCGTACCGGACGACGCGCTCCTCGACGCCCCATTCGCGGGCGAGCCGGAACGTGTTGCGGCACTCGGCGAAGCCGTCCGGCATCTCCTTCGGCTGGCGTTTGCGGGCGCTGATCGTCGCCTTCGGCGCTCTCCGCTCGTCGAGGCCGAGCCCGGCGAGGCTCGATTCCAGCGCTTCCCGCAGCGTCTCGCCCTCCGGGCCGGCCGCGGCGTCGGACACGACGCAGAACACGCCTTCGTCGACGACGGCGCAGATGCCGTTCAGCGCCTGCATGCGCGCGTTGCCGAGCAGCGACGCCTTCAGGCCGTTCAGCCGTTCCGCGCGCCGGGCGGAGCCGGCGTCCTCGGCGGGCAGGTCGACGAGGGCGCAGAAGAAGCCCTGCGTCAGCCAATCCATTTCCCAGCGCGCCGCGTAGTCCGTCACGGCGTCGGCCGTCACGCCGTTCCGGAGGTACTGCTTGATCAGCGCGCCAAAGTCTTTTTGCACCGACAGCTCGAAATAGTCTTCGTATTTATAGTTCAGATGATGGGAGATGAGTTCGGCGGTTTGGGTGTAGAGCCCTTCCTCGACGGGCGAGAGGAACGGCCGGGCGTCGAAGAAGTACGCAAAGCCCGTGCAGGCGTCGCTCTTCATGAGCGGGAGGCGGAGCGCCTGTCGGCCTTGGTGCTTGATCCATTTCTTGTGCGGCGGCCACGGCCAGCCGTCGGTCAGCCCGTCCGCGGCGATGCCGGGCGAGCCGTACGCGACCTGCCCGCGCGAGCCGACGACGGCGATCGGGCAGCCGATGACGTCCGTCACGGATTCGAAGAGCGAAGGCATCGATTCCGCCCGCAGCGCGAAGCGCATCAGCCGGATCTGCTTCTCCAGCGCGCCTTCGAGGCGGACGGTGCTGCGCTTCATCTCGGCGTGGAACAGGCCGTTCATTTGGTCGGAGAAGGAGAAGTGGAACGGAAGCGCGATCAGGGGAAAGCCGAGTTCGTCCGCCAGACGGGTGAGCCGCTCGGGAATCGCCTCCCAGAAACGGCCGAGCTTGATGCCGAGCCCGGAGGCGCCGCGGGCGTGCAGCTTCGCGATCAGCTCCGACGCCGCATCCGGGTCGTCCTTGATCAGATACGCCGTCGTGAACAGCATCTCGCCTTCCTTGATCCAGTCCGCGATATCCGGCGCGTCCATGACGTTGAGCGACTTGACGACGCGGTGCTTCCCCGACGCTCCCGCGATCAGCTTCCCTTCCGACAACGGATAGACGGCCAGCGCTTGTTCGATCGTCAAATGCATGCCTTCTTCCTCCTTCCGGGTTCGTTCCCATGGCTTGGAGATGATTGCGTAATGTTATCTTACATCATAGCGTTAAAGCGATGGCCTTTCAATGCCCTGCGTCATCTAAATGTCAGATAATTTTCGAGACGCGAGCATGGTTGCGCTTTCTAATCGGATCGGCCGGACCGCCGTCGGACGCGAATTTCGGTTCTTTGCCCGCAAATGGTAAACTAAGGCGGTACGGATGAAACGCTCATCACGGCTATAGACAAGGATGGATACCATGGACTTATCACCGCTGACGGCGTCGATCGCGCCGCTCAACTTGCGAAGCTGCCTGATCAGCCGGCACGGCCGGCTCGTCTACGAGCATTACCGGGAGCCCGGCACGGCGGCCGAGCTCGCCCGGATCAATTCCTGCACCAAGAGCGTCCTCTCCGCGCTGGTCTGCATCGCGATGGACCGCGGCCTGCTGCCGGACGCCGCCACGCCGGCCTCGGCGTTCTTCCCGCGGCTCGCCGCCGATTCCGATCGCCGCAAACGGTCGATTACGCTCGAGCATCTGCTTACGATGACCGCCGGCTTCGAATGGACCGAGTTCGGCGGGCTCAATTCGTTTCCGCGAATGACCAAGACGCCGGACTGGCTCGACTTCGTGCTCGAGCTGCCGCTCGCGGACGATCCCGGCACGCGCATGGAGTACAATTCCGGCAGTTCGCAGCTGCTCGCGGCGGCGCTCGCGCGGGCCGCGGGCATGCCGGTCGCCCGGTTCGCCGAGGAGCGGCTGTTCGGCCCGCTCGGCATCGAGGCGTACGAATGGGAGACGGACCCTCAGGGCGTCCATACCGGCGGCTTCGGCATGAAGCTGCGCCCGCTCGACATGCTGAAGTTCGGCGAGCTGTATCTGCGGGAAGGCGAATGGTCCGGAGAGCCGATCGTGCCGCGCGCGCTGGCCGTCCGCTCCGTTCGGCCGTTCATCGAATCCGAGGAGCCGCGCCGGGGCTGGTACGGCTGGCATTGGTGGAGCGACTCGTACGACGCGGCCGAGGACGCGGCGGCCGAGCCCGGCGAGGCGGACTCGCAAGCGGCGGACGGCAGGCCCGGCGCGGAGGGGCGACAGGCGCCCGCGCTGGCGTATTTCTTCGCCCAAGGCTACGGCGGCCAGTTCGTCTACGTCGTGCCGAGCCTGGACGTCGTCGTCGTGCTCACCGCGGACAAATGGCGAACCGACCGGCCGCCCGGCAACGTGTTCCGCAAATTCGTCGCGCCGCTGCTCGCCGCGGAGCTGCGGCGTACGGTCTCGGCGGGCTAGGCAGACCTGGGCGCGCGCAAAAAAGCGCCGGCCAGGAGGCCGACGCTTGAAAGATGAACCATTATGCGCCGGCGGACCGGCATTTTGAAACGAGCGGCCGCCCGGGCGTTATTTCTCCAGCAGTCCGCTCGTCTTCTCCATCTCCTCGGACAGCAGCGCCGCCATTTCCGAGCCCAGCACTTCCTCGTACTTGGCCTTGAATTCGCGCGACGCGGCGCGAATCTCCGGTTCCAGGGCAAGCCCCTTCTCCGTCGGATAGACAAGGACGGTCTTGCCGCTCACCTTGCGCTCCACGAGCTGCTTCGTTTCCAATTTATCGATAAACCGCGTCAGCGTCGAAGGCGTGATGTACAGCTTCTCGGCCAGCAGCTTTTGCGTGATGCCCGGCATGATATTCACGATGCGGACGAGGTAGCCGTACATCGGCGACAATCCCGTCTTGGCGAATTGCTCCTCGGCGATCTTGGTCACGGCGCGGCTCAGCCGGTTCGCGTTGAAGAACAGGCATGTACGGAGGAACGCGTCATCGGCCGGATCGGCTGCCGGTCGTTCGTTGCGGTTATCCATCCCGTCGCCTCCTTTGTTTTTTGTACATACAACTATGTATAGCGCAATCGTACGGCAATGTCAATTTCGCGCCGGGGCGGGGCGCCAGCATTTGGAAATCCCCTGCCGCTCGGTCGCCGCCGATCCGTGTTCGCCCCGAAACGCGGCGCAGGCCGCGATTACCGCTCTTCCTCTCTGCAGACGGCAACCGTCAACTTCTTCCTTGCGCATGCTTCCGCGAAACTGGCTATTTACATCGTTTCCGGCGCATGGTACTATTTCAATACATGTCGAAATAATAAGGCGGTGGCAGCAGATGGTCGAGGATAACGAGGATGTCAAACAAGCGGTGAAAGTGTACAAAGCACTCGGAGAGCCGACCCGGATCAAAATCGCGATGCTCCTGACGGAGGAACAAAACCTGTGCTGCTCCGACATCGGCGGCAAGCTCGAATGCGTCGCCGGTTCCACCCTGTCGCATCATCTGAAGCAGCTGATGGAATGCGGCCTGCTCACCATGCGCAAGGACGGGACGTACATTTATTACAGCGTCAACCGCGAAGTCGCCCGGAAATACGCCCCTTATTTGCTGGGTTAGCTTTTTTGCGGGGTATATTTCGATTAATTTAGAAATATAAAAATAATTGGCTGTGCGGATTCACCTAACAAACGGAGAGAACCCAAGCCGGTCCGGCCTAAGGCCGGGCCGCACAGAGATAGAGACCGGTGCCGCCAGAACGGAACCGAACCATACTAAAAAACCAAACCGGATAGGAGTTGGATCGTTTGTCTTACGCTTGGAAAATCTATATGCTGGCGATCGTCAGCTTTTTGGTCGGCACGTCCGAATTCATCATCGCCGGCATTCTCGATAAAGTCGCCGACGACGTCGGCGTGTCGGTCGCCGCGGCCGGCCAATTGATTACCGTGTTCTCGCTGGCCTACGGGTTCGGCACGCCCTTCCTGATGGCGGCCGCCGCCAAGGCCGACCGCAAGCGGCTGATGCTGTACGCGCTCGCCGTGTTCGTCGTCGGGAACGCCGCGGCGTTCGCGCTTCCGGGCTTCGGCGCCCTGATCGCGTCCCGCGTCGTCGTCGCGCTCAGCAGCGGCGTGTTCGTCGTGACGGCGCTGACCGTCGCCGCGAAGCTCGCGCCCGAGGAGAAGCGGGGCAGCGCCATCGCCACGCTCGTCATGGGCTTCAGCACGGCGCTGATCGTCGGCGTGCCGCTCGGCCGCCTCGCCGCCTCCGTCTACGATTGGCAGGCGGTATTCGGCGGCATCGGGCTGCTCGGCTTGCTCGCGCTCTTGCTCATCGCGTTCACGATTCCGAAGACGGACGGCGAGCTGCCGGTGCCGCTTCGCGACCAGCTGCGGCTGCTCAAGAACCCGAAGATTCTCGTCGGCCTCGGCATTACGTTCTTCTGGATCGGCGGCTATTCCATCACCTACACGTATATTTCCCCGTTCCTGCTTGAAATTACGGGCATGAGCGAAAAAGCCGTCAGCATCGCGTTGTTCGCGTTCGGCATCGCGAGCCTGATCGGCTCGAAGCTGGGCGGCTTCGGCACGGACCGCTGGGGCTACCGGCGCACGCTGCTCGCCGGCATGGCGCTCCACGCCGCCTGGCTGGTCGTCATTTCGTTCGCCGCCCAGTCGGCCGCGCTCATGTTCCCGCTGCTCATGCTCTGGTCGTTCTCCGCTTGGTCGTCCGGCCCGACGCAGCAGTACCATCTGATCTCGCTCGCGCCCGAAGCGACCAGCATCATGCTCAGCCTGAACAGCTCCGCCGTGCAGCTGGCGATGGCGGCCGGCGCGGGCATCGGCGGCATCGTCGTCGAAGGCGCCTCGCTGACCGCCGTCACCTGGATCGGCGCGGCCGGCGTCGCGCTCGCCGTCCTCTTGTCGGCGGCGGCCTTCGGCTACCTCCGCGTCGGAACGGCCGCGCGCGCCGCGCGGCAGGAAGCAGCCGCGGACAAGATCGGCGCGTAAGCGCCGGCCGGATCGCGCGCTGCCGCCGCTTGGCGGCTTATCGCGGCAAGACAATCCCTCTCGCGACCCGGACAGGGCCGGAGAGGGATTGCTTTTTGGCTAGGCGCAATGAAATAATAGACGAGAAGCAAAGATAGTTAATTACTTTTTTAAGGCGGTGTTCGACATGGCTCAATCGGGCGTAGGCATCACGATCATTCCGTTAGGCGCGGCAAACCGCGGCAATCCCTTCATTCCGACCGTCGTTTGGGACGAGAAGGACGTTATTCTGTTCGATACCGGCATTCCCGGCTCGCTCGAGCTGATTCGCGCCGCGTTCCAAGAGGCGTCCGTTCCGTTCGAGAAGCTGACCAAAATCGTCATCACCCATCAGGACATGGATCATATCGGCAGTTTGCCCGAGCTGACGCACTACTTCGGCGACCGGGTTCAAGTGATCGCGCATCAAGTCGCCGTGCCGTACCTGGCCGGCGAAGTGCCGCTCGTCAAGAGCAAGCGGCTCGCCCCGCCGGTCAACGTCGACGTCGTCGTGAAGGACGGCGACATCCTGCCGTTCGCCGGCGGCATTCAAGTCGTGTTCTCCCCCGGCCACACGCCGGATCATACCTCCTACTACCATATCCCGTCCAAAACGCTCATCGCGGGCGACGCCCTGACGGCGCAGGACGGCGTGCTGCAGGCGTACAACCCGGCGTACACGCCGGACCAGGAGACGGCGCTGCAATCGATCGCCAAGTTCCAAAGCCTCGACCTCGCGAAAATCGTCGCCTTCCACGGCGGCGAATGCACCGACAACCTGCAGGATCGCCTGCGCGCGATCGTCGAAGCCGGTCCGATCGCGGTCGGCTGATTACGGTCGGCTGATCACGGTCGGCTGGTCGCGCCTCGCCAAGCCAAGCCCGAACGGGCGGCTTTCCGTATACTCCCCCTGAGCCGGAAAGCCGCCCGTTTTTTTTGGCGTGCCTGCCTAATACGCTATGGGTGACGTTCCCGTCCGGCCCGAAACGGCGCCTCGTCGCGTTCCGATTCAGCCGGCGAGCACGCGCGCGGCCTCCGCCTCCGCCGCCGTTCTCGTCCTCGTCCAGCTCCCGTTTGGCCGCGTTCGCGAGGAAGATCACCGCGACGTTCGCCGCGAACGCCGCCAGCGTCACGGTAAGCATGGGCACGATCCGATTCGACTTCGCGACGTTAAGCAGAAACGGCAGCAGCAGCAATCCAAACCCGTTGACGACGAGCACCGCGTTCTTCCGCGCGTCGGCCGACCGGGCTAAGCCGGCCGCTCCCCGCTTCGAGGCGCTATCCCGGATGCCCGCGCATACCGCTGCCAGCATCGCGGTCTCGACGGCGGACGCCGGCGCGGCTTCGATCATGCGCGCCGCGTCGATCGTCCCGCCGCCCAGCAGCGGAACCAGGACGGAATGGCCGGCAAGCTCGGCGCACGCCGGCAGCAGCAGGACCGCCGCCGCGGCCCAGACGAGCATGAAGACGCGGCGCTCGCGCCCGAGCCGGTACGCGCCCCACATGACGAGCAGGCAGCCGATGACGTCCGGGAAGAGATCGAACGCCATCACCCGGAAATCGATCAGCTCGAGCGTCAAGCCGAACGCAAGGCGGGAGTAGGCTTTCCTCATCCGTCCTCCCTCCTTTCCGCTCGCACGAAGGCTTTCATCTGCGCCTCCGAAAACCAAGGCGCATAGCGCGCATGCAGACGGAACGGCGATTCGCGGCCGTCCGGCTCCGCGAACCCGTGCGTCAGCAGCACGTTGTACACGTTCAGGGCATGCGGATCCCCCGGAGCGAACCGGAAGCGATACTCCGTCGCCACGCCGTTGCCCTCGGCCAGCTGCGCCGGGTACGCCGCCCGCTCCTGCGACGGGCCGTCGAAATGGCCGTCGGCCCCGTAGCCGCTCGGCCCTCCCGTGACATATACCTCGTACGTGAACGCGCCGCCGAGCTCGCCCAGCCAAACGGAACTGGTCGACGTCAGCGTCGCGGGGCGCACCGCGCGGACGGAACCGAAGCCGGAGTTATCGTTCGAGCCGCCCGACGACGTCATGGCGACGGGGCCGCCTTCCGGCGGCGGCGGATAATCGTCCCGGTACACGATGATTTCGCCTACGTCCATCCGCTTCGTCTTCCCGTCGCCGAACGTGACGTCGACTTCGTGCACGACCAGCGGCGGAAGCGGCGCCGTCCGCTCGGGAGCCGACGTATACTGCCCGTAGAGACGGTAGATGGTTTGGCGGTTCAGCTCCCGGTACGCCTCGGCGGGGGCGAACGTCAGCGACGGCAGCCCTTCCGCGCGGATCGAGGCGATCCTTCGCTTGTCGTCCTTGTTCGCGGCGTAATACAAATCGAACGCCAGGTACGGCGCATCCGTCGCTTCGATCCGATGCGTCAAAAAGCGGCCTTCCGGCAGCCGGTAATGCCGGTTGTAGGCGAAATTCCCAAGCCAGCTCGCCGCGATCAGCGCCGCCGCGATGCCGTATACGGCGGATCGTCTCTTCATCTCCGGTCGCGCCTCCCTTACGAATCCGATATCCGTAAAGGATACTACTTCCAGTTAAGCGAAATGTTTCGAAAAACCCGGCAAAAAACAACCTCCGCCCCGCTCCTCGGGAGCAGGGGGAAGCCGCTTAACCTGCGTATTCGCTTGACGCAGCACAGCAAAATTCACTTCGTAAGCATAAGCTAAGCTTTGCATAGTAAATCCGAATCCGGACGCGCCAAAAAAACGCGAGCGGCAGCTCCGGACCTGTGTGGGTCCAAGGCTGTTGCTCGCGTTCGTGTTCCGCTTGCGACTACGCGTCCGGCGCCGTCCATTCGCGCTTCGCGCGGAGCAGCGTCTCCACGTCCCGCGACGTAATCGAGCCGACGCCCCAATCCGCGTACCGGCGCATGAGCGCTTCGTCTTCGACGGTCCAGACGTAGACCGGCAGCCCGCGCTCGCCGGCGTAATCGACGAACGCCTTCGTCACGATGCCGTGATAGACGTTGATGCCGTAGCACCCGGCCGCGAGCGCGTCCTCGCGGGTCATGGCCATGGCCTCGTCGTACGGCATCGTCTTGAACAGCTCGACGTCCGCGTTCAGCATCCGGCGCAGCGCCGGCTCCAGCTTCCGGGCCAGCAGCGCGCGATCGCGCTGGCAGCCGGAATAGAACGCGCGGTCCTCCAGGCCGAACTTCCGGACGAGCGCGGCCGCGGGCTCGATCGCCTCGTCGACCTTCAGGTCCAGATTGATGACCTTGCCCGAAGTCTGAATGAGCGGCAGGATGTCTTCCAGCTTCAGCAGCCGAAACGTCTCCGGCTCCCCGCCTTCCCGCGCGCCCTGGTCCGCGGGCAGCCGAAGCCCGCTCAATTCCGCGTACGTCATCCCCGCGACGCTGGCAATCGGCCCGTCGGCGGTCGGCAGCTCGTCGTCGTGCGCCAGGACGGCGACGCCGTCTCTCGTGACGCGGATGTCCTCCTCCGCCACGTCGGCGCCCAGCTCCAGGCCGGCGCGCACCGAACGCAGCGTATGCGCCGCGATGCCCATGCATCCGGCATGCGCCGTTACTAACGGAAACCGGCGATTCATGTCGATCGACTCCTTTCGGTCGGACGGCCTTCGCGGCCTTCTCGATTCTCGCTGCTAATGCTATTCCTATTCCTGTTCCTCTGCCAAAACCCGCTCCTGCTTTTATACCCTCCGCGCAGGCGGCCTACTCGGCGTCCGCATAAATCGCGTTCGTGAACGCGATCGTCGTCCGCGCGCCGCGGACCGTGCCCCGCAGTTCCGCCCGGATCCATGTCAGCGCGCCGCCCGGAATATCGAAGCGGTAATCGCGCTGGGACGGCTTCGCGCGCAGCTCGCCGAGCGGTCCCGCATTGCTCGTCAGGATGACCTCGTACCCCGCGTCGGGGAATGCCCACAGTCCGTTCCTGGCCTCGAAATCCACGGACGCGACGGCCTCGTACCGCCAGCCGCGCGCCTCCTTCGGCACGCGGTCGCCGATCCGGTAACGCGCCGGCTCCGAACGCAGCTCCAGCGTCAGCAGCGGACCCATCGTGACCGCGGCCCGGCCCGCGGCGAGCGCGCGCACCGCCTGCTCCGTCGGGGAGCCTTCGCCCTCGTCCAGCAGCAGGTACGTGACCGAGACGGGATCGTCCGTCGCTTCCTGCGCGTGCCAGTCCCGGCCGGACGTCGCCGCGATCCGGTACCCTTCGTTCAGCTTGTCCGTCCACAACCGGAAAGCGCGGGCGTTGTCCGTCTTGATCGACGGGAACGTGCCCGACCAGACCTCGATATAATCCAGCGCTTCCCAATCTCGAAGCTCGAACTCCCAGAAGCAGCCCGTGCACATCGGGCTTCCGATGCGGAACGGATGCGCCATGCCCGCGATGCCGCCGGCGGCATGGACCCGCGCGATCCCCGCGTCGATGTCGCCCGGCCCCGCGGGACGCCAATCCACGAAATCGGTGAGCCCGATCGTGACCATATGGCCGAAGAACGTCGTCCACTCCATGCCGGAGATAATCGCGACGCCTGTCTCCCGTTCGACGTCCTCTTTGCCTAGCAGGCCCGTCATCGTATTATGGTCGGTCAGCGCGACGCACTCGAAGCCGAGCGCCTTCGCGCCGCGCGCAAGCTCGGACAGGGACTGCCGGCCGTCGCTATGAAACGTATGGCTGTGCAGTTCGCATGCCATCCAGCGCATGATCGTCAAGCCTCCTCGTGATGAATTCGCAGCCGGTAGCGGCAGCTCTCCGTCACGATCGCGTGCAGGCTCAGCGTGACGCGCCACAAGCCCGCGGCCAGCTCGCCCGCGGCGAAGCCCGGCGACGCGTCCGAAGCGCCGATGAACAGCCGCTGCTCGGGATCGTGGCGATGGCCCGCGCCGCGATGCCCGGACGGATCGTCGACGGAGAGGGTAATCAGATTTTTCAGCGGCAGGAACGATTCCCAGCGGCCCATGACCAGCTCCCGCTGCGCCGGCTCCGTGTACCTCTCCACGCCTTCCGCGATCAGGATCTTCGCCCGCTCGCGGTCCTCGAGGTTCTTCGGCTCGTAGGCGAAATCGAGGCGCAGCGCGCCTCCGGGCCGGTCGAGCTGAAAGGCGTACGTGATATGCGTCTTGGAACAGACGAAGCCCGCCGTTCCTTCGGCTTCCAACAGCAGGCGCGTCATGCGGAACGCGCCCCCTCGTCCTTGATCATGCTGCGAATGTAGAAGTAGCCCATGACGGAGCAGAGCATGAACGTGAAGAACGCCAGCGCCGACGCCTGCTGCTTCTCCTGGAAGACGCCGAAGATCTGCTCCATCGACACGCCCAGCATCTGCGGCGCGTTCGGTCCGAGCAGGAACGGCGCCGTGAACGAGCCGATGACGCCCATGAAGACGAACGTGACCGCCACGAGCAGCGTCTTGTAGGTCAGCGGCAGAATGAACCGCACGAACAAGCGGAGCCGGCCCGCGCCCACGTCCTTCGCGCTCTCGATGACCGCGTCCGGCACGCCCGACATGGCGGAGCCGAGCAGCATCGTCGTGAACGGGATGTTGAACCACAGCTGGGCGATGATGATGCCCTTGATATCGAAAATAATGCGCGGAATGTCGCCGCCGCCGAGCAGCAGCACCCAGCGGGACAGCCAGCCGTGGTTGCCGAGCAGCTGAATCAAGCCGTAGGTCGCGATGACGGACGGGATGAACATCGGGATCATGTACATGTTGCGGATCCAAGCCACCAGCCGGCCTTTGTTGAACCGCATGTACGCCGCCAGCACGTAGCTGACGATCAGCACGATCACGACCGAGATCACCGTGACTTCCAGCGTGAAGACGATGTTGGCGCGCATCAGTTTGTCCGTGAACAAGAATTTATAATTCGACAGGTCGTAGCCGCCTTCCTCGTTCGTCAGGCTTTCCTTGAGCGAGACGAAGATCGGCACGACAACGGTGACGAACAGCAGAAGAAAAGAGGGGATGACCAGAACCAGGCCCAGTATCCCCATTTTTACCGGTTTGCTCATTGCGCCGCTACGTCGCTCTGCCAGCGTTTGTTGATTTCATTGCCGAGGTCGCCGATGTTGAACGTCCGGAAGCCTTCCGCCACGCCTTTGAAGGAATCCTGGATGTCCTGCGGCATGTTCGACAGCTTGATGCCCGGGAAGCCGTGCATTTTGGTTACCACGACGGCTTGCGCGTCAGGCGACAGCACGAAATTCAGGAATTCGTTGACCGCGTCCTTCTTGTCGGACAGCTTCGGCACCATCAGGTACGTCGGACCGCCGTTGAAGCCCGGGGTGATTTGCGAGATTTTGGTCGTGTCCGGCAGCTGGCCGTTGCCGATTTGCTCGAGCGCCATGTCCGACCAAGCCGGGATCATGTCCACCTCGCCGCTGATGAGCAGGTCGAGCGTGCCTTGGTTTTTCTTCGGATAGATGCCTTTGCCGTACATGTACTTGCCCAGATCCTTCAGCGTCTGAAAGCCTTTGTCCCACTGCTGCTCGATGCTCGGATCGTCGTTGTGGATCGCGTCCTCCGGCAGCTTGTCGTACAGCGTCGTCGTGACGAACGAGCTGCCCGCGCCGCCCGTGGACGGGTCGTTGTAAGCGAAGCGCTCCGGGTTGGCCTTGATCCACGCGAACAGCTCGTCGAGCGACTTCGGAGGCGTCTTGACCTTGTCGCTGTTGTACGCGAGCACGACGGCGGACGAACGGTACGGAATGGCCAGGTTGGCCACGTCCGTCAGCGTGGCGGCGTCGACGGAAGCGAGGTTCGCGATTTTGGCCGGATCGAGCGTTTCCCACAGATCGTCCTTCTGGCCTTGGGTGACGTTGGACAGGCCGTCCTCGTACAGGTCGATGCCGCCGGAGCCTTTGCCCGCCTTCTTCGCCGCGAGGATCCGGTCGTACGTCGGCTGCGCGCCCGTGCCGGACGGGATGTACACTTCGTTGACCTTGACGTTCGGATGATCCTTCTCGAACATCGGCACGATCGTGTCCCACAGGTTCTTCACGTTCTCGGAGCCCGTGAAGTAGAAGTTGAATTCGACCGGCTTGCCGGAAGCGTCCGTCTGCGCCGCGTTGCCGCCGGCGTTCGCGGTGCCGCCGTTCGTCGCGCCGGCGTTCGCCGCGCTGCCGTTCGCCGCGCCGTTATTCGCGGCGTTGTTGCCGTTGCTGCCGCAGCCGGCCAGCAGCGCGGCGGACAGGGTCGTCAAAGTCATGACCGTAAGAGCGGATTTGGTACGAAACATGGATAAGTGCCTCCTTGGCATAATCGTGATTTGGGGTGAATCAGGCCTGGTCTTCCGGATAAGCGAGCACTTTCTTGAAGCCGACGTCGATGCGGTCGCCGGAGTTCAGCTCCTTGACGGCGTCCCGCGGCTGGAACGCGCGGATCACGCCGTGCTCCGGCAATTGGACCGTGACCTCGGCGTAATGGCCGAGCACCATGATCTGTTTGACGCTGCCCGTCAGGCCGTCTTCCTCGCGGCCGTCCAGGACGACGTCCTCCGGCCGGACGGCGAGCCGCACCTTGCCGGACAATTGCTTCGGATTCGGAAACGTCAACTTCCCTGCGCGGATTTGCCCTTCCGAAACCACCCCTTTCAAGAAGTTCATTTTGCCGATGAATTGCGCGACGAACAGCGTGTCCGGCCGGTCGTAAATCTCTTGCGGCGTGGCGATCTGCTCGATGTGGCCGTGGTTCATGACGACGATGCGGTCCGAGATCGACAGCGCCTCTTCCTGGTCGTGGGTGACGAAGACCATCGTGAGGCCGGTCTCGGCTTGAATCTCCCGCAGCTCCTCCCGCATCTCGTGGCGCAGCTTGGCGTCGAGCGCGGAGAACGGCTCGTCCAGCAGCAGCACGGCGGGCTTCAGCAGCAGGGACCGCGCCAGCGCGATGCGCTGCTGCTGGCCGCCGGAGAGCTCGGAGGGAAACTTCATCTCCGCGCCCGGCAGGCGAACCAGCTCCAGCACGTCGTCCACCGCCTTGCGGATGTCGGGCTTCTTCATCTTGCGTATTTTAAGACCGAATGCCAGGTTGTCGAACACCGTCATGTGCGGCCATAGATTGTAGCCTTGAAACACCATGGAGGTCGGGCGCTTCTCCGGCGGCGCCTTCAGCACGCTCGTCCCCTCGATGAGAATGTCGCCGGAATCCGGCTCGAGAAAGCCGCCGATGCTGCGCAGCACGGTGGTCTTGCCGCAGCCGGACGGCCCGAGCAGCGTGACCAGCTCGCCTTTGCGCACGTCGAGTGAGATCGACTTGACGCCTTCGCCGGTGTGGTACCGTTTCGCCAATTGTTGAACCGAAAGCTGAATGTCCATTTGCGCCTCCTTAAGGCCGGGACGCGTCCCGGATTATTTGAGCTGAAAGCCGCTCGACATGACGTCCGCGCTCACGAACCGCTTGGCGGCGAGCAGCAGGATGATCGTCGGGGCCGTCAGGATGATGGAAAAGACCGCGCCGGCGTAGGCCGGATAATCGCTGATGATGGAGTACATGACGATCGGCATCGTCTTGTAGTTGGGAATGCCGACCAGGAACGTCCCCTGCGCCTCGTCGAGCGAGTTCAGGAACGTGAACACCGACGCGACGACGATGCCCGGCATGGCCATCGGCAGGGTGATCTTCAAGAACACCCGGAACGGGCCGGCGCCGACGTCCCGCGCCGATTCCTCCTGCGCCCGGTGCACGTTGCGGAAGGCGGCGGTCGGAATCCACGTCATGAACATGAGCACGTTGATCATATGGATGAGGACGACGCCGAGCAGCGTGTTCATGAGACCGAGCTTGTAGAAGAGCACCGCGATCGAGACGTACAGGCCCATCTTCGGGAAGGCGTGCGTCAGCAGGAACGAGAACAGGAAGAACCGGCTGAGCGGGAAGCGGATCCGGGCGAACGCGTACGCCGCCGGGACGCACAGCGCGATGGACAAGGCCGTCACGATGGCGGCGATCAGGAACGAGAGGCCGATGGACTGCGGAATGTCTTCCTGCTTGAAGACGAACGACCACCATTTCAGCGACCATTGATGCGGCAGGACGTCGGGATAGGACCATTTGCCGGTGAAGGCCAGGATGGCCAGATTGAGCAGCGGTCCCAGGAAGAAGACGACGAAGAGCGCGAGCACGATGAACTCGACGATCTTGCGGGTGCCGATCGCTTTGAGATACCAACGCATGAACGGGTGACGCTCCTTTCGGAAATAAGGGATTGCGTATGCGGCGAACGCTTGCCGGCCGGACCGCGGACGATAGGCGCCGCGGATGCCGGGGCCGCGCGGAACTTCGGTTTAGCGGGCGCCGCCGGTCGATTGCCGGACGACGAGCCGC
This sequence comes from Paenibacillus sp. UNC496MF, assembly GCF_900113915.1. Taxonomy (NCBI): domain Bacteria; kingdom Bacillati; phylum Bacillota; class Bacilli; order Caryophanales; family Paenibacillaceae; genus Paenibacillus; species Paenibacillus sp. UNC496MF. Next base: position 153,584 of record NZ_FORE01000013.1, read on the forward strand.
GGCATCAGCTGCCCGGGATGCGCCACGTCCGGCTCGTGCCGGATCAGCTCGTCGAGCAGCCGGACGGCGCCGGTGCCCATTTCCCACGTGTCCACGCGGACCGTGGTCAGCGACGGCGAGAACATCGCCGCGAAGTCGACGTCGTCGAAGCCGACGACGGCGGCCTGCTCCGGGATGCGCGTCCCCTGCTCCAGCAGGAATTTCATGGCGCCGAGCGCGAGCATGTCGTTGGTCGCGAAGACCGCCGTATGCCGGCCCGACCGGAACGGGCCGAAGTGGCGGCTCATGAGCTCGTAGCCTTCGCCGAAGGTCGACGTCTCCGCGAAGCGGACCGACGTCTCGCCGACGGGCTTGCCGGCCTCCTCCATGAAGGCGCGGAAGCCTTTCAGCCGCGAATGATGGCTGCGGTGCGGCTGCGGTCCCGCGATGACGAAGATGCGCTCGTGGCCGATTCCCGTGAGATGCTCGGCGGCCATGCGCCCGCCCGCCTCGTCCTGGTTGACGATGTGGATCACGCCGCCGACGTCCGTCGAGCCGTTCACCATGACGTAGGGCACGCCGAAGTTCGTAATGTAGTCGATGACGTTCTGCTGCAGCCGGCTGATGAGGATGAGCCCGTCCACGCGCTTCTCCATCATGAAGTCGGCCGAGCGGTACGACATGTCCCGGTCCGTCGTGACGAAGACCGAATAGTTGAGGCGCGCCGCTTCGAGCAGAATCGCGTCGACGATCTTGCCGTAGAACGGATGCGACGCGATCGGAAGCTCCTGCCGGTACAGCAGGACGCCGATGTTGTGCGTGCGCTGCGAGACCATCGCCCGCGCGACCGCGTTGGGCTTGTACTGCAGCTCCTCGATCACTTCCAGCACCTTGTCGCGCGCTTCCGGGCTGGAATAGCCTTTGCCGGAGATGATCCGCGAGACGGTGGATTTGGAGACGCCCGCGCGGATGGCGATTTCTTTTATCGTCGGATTGTCCAAGGATGCACGTCCTTTCTCGCTGTGAGACCGTTCCCATATGAGACCGTTCCCACATCAATAGAATAGGGATTCTGTGTTTCTGCTGCGTTAATCGAACCCTAACGAATTGTAAATTCGCCGGACTTTTCTTCCAGAAAATAGAAAAAAGACCGCCTCGGAAACCCGATTCGGTCTTTATGTGTAAACTGTAAATTCACGCCCACTTCATGCCCGCCTGCGCGAGCAGCGATTGGAGCGCGCGGACCGCGGTCACGACGCGCTTCGGATCGCTGGCGAACGGCAGGTAGCGGTGGAGATGGGGCTCCACCGACAGGAAGCCGTCGAAGCTCCGCGCGCGGAGCGCCTCCAGCAGCTCCGGAAGCTGGCCGTCGCCCGCGCCGGCGGGCACGAACATCTTCGGCTCGGCCGATGCGTCCTTGACGTGCACGTACGCGACGTAGGGGGCCAGCTTCGGGTACGCCTCCGTCATCGGCCGGACGCCCTCCATGACGAAATTGCCGGGATCGAACGCCAGCCGGAGCGCCTCCGAGCCGCAGTGGCGCAGGATATCCAGGCAGCGGTCGTCGGTCGAGCCGTACAGCCCGCTGTCGTTCTCCAGCACGAGCGTGACGCCGTGCGGCGCCGCGGCGTCCGCCAGCCGCTTCATCCGGCTCAGCGCCTCGTCCCGGCAGTCCTCCGGCCGCGCGCCCTCCGGCGGATAGTACGAGAAGAGCCGGATGTAGCGCGTCCCGAGCGCCTTCGCGGCGGCGATCGCCCGGTCCAGGGCGTCCAGCTGCGGCGCGAAATCGTCGGAGGCGGCATACTTGCCGATCGGCGAAGCGATCGAGGAGACGCCGAAGCCGCGCGCCTCCGAGATCCGGCGGATCTCGGCGAGCTCCTCCGCCGTCAGGTCGAGGACGTTTTTGCCCCAGACGTTCCGCAGCTCGATATGGGACAGCCCTTCCTGCGCCAGCACGTCCAGCTGTTCCTCCAGATCGTGCGAGATTTCGTCGGCGAAGCAGGTCAAGATTACGGCAGCCATCGTCATTCCTCCTAGTTGGTCTTCCCGAAGGAAGTCGACATGTCCTCGCTTGCGTCCTGCGCGCGCGCGGCCTTCTTCACGAAGCCCGACGCGCGGATCCGTTCCTCGAGCTCGGCCTGGAACGCGTCGCCGTCGATCGGCACCGGCTCGGTCCGCTTCCGGAACGCGGACAGCATGATGCCGTTCGCCAAGGTCAACGAGCCCAGTCCTTCCGGACCTTCCGCGATCAATGCCGCGTCCTTGCCCAGCAGCCGGTCGACCAGGCGCTGCGTGACGACGCGGTGCCCGTTCGGGGCGCTCTCGTCGACCGCGATTTCCTCCGGCTCGATCGTCCACTCGGCGAAGCGCTGGTCCGTCTCCCGGGAGAACGCGAGCATGGACTGCGGGTAGCGGTAATGCAGCAGCTTGCCGTTCTCGAGCAGCAGCTTGCCGAGATCCCCGACGATCTCGAGCCGGTTGGTCCCCGGCAGCTCCGCCGTCGTGACGACGAGATGGCCGATCATGCCGTTCGCGTGCTCGAAATACGCCGTGACCTCGTCCTCGACCTCGATGTCGTGGTACTTGCCGATATGCGCATGGCCCGTGATCGCTTCCGGCAGCCCGAACAGCCACTGGTACATGTCGAGCGTATGCGGGCATTGGTTGGTCAGGATGCCGCCGCCCTCGCCGGCCCACGTCGCGCGCCAGCCGCCGCTGTCGTAATACGCCTGCGAGCGGAACCACTTGGTATGGATCCACGTGGCGCGCGTCAGCTTGCCCAGCGTCCCGGCGGCCAGCAGCTCCTTCAGCTTGGCGTAGAACGGCAGCGTCCGCTCCTGGAACATGATGGCGAACTGCAGGCCGGGGTGCGTCTCCTTCGCTTCCTCGTACGCCCGGATCATCGCGTTCGCGGCGTTCACGTGAACCGCGATCGGCTTCTCGCACAGGACGTGGACGCCCCGTTTAAACGCTTCCATCGCAATGGCCGGATGATCGTAATGCGGTACCGCGATGATGATCAAGTCGAGGCCCGACCGCTCGAGCAGGTCCACGGCGTCGTAATACGCCGCCGTCCCGCGCTCCTTGGCCGTCCGGTCGGCCTTCTCCCGGTCCGTGTCGCAAACGCCGACGAGCTCGACGTTGTCCATATCGCTCAAATAATTGACGTGATGCTGCCCGATCCCGCCGATGCCGACGAGGCCGATTTTGACGTTGGTCGCGTTCATTCGCTTGTCCTCCCGCCTTTCTTCGATTGAACTCCTCCCCTTCATCCTATATCATTGCAGGTACGAGTTCCTTGACGAAATTGCCTTGGAAATGGACATTCTTGCTCATGTTGCGGGGAGGCGAATCGGATGCTGGGCAGTTACGTCGAACGGATCGACGACCATGTCAAATTCCTTCATGCGGCGCGGGTCCCGCCGTTCAACGTGCATTTTCATCTGCACCGGGGCTGCGAAATCTTCTTTCTGATCCATGGGGACGTCCGCTACTTCGTGGACAAAACCGTTTACCCGCTCCGGCTCGGCGACCTGATCATCACGAACGAGCACGAAATCCACAAGCCCGCGCTGACGACGGACGCGCTGTACGAACGGGTGACGATCGAGTTCGACCCGGCGCTGATCGCGCTGTTCGAGACGGACCGGACGCGGCTGCTGCGCTGCTTCTACGACCGGCCGCCGGGCGAGCTGAACAAGATCAAGCTGAACGCGCAGGAGCAGGCCGAGCTGTCGGGGCTGTTCGCCAAATACGCGAACCTGATGCGGGAGCCGTACCCCGAAGCGCCGCTCGTCAAGCTCGGCTGCCTGCTGGAAATTCTGGCGCTGGTGCAGCGGTGCTTCTACAAGACGCTGGAGAAGGACAAAGGGCTGGACCTGCCGCCGCGGCTCGTGCCGGTGCTCGACTACCTCGACCGGCATCTCGCCGACGACCTGTCGCTCGAGCGGCTCGAGGGGTTGTTCTTCGTCAGCCGGTTCCATTTGAGCCGGCTGTTCAAGAAACATACCGGCAGCACGATTCACGAGTACATCCTGTACAAACGGATCTCGCTCGCCAAGAAGCTGCTGAAGGAAGGGCGCAGCGTGACCGACGCCTGCATGGACGCGGGCTTCAACGACTACTCCGGCTTCCTGCGCATCTTCAAGAAGAAGGTCGGCCTGCTGCCGAAGCAGTACGCGAAACAGAGTCAGGGCGCGGGGGCGGGGAGATGAGCGAGGGGCGCGGCGGCGCGAATTGCTCGCGCGGGGGCAGACGCGGCGGCGGGGGCGCGGCTCGGGTTGCTCGCGCGGGGGCGGGCGCGACGGCGAGGGCGCGGCGCGGGTTGCTCGCGCGTGGGAAGGCGCGGCGCGAGATGTTCGCGCACGGCAGAGCGCGGCGGCGAGGACGCGACTCTACCTCCTGCGTGATCACCTAGCCAATCCATATTTTTCGCGGACACACGTTCCGTTATTTGGCCAAAAACCCGTCTTTTCGCGATTTCGCGGCCAGGAGAGACGCTAATTGCCTATCTCGCTACGTAAACGCAGCCTGTCCGGCTAAATAACGGCATCTATGTCCGCGAAAGCGGCGAAATCGATGAATCGGCGCAAATAGCGGCTCTCCTGTCCGCATTCGACTCCTTCGGCTGCCAGTTTTCTTTTGCCTGTCTCAACGTCGCCCCGCCACGCTCCCGCGAACGTCAAAACGCCTCCGGCGCCATCTATGGGAATCGGAGGCTTTGTTCGATTGTAAGTCGCGGCCGCCGCAAACCTGCATTGCACCGAAGCGGCGAGGCCGCTTCGCGCGACGAGCGCCTCGCCCAGCGGACCCAACCGCTTCGCGGACCATGCGCCTCGCCAGCGAGTCCGTCGGACAATTGCGGCGTTGGCCGCTTCGTCGCCCGGCGAACCGGCGAGCCATTACGCCGGCCGCTTCGCGCTCCAGCTGCTTCGGCGCCTCCGCGCGCGCAGCGCGCTACCGCGCCCCATCGCGCCCGGCTGTCCCGGCGCGCGATCGGCCCGCGCCTATCGCGCATAGCCGTAAGGCCCGCCCCGCGCGGACGCCTACCGCAGCAGCGCGTACACGTCCGCGTGCGCAAGCCCGTGCGCGTCGGCGACGGCCTTGTACGTCACCCGCCCGGCGGCGGCGTTGACGCCCCGCGCGATCGCCTTGTCGTCCAGCGCGGCCTGCGCCCAGCCTTTGCCGGCAATCCGCAGCCCGTACGGCGTCGTCGCGTTGGCCAGCGCCAGCGTCGACGTGCGCGCCACGGCGCCCGGCATGTTCGCGACGGCGTAGTGGACGACGCCGTGCTTCACGTAGGTCGGCTCGTCGTGCGTCGTGATGCGGTCGATCGTCGCGATGGAGCCGCCTTGATCGATCGCCACGTCGACGATGACGCTGCCGGGGCTCATCGCCCGGACCATCTCTTCCGTCACGAGCCGCGGCGCCCGCGCGCCGGGAATGAGCACGGCGCCGACCACGAGGTCCGCGCGGCGGACGGCTTCGGCGATGTTGTACGGATTCGACATGAGCGTCTTCACCCGGCCTTGGAACCGTTCGTCGAGCTGGCGCAGCCGGTCGGGATTCAAGTCGAGGATCGTCGCGTCGGCGCCCAGCCCGACGGCCATCTGCGCCGCGTTGGACCCGACGATGCCGCCGCCGATGATCGTGACCTTGCCCGGCTCGACGCCCGGCACGCCGCCGAGCAATACGCCTTTGCCGCCGTTCGCCTTCTCCAGGAAACGGGCGCCGATCTGCACGGACATGCGGCCCGCCACCTCGCTCATCGGCGTCAAGAGCGGCAGACTTCCGTTGTCCGGCTGGATCGTCTCGTACGCGATCGCGGTCACGCCACTTTCGATCAGCGCGCGCGTCAGCCCGGCTTCCGGCGCAAGATGCAAGTACGCGTACAGAATGAGGCCTTCCCGGAAATAGCCGTATTCCTCCGGCAGCGGCTCCTTCACCTTGACGACCATGTCGGCCGCCCACGCTTCCGCCGCGTTCGCCGCGATCGTTGCGCCCGCCGCGGCGTAAACCTCGTCCGCGAAGCCGATGCCCGCGCCGGCTCCCGTTTCCACCCGCACCTCGTGCCCGGCTTTCGCATAGGACAGCACGGCTCCCGGCGTCATGCCGACGCGGAACTCGTTATTTTTGATTTCTTTGGGTACGCCGATCAACATTGCGCGTCCGCCCCTCTCTCGTCATCGTCTCGATGTCTCCACTATAAGCCGGCGGGAGAGAGGTTCCATTAGACAAAATGTCCAACGTTTGGTCCGCGATTTTTACCCCTTACGGCGGCGCGTCCGGCCGCAGGAGCTGGTACGCCCGGATGCCGGCCTGCAGGGCGAGACGCTTCTCGGGCTCCATGTAGTCCGCGCCGAGCAGCTCTTCGATCTTCTCCAGCCGGTAGTAAAGTGACTGCCGGACGATGAACAGCCGCTCCGCCGCGAGCCGCTTCGAGCCGTCGCAATCGAGGTACACTTTCAGCGTGCGCAGCAGGTCGCTGCCTTTCGCCTCGTCATGGTCGAGAATCGGCCCCAAGTACGTCCGCACGAACGAATCCAGCACGCCCTTGTCCGCGATATGGAACAGCAGATGGAATACCCCGATCTCGTCGAAAAACACCGGATCCGTCCGTAAAATCGGCGCGAGCGACAACGCCTGAAGCGCTTCCTGGTAGCTAACGTGGGCCTGCAGCAGCCCGCGGCCCTGACGGCCGACGCCCGCCGACAGCCGCGCGTCCCCCGCCGCCTTCAGCTGCCCGAGCGCGACGAGCGCCTGCCGCAGCCGCTCCTTGACCGGCCGCTTCGGCGCCTTGTCGAACGCGATGACGACGAGCCGGCCGTTCTTCAGCGTCATGAGCGGATGGAACGTCTGCCCCTCGAACACCGTGCGCACGGCAAGCGAGAGATGAATGCCGGCCGATTCCGTCCCGTCGTCCGAGAAGCCGGAAGCGGGGGCGGCGGACCCGTCACCGAATTCGATGACGACGACCCGGTACGCCAGCTCGTTCAGCTGCCGGTAAGCGCCGCCGGCCAGCAGCTTGACCTGCTCCTCGTCGCGGAGGCGCAAATGCAGCAGGTCGTCGACCCACAGCGTCTCCGAATAGAGCCGGCGCTCCTCCACGTACCGCGTGCGCAGCAGGTCCTGCGCGATGGACAACGACGCCGAATCGAGAATCAAAAACTCGTATTCCTGCGGTTTGCGGCCGAGCGCGAGCAGCAGATGCGCCCACGTCTTCCCCATGGCGCCGACGGGCTGGATGACGACGCTCCGTCCGGCATGCTCCGCCACCGCGGGCGCCTCCGCGGCATCCGGTTCGCCGGCCGTGCCGCCCGAGTCCGAGGCGCGGCTTCGCCAGTCGGCGAGAAAGCCTAGCCACGCTTCCGCCTCCCGCTCCGGGACGGGCGGCACGAACTTCGGCGGCCCGTCCTGCGGCACATAGATGACCGACGCCCGCGCGCTGTCGCGCAGCAGCTCGAGCACCCGGCCCACGCCCTGCGACGCCAGCGTCAGGCGGTGAAAGGCGCGGGACGTCTTCTCCAGCTCCTGCAGCGCGCGATGATGCTGATTGATGCGATAGGCGTGAATGTCTTGCGTGATATCGATAAACCGCACGCTCCGCGGGAAGACGATGACCGGCAGGCCGACCGCTTCCGCCGCGCGCAGCCATTCGTCCGGCACGCTGCTGACGTGATGGCCCATCTCGATGCACAGGCACGCCGCCTCGCACCGGACCAGCTGGTCGAGGTAGGTCAGGAACGCCGCGGTGTCGTTCTTGAACGCGGCTCCCGTCGTCAGGATCATTTCCCCGCCCTGCAGCAGCTGGTCGAAGCGGATCACCTCAATGATATGCACCCAGCGGACGGGGCGGCCGAGGCCCGCCCGGCCCGCCGCGAGATACGCGTGCCGGAACGCCGGCCGCGCCAGCACGTCCCGCACGGTCAATTGCTCGCCTTGCTCCACGAATGTCACTTCGCTTTCTCCCCTGTCATGACAACAAGCGCCCGTTCGCGTGGAACGGCACGCTTATATTGTACCATCCGGCCCGGCCGGCGGCGAAAGCTTGCCGGCAGTCGGTCGCGCCGGCTTCGCGGCTCGCGAGGCGCGAGCCGGTCCGGCTACTTCACCGCCCGGCGTCCGCCTGCCCGTCCAGCGCCGCGCGTACCGCCCTCAGGCGCGCCGGATCCAGCGGCTCCGCCTGCCGGCCGCCCCGGCGCACGCCGGAGCCGAAATGCACGGCGCGGACGCCCGTCTCCCGCGCGAAGCCGGCCGCCGTCTCCGGCGTCAGCCCGCTGCCGGCCATGACGGCCGGCCCCGCGGCGCCCGCGAGCCGGACCAGCCGGGCGATCTCTCGCCCCGCCTCCAGGACGCTCGGCATGCCGCCGGACGTCAGCACCGCGCGGATCAACGGGTACCGTGCCAGCGTCTCGTAAGCCTCTTCCAAGTCGCGTGTCTCGTCGAACGCCCGGTGGAACGTGACGGGCAGCCCGTCCGCCGCGTCGAGCAGCCGCTTCAGCTTCTCCTCGTCGACCGTGCGCGCCGGGGTCAGCGTCCCGAGCACGAACGCGGCGGCGCCCGCCAGCCGCAGCGCCCGCATATCGCGGATCATGCGCGCCATATCCGCCTCGTCGTAGTCGAACGATCGGCTGTGGGGGCGGATCATCGCGTGCACGGGAATCGCCGCGATCGCCGCGGCTTCCTCGACGTCCGCGACCGCCGGCGTCAGCCCGCCTTCCTCCATCGCCGAGACGAACTCGACGCGGTCCGCCCCGTGCGCGGCGGCGATCGCCGCGTCCTCCGGCGTCAATGCAATCACTTCGAGCAGCATGCCGCAGCTCCTTTCGTCTCCGTCTCGCAATGCCCATTCCCTCTCATTATAGGGGACGGGGCCGGGGGCGCCAACGAACGAACGCGGCGCAGGATAGAATTTTTCCGATCCGCCATTCCCATGCCGCCGCTCGACGGCCAGCGGCGCAAGGCGGGTCGGGGCGTCGGGCAAGCAAGGCGGGCAGCCTGCGGGCAGCGCGAACGCGCAAGGCATCAGGACGGTCAAAACCAGAACGGACCGGCGGACGCGCAACCGTCCGCAGCCGGCAATCCGCCCGGCGAAGCGCCTCCTGAAGCATCCGGATGATCCGGATCAAACAACAAGCCTTGACGGCCGATGGGCCGCCAAGGCTTGTTTCGTCTTTTCGTTCCAAGAGGCTACGCCCGCTCCATCAGCTTCGCGTTCACCCATTCCCGCTTGGCGAGCAGCCAGGCGGCGTCCCGCGGATAGCGGCTGAACGTAATCGGCTCGTCCAGCCCTTCCTCCAAGCCCGCGATGACGAATTCCCGGCCGCGCTTCTCCTCCAGCAGCCGGAGCGCCCTCGCGTCCTGCAGCGCTTCGCGGAGCACTTCGAGCCGGATTGACTCCACCGGCCCGCCGTCCGCCCCCGGGTAGACGAGGAAGGCGTCGCCCGAAGGAAACGCGAGGCTCGCGTCCGTGACCCGGTACGGATCGATCGGGCCGACCGAGTACTGCGCGTACCAGAAGTTGAAGCCCCAGTGCAGGAAGCCCGCGAGATCGAATTTGTACAGCTGGACGCCTAAGATCCGGTTGCGCGCGGAAGGCATGCTGAAGAAGCGATTCGCGACCTCCTTGTACTGCCCGCAGCAATAATACGTCCACAAGCCTTCGACCCCGTGATCTAGAAACGGCTCGATATGGTTGCTGGCCGGGATCGGGTTCTTGACCAGCCCCTTCTCGTAGAACGCGAAATCCGACAGCGCGTCGATGACCGGGTAGTCCCCCAGCAGCTCGCCGACCAGCCGGCTCGCGCGCGCATACGCGTCGATATCCCGAAGCGACGGTTCGTCCGAGACGTGGAACAGACAGCGGTCCTGCAGGCCGTTCGCTTCGATCCATGCCAGCAGCGCGGGCACGAACTGCCGCAGGAACGCTTCGTACGCCCCGCCGCCCGCGTCCGTCTCCCAGCCGAAGATCCGCCGCTCCTCGCCGCCGACGTCGGCCACGATCTTGGGCGCGTGCTTCGCCCCCCACTGCGTGAACAGATGCGAGAATTCGAAGCGCTCGATCCCTTCGCGCCGGCACAGCGCCACCCACCGCTCCAGCCTGGCAAAGCCGAACCGGTAGCTTCCGTCCGCCTCGGCGCGGACGTCGACGAGCTGGACGGTCGGCCGTTCCCCGCCGACCCGCGTATCGAGCGGCGGCGTGAAGATCGGCGTCAGGATCACGTTCATGCCGTGCCTCGCCGCGGTGCGGACGTAGCGGCCGACGATTTCCCAGTGCCGCTCGCTGAACGCGTCGACGCCGTAATGGGTCGCCAGGCAATCGGCATGGAACCATTCCGTATGCAGCAGCTGCTGCTCCGGCAGCCGCAGCGGGACAATGTCGAGCTCGAAATCCGTCTCCCCGAGCGGCTCGCCCTCCGCCGTCGCGAAGGCGACCGCGATCGCATGAACGCCCGGCCGCACGCCGGCGCGCGGCTCGACCGTCACCCAGACGGAGCGCCATTGGCCGGGAAGCGCCGCCGCGCCGGCCCCGTCCGGCAGCTCGAACAGCGGATCGGGATACAGGCCCGGGGCCGTTCGCAGGACGCCGTCGTCGTGATCCGCGTAGACCGGCAGCTCGGACGGCGCCAAGCCGACCGCCCGGAGCGTAATATCGGCCTCGATGTCCGCGCGGACGGATACCCGCATGCCTTTGATCAGCGCGTCCGAGCGGTAAGCGACCTGGAAGGACGCGACCTCGTTCTCCAGCGCGCTCGCCCGCCGATAAGGCGCTTCGCGCAAGGGCTCGTCGGCGAATACCTTCGCGAGCGAGCTGACGCACCGCAGTTCAAGCTTCGATTCGTTCTCGTTCATATCCGTTAGGCCTCCTCGTTCTTGTCCGGTCCGCCCGCGAAGAGCAGCGTGCCGAAGCGCTGCGGGACGTGGTAGTCCACGGCTCCCGTCGGGCGCCAAGCCCAATAGCGGCGCTCGCCCGACCGGTCTTCGTCGATCCGGTAAGCGTTCCAGCGCCATGCCGTGCCGGCCTCCGGCAGCCGGCCGAAGTTCGCGAGCGGCAGCCGGATCTCGTAGATCCGGAGCGCGCCGTCTTCGCGGACGGCCGTCGCCATGCCGGCGGCGTGCCACTCCGGCTCGATCTTCTTCGCCCCCCGCAGATCGTTGCGGATCCGCGCGTCGAACACGACGTTCCGCGGGCTGACCTCGAGCTCGTAATACGTCGTGCCCGTCCCGTGCTCGTCCAGGAACAATTCCACGACGTCCTCTTCGTACAGGGGGTCGTCATGTTTGCTCATCGTCGCGACGACATGGTCGTCCTCGCATGCGAACCGGAACCAGAGGTCGCTCCCGGTCCAGCAAGCCTGCACGGTCGTCCGCAGCGCCGGGACGGCCCCCGTCACGACGTCCGTCAGCAGGGCGGGCGCGACGCCGTCCCAAGGGACGGAGCCGTCGGACGCCGGTTCGACGTACCCGCATTGATAGAGCCCGGGCTCCGCATCCGAACGGTTCATCGCCTCGCCGCCCCTTTCGCTCGCGCGGCCGCCTTCGCCCCGGAGCTCCGCGTTCGCTTGCCGCTCCGCCTTTCCGGCGGCCTGCGTTCGATTCGATGATGCATGGCGCTCGCGCTCCTTCGCTTGGGGTCACTTTCGGCTAATCGATTCTATTATAGAAGCCGGGCGGCGAAGAAGATTTACCGAATCGGCCGGATTATTTGCACGCGCCGGTCCGGCGCCGAGCGCCGATCGAAGGCCGCTCGCCCCCGCGCGCGCCGCGGCGAAAAGCCCCCTATCCGCGTTCCGGATAGAGGGCTTTCGCTTGGCGCGGCAGGCCGATTATCGTCCGGTCGGCAAGCCTCGCGTCAAATAAGGCTCGCGGCCGAAAGCAATTGGTAGAGCACTTTCGCGGCCGCTTCGCGCGTGGTCGGCCGAGCCGGGTCGAAGTAGAACCGGCCCTGCCGTTCGCTTCCCTGCATCAAGCCGGCCGCGGTCACGGCGTCGATGCTGGCTTGCGCGTACGCGCCGAACGACGAAGCGTCCGCGTAAGGACGATTCGGAGCGCCGGCCGCCGGCCCTACGCCAAGCAGCTTCATGGCTCTCGCCAGCATCACGGTCAGGTCTTGGCGCGAAACCGCGTCGTTCGGACGGAACGCGCCGCCGCTGCCCGTGATCAGGCCGGCCGCATACGCCGCGGCCACGTCCCGCGCGAACCATTCCGTGCCTTTGACGTCGGCGAACGGCGCCTTCGGCGCGTCCTTGTCCAAGCCGGCCGCGTTGACCAGCATCGACGCGAGCTGCGCGCGCGTGACGGCGCTCTTCGGCGAGAACGCCGCCGCGGAGGTCCCGTTCAGCAGGAACTTGTCCGCGAGCGTTTGAATCGCTTCGGCCGCCCAGGACGTCTTCGCGTCCGCGAACGACGCGCGCCGTTCGGCGACGGCATACGTCGAGAAGCCCGGACGCGCGACGGTCACGATCGTGCGTCCGTCCGCCGCCTTCTTGAACGCGGCCGGAACCGGATAAGCATGGCCCCCGTCCGCGTACAGCGCGCCGGCGCGGCCGGCGTCGATGCCCGCGTCCAGCGCGAACGCCTTGCGGACCGTCTGATCCGGAGCCGGCGCCAGCGGCGTCTCCTTGCCGTCCGCGAGCGAATACGCCGCGAACGAATACGGCGTGCCGAGCACGGCCGCATCCGGAAAGTCGGCGGCGAACAGCGGCTTGCCGTCCGCGGCGGGCGCGATGTCGACCGCGAGGCCGGCCTCGTCCTTCAGCGCCGCAAGCGGAATCGCGACCGACGCCCCGTTCCAGGCGAACGCGAAGGCGCTGCCGGCCGGCGCGGACGCGAGCAGCTTCGTCTGCCCGGCGGTCAGCGTCAGGCGGGCGCCCGCTCCGCGCTCCGCGCCGTTCCCGGCGTCGATGCCGAAGACGGCCGGCTTGCCCTGCGCTTGGCCCAGCGCCTGCCGGAGCGCGTCGTCCGCGACGGTAACGACCGTCCTCCCGTCGCTTGCGGCGGCGCTGCCCGTCAAGGCAATGACGTCCTGGTTCGCCGCGGCAACGGCCGCCAGCGTAACCGGAGGCAGGGAATCGCCGTTATCCGGCCCGCCGGCCGGAGGCGCTCCGCCGCCTTGACCCGGATCGGACGGGTTGCCAGGATTGCCTGGATTGCCCGGATTGCCGGGGTCTCCCGGATCGCCCGGAGTAGACCCGCCGTCGTCCGCGTCTTCCTGCACGTACACCATCGAGCCGAGCGACTGGAAGGCATCGGCATCGTTTTGTTCGTTGATATGCGCGACCACCAGCGAAATCATGTACTGGCCTTCGGGCAGCTGCCCGACGACGTCGAACCCGTATTCGTCGACGTCTCCGTCCGCATGATAGCTGCCGTCCAGCTTCTCGAACCTGATCGGACCGGCTCCGAACGGCAGACGCGTCTGCCCCGCTTCGTCGAGGCTGTTCGTGAAGGCCAGCGTGCCCACGTATTCCTGATCGAGGTTGAACACGTCGACCTCGGCGTAGTTCATGGAACCGTCGAGCAGGGTCGCCGTCGCGTCGATCGGCGCGCCCGGTACGATCCGCTGGCCCGACAACGCGAAATCCTTCAAGGCGAAATCGTTGTCCCCGGCGTCGTCGCCGACGTGAACGGCGAACGGCAGGTGCAGCGTCGGCAGCCCTTCGGCCGTCAGCCGGACTTCGCCTTCGTACACGCCTTGCGCCGCGCCGTCCGCGGCCTTCGCCGACAGCGTGAAGGCTTGGCTGGCCCCGGCTTCCGCCGTTACGGTATCGCCTTCGCCGAGCCCGCCGAGCGTCATGACGAGATTGCCGACGTCCGGCGTCGGCACCGGATCGTGCGGATCCGACGTGACGCTCGGATGGAGCACGACGGAAGCCGCGTACGTCACCGGCGCGTCCGACAGGTTCTTCAACCGAAGCGGCTTGACGACCGGCTCGGCCGCCGGTTCGATCGCGCCGAAGCTGAGACTGCTCGCCTCGCTCTCGATGATCTTCTCGTTCATCTTCTCGTCGTAGACCTTGATCGGATCCGTCGCTTCGACGACGGCCGGCGTCAGGACGGCGTTCGCCGCGTTCGCCCGTCCGGCGCCTTGCGAGTAGACGTCGTACTGCGTCCCGCCGAGGTCGTGCAGCGTATCCGCCGTATTGGCGAGCGCCGCGCGCACGTCGCGCGGGGACCAGCCGGGATGCTCCTGCTTCATGAGCAGCGCGAGGCCCGCGACGTGCGGGGACGCCATGCTCGTGCCGCTGAGCCGGTAATAGGCGGTGTCGTAATCGGGCCGCGGCTCGATGCCGTAATCGATCTCGCCGTAAGCCGGCACGGTCGAGCGGATGTTCACGCCCGGCGCGCTGATATCGGGCTTAATGCCGTAGTTGCCGTCGGAGTTCGGGCCGCGGGAGCTGAATTCCGCGATCGTGTCGCCCGGCACGACGGTTTCCGGGAAATCAGCGCCGAACGTGAACCGCAGCGGGGTCCCCGCGCCGGCGGAATCGAGAATTCGCCGGGCCAGCGCGCGGCCTTCGGCGCCGGACATGTCGAAGGCGGGGATGTAGTCGCTGTTCTCGCCGAGGAAGGCGGCGGAGCCGATCTTGCCGTCCCGGTCCTCGACATGCTCGGACAGGTCGGCCGCGGCCGCGTCGTCCTTCAGCGCGTTGCCGTTGAAAATAATAATGGCTTTCGCCCCGCGCTGCATGGCGGTCTTGATCTTGTCCACGAACGCCAGCGTGCCCCGCGAGACGAGCACGACCTTGCCCGCTACGTCCGTCGCGTAATCCGCGTCCGCCCCGAGGCCGACGTACGCGGCGTCCAGCGGTTCCGTGCCCAGCTCGGCGGAAAAATCGCTGCCGCCGAGCGGCCACGCCATGGCGTCGAGCGAATAGGCCGGATGCTCCGCCGTCAGCGAATCGGCGAAGCTGCCGCCGTAATGGCTGCTGACGCTCGTCGCCGCGGCGACGGAAATCGCCAGCTGCGCGCTTGCCGGCGAGCCCATGGAATAATAATACGGCCCCGAATCGGCGGCGTTGCCGCTCGCCACGACGGCGGTCACGCCCGCAAGGACGGCGTTGTTGACGGCGATGGAATCGGGCGAAGTCGGGCTCTTCTCGCCATCCGACCCCAAGGACAGGTTAATGACGTCCATATGATCCTTGATCGCGTGCTCGATGCCGTCGATGACCTGCGCGGAGGTGCCGGTAACGTCGACCTCGAGCGTCTGCGGATTCATCTTGGCGCCGAGCACCTTGTACGCGTACAGGTCGGCTTCGTACGCGATCCCCTTCTGCACCGTCTCCGCGTTCGGATTGGCCGCGCGGCCGACGATCGTCCCGGAAACGTGGGTGCCGTGCTCGGAGCCCGCGAAGCCGAAGCTGGGGTTCGGCACGTCCTCGTACGGATCGTAATCCTTGTTGACGGAGTCGTATCCGCCCTTGTAGGCGCCTTTCAGATCCGGGTGGTCGTAGTCGACGCCCGTATCGATGACGCCGACCTTCAGCCCTTTGCCCGTCATTCCCTTCGCCCAGGCGGCGTCGGCGCCGACCTGGCGGATGGGATCGATATCGAAGTTCGGATCCGCCGCGACCTCTTCCGCGGAAGCGGCTGGCGGCAGCGGGATCGCGCGATACGTCAGGTTCTTGCTGATGGACTTCACGCCGCCCATGGCCGCGAGCTGCGGAATCCGGTCCGCGGGTACGGTCACTTCCATGCCGTTCAGCACCGTGTCGTACTTGTAGTTCACGTTAAGGTCGATGCCCTTGCCGGCCGCGGCGGACACGAAGGTCGACTGCTCCGCGTTCACCGCGCGCTCGGCCGATTCGGCCGAGAAGGAGCCGCGCGCCAGCTCGGAGGCGTGCCGGGCGGCGGCGGCGGGCGGCTCGCTCAGCTGCACGATGACGTTGACGTCCGCCTTCGAAGACGTGTCGATGCCGGGGTCGACGACGGCGGGCTCCTTCGCGGCGCCCGCCGTCGCGCCGCCGCCGCCGGCGGCCATCAGCGCGAGCAGCTGCGCCGTTACCGGCTTGCCGAGCGAAGGATTCGGCAGACCGGCCGACAGCGGTTCGCCGGCGGAGCCGGCCGCTTCGCCGGTGCCGCCGAGCGGCGCCGTCAGAAGCATGGAGGCCGCGAGAAGAGCGGCCGTGCGTTGCAAGATAAGCGTGGATTTAGCCAAGTGCGATTCCTCTTTTCGTAAGATGGTCGGCTTCTATTCGGCGGCGATCGCCACGGCATCGAGCGAAACGACCGTTCCGCGCGACAGCGGGTTCTTCTCGCCCAAATTGACGATTTTCAGCGCATGCTTGCCCGGAGACAGCGTCCCCGACTCGAAGACGACGGCGCGATCGCGGTCCGCGGCTTCGTACAGATCGATCGCGTCCGGCGTTGCCAGCTCGCCGTCGATATAGACGTTGGCCTTGCCCCGGTCTTTGCCGACGTTCGCGTAGACCGTCGCCTTCGTGCCCTCGAACGTCACCGTCGCGCTGCTGCCCGCTTGCGCCGAGTAGGCGGACTTGCCGCCGAAATGCTTCGCGCCGTACGTCATCGTCCACTGTCCCGCGAACGCCACGCCGTAATCGCTCTCCTGCAGCAGGCGCTTCACGTCGAAGGCGTCGACGTTGATGAACGTCGGGTCGGATTTCTTGGCCTTCGGATCGTGCTTGCCGGTCCACACGATCTTGACCGCGTGCCGCCCGTCCGGCAGCTGCTTCTCGAACACGGTCTGCTTGTCGAGCGGCTTGGCGGCATACAGCGACGGCGACGCCGCCAGCTTGCCGTCCACGTACACGCCGGCGATGCCCTGCTTCGGATTCTTCGAGCCGATCCAGGCGAAATAGCTGCCGTCGAACGCGAATTCCACGCTGCCTTCCGCGTCGATCTGCTTCATGCTGCCGCCCGTGTAGGCGCCGCCCGTCATGGACGTCCAATTGCCGGCGAACGCCAGCGACTTGCTCGTATCCTCGTATCCGCCGATGCCGTTGGCCGTCGCGAACGCCAGCGTGTACGCGCCTTTGCCCTTATGCGCATAGACGTCGACGTAATACGTCCCGCTTCGCGTCACCTTATAGGCGATCGACTCCTTGGAGGTCTTCTCGTTCTCCGAATACGCCAGCAGATTCGCGTTCGACTCGACGGTCGCCGCTTCCGGGGCATACAGATACAGATCGAAATCGGTACCCGCGCCGCCCGTCAGCGCGAGGCTGACCTCCTCGCCGGCGTGGAGCTCCGCCGCGAATACGTCGTTCCGGTCGGCCGCGTCGTCGAGCCGGTTGGATACGCTGCCGCCCGGGAAAGGCGTGCCCGGCACGTCGTCGTCGGACAGCGCTTGATACGCGTTGATCAAGCGTCCGCTCGCCGTCTTGCCCATGAGCGAGCTGAGGCGCGTGCCGCTGTTGACGACCCGCTGTTTCGCCGCGAGCGCGCTCAGCGATTCGTCCTGGCTCAGCACGAGCGCCGCCGCTCCCGCCGCTTGCGCGGCCGCGATGTCGGTGCCCCGCGCATAGGCATAGCTGCTGCCCTCGAAATCCTCCGCGATGCTCATCAAGTCGATTTTGGCGATCGAAGGATCGCGCGAAATGATCCAGTTGTAGCTGTCCTTGTCCTCGTCCAGCGGGTACTCCTTGTACGCGTAGATCGTATCCGGCAAGCCGACCGCTGTGTCGTAGAAGTACTGGTTCACGAACGCCAAATGCAGCACGTCCTTGACGAACGGCGTATCGATGATGCTCGAGGCCTCTTCGCCTCCCTCCTCCGTCGGGCCGTTCAAGACGTTGGTGCCCGTCAGCATCAGATGGCCGCCGCCTTGGATGAAATCGGTCAAGCTGCCGCGGTCGTTCTCCGTCAGATTGGAGACGTAGTACCGGTCCGCCATGCCCGTGAACCAAATGACCGCGTCATAATCCCGCATCTGCTGCGCGGAAGGGCCGTCACCGCCGTCCGGCGCGGACTGCACGACATCCACTTGACCGGCGTAATCCGCCAGCAGGTCCGTGTACTTCGCCAGCTTGCTGGAGCTCGGGATCTCCGTGTAGTTGGACAGATCGTCCTGCACGAGCAAGATCTTCTTGTCCGGGTCGTACTTGGACGCCCCGAGGTAATCCATGGCCGCGTCGAACGCGTCCTGGCGGTAGTCGTAGTCCGCGTCCTCGTCGTCCAGGATGTTCTCGAACGCGATGCCGTTGAAGATTACCTTGGAGCCGTTCGCGGGGTCCGCGATCTCCGCGGCGAGGCCCGGATTCGACACCGGCACGGTCGCCGCGACCGCTTCGCCCGGAGCGGCGACGTCGACGGATTTGTAGCCGGTATTGGCGTAAGCCGCGAGGCGGCCTTCGTTGTCGATGCCGGTGACCGAGAGGATGTTCGGGCTGTCGAAGGACGCCGGGTAGGACGGAATGCCGTCCGTATTCACGCCGTAATCGCCGGAGCCGGCGACGAAGAGCATGGACGAGGCGTCGATGGCGTCCTTGAGCGCCTGGCTGTAGTCGTACGATTCCGCGTTCAGGTAGGCGATCTGCGCGCCGTTCGTCTCCGCGTAGGCGATGGCCTTGATCAGATCCGAGACGTAGCCGTATCCCCCGCCGACGTACTTCACGGGCATGATCGTCACGTCAGGCGCGACGCCCGCCAAGCCGGTGCCGTTATTCGCGGCGGCCGAGATGAGGCCGGCCACGGCCGTGCCGTGCGCGTCGCCGTCGATCTCGCTGTACGTCTCGTTGCTGCCGCCCGCGAAGTTCCAGCCATGGACGTCGTCGACGAATCCGTTGCCGTCGTCGTCGATCCCGTTGCCGGCCCGCTCCTTCGGATGGGTCCAGATGCTGCCCGCCAAGTCCGGATGGTCGGGCTGCACGCCGGTGTCGATGACGGCGACCGTGACGTCCGGGCTTCCCTGCGACACGGTCCAGGCTTCCGGAGCCTTGACGTCGAGTCCGGCCGGGCCGGGATGTCCCTCCAGCAGCGGGTCGTTGTAGTTGAACGGCGGGACTTGCCCCGTGTTGCGGAGCGCCCATTGCAGCGGGAAGTATGTATCGTCGGGCGAGCCGGCCTCCGGCGCTTTAACCGCCTTGGCCGCCTTCGCGTCCTTCGCCGGTGCGGACGCCTGCGCGCCTTCCGTCCGCAAGCGCGAAGCGTTGATTCGGAAGTCGGGCTCGGCGAAGAGGACGTTCGGATCCTTGTTCAGCGCTTCGAGCACCTGCGCCGTATCGGCCGGGTTCGCGAGCTGGACGAGCGAGGCGCCCGCCCCCGGAAGCGAGAGGCTGCCCTTCGTCTTGGCGGACGGAAGGATCGACGCCGAAGCCGCGCGGAAGCCGGGCTTGTACTTCACGATGATCCGGCCGCCGGACGCGGCCGCGGCCGCTTTTCCGGGCAGGACGGGCTTCTCGGCGGCGTTCGGCTCGCCGGCGCGGGGCGCGACCTGCACCGCGTTTTCTTTCGGCGCCGTTTCGGCGGTCCAGGCGCTTTTCCTCGCGTCCGTCCCGGCCGCCCGCACGAGCGCGGGACTTGCCGATCCGATCAGCAGCGACGAGAACGCCGCGATCGCGATCGACTTCTTTACCAGTTCTCTTTTCAAGTTGTCACCCTCCAGATAAGCCGTAATAAGACGTTTGCGTGCATGGGACGAGCGGGTTCCGGCTGCAGGCTCACCTGCCTTTCGCGGCGAAGCTATCAAAAGCGATAATTTTCGAGAGAATTGTAACATAGTACAAATTTACTGACAATAAATAATTACTATTTTCTGTTAAAATGCTTACATGGCGAATAGAATATGGGACCAGAATCCGAGAAAAAAAATGTCACATGCATGTCATTGTTATGATATGTCTTGTCGATTTTTGTTATTGAAACCGTATACACTCTATTGGCTCATGCAGTTACTCAAGTAAAGCGTTAATTAATTAGAGCGGTTTATCGAAATTAGTAACGTATTATGTCATAATTAGTGATTTATACCCTCCCTTTTTATAGAATCCTGCCTCCACATCATCAATAGAGTTCGGAAGAGAAACAGATGGAACGGCGTTTAAATTCAAGATAAAATTATACAAATAGTACAAACTGTGTCCCGCCTATTCCATGCCATCCGAATCTCCCGCCCGCCGCCGACGCCTTCCGGAGAACGCAAAAAAGCCCAAGCCTCGGCTTGGGCCCGCCGCCCTTTCGCACGGCATGGATATCGATTATACGGCGATGATGCGCTGCGTCTCCCCCGATTCGCGAGAAAGTCCCGGAAGCGCTTGCACGACGCCGCGCGGTCAGTCCGAATACGCGATGACCTGCACCAGCTCGTTGAGCGTATCCAAGCTTCTTCTGGAATCGTCCACGTGGTCGGCCAAGGAATCCAGCCGTTTGCTGATCACGCCTAGCTCGGATTTGATTTCTTTCAGCACGGCAATCAAGCGTTCCTCGAAGTCGGTCATGGTCATCCCCTCTTTTCGGGCGGTATACAGAAGTATATGACCGACGACGCGAGAGTTGCCCGAAAATTCGCTGGGCGCGGACGATGGCCCGCGCCAGCCTTAACCGCCCTCGGGAACCGCAATCAGGCTTCTTCCCACAGCGCGCGGAGGTTGTCCATCGCGATGCGCGAGGCCCGCTTGCATTCCTCCATGCCCTCGAACTCGATCGTGATATTCCCGTCGTAGCCGGACTGCTTGATCAGCTTGACGATGCGGCGCAGCGGGATGTCGCCGTGCCCGACGATCGCGCCGCGCAGGTAGTTGCCGTTGCTCGTGCGGAACCAATCCCCGCCGCCCGGGGGCTCGTCGAACGGCCGGAAGTAGAAGTCCTTGAAGTGGACCAGCGACGCGTACGGCAGGTTCTTCATGACGCCGATGACCGGATTCTCGTCCACGCACATGAAATTGCCGACGTCGAGCGTCGTCTTGAAGTTCGGGCGGTCCACCGCCTGGAGCACCCGCTGCACGCGATCGCTCGCTTGCACGCTGAAGCCGTGGTTTTCGATCGTCGTCGTGATGCCGAACTCGGCCGCGTAATCGGCGATGATCCGGCTGCCCTTGACGATGAGCGGCAGGCTTTCCTCGAACCAGCGGATCGTCATCTGCGCCGGCTCGATCGTGAAGGCCGTCACGTCGTGGCGCATATGCGTCATGCCGAGCCGGCGCACGAGATCGACGTGCGTCTTCACGCGGGCCATCTCCGCCTCGAAGGCTTCTTCGTCCGGCTGCACGAAGTTCGCCGGCATGGAGTAGTTCGACAGCTCGATGCCGGCCGCCTTCGCCCGCTCGCGGACCGCGTCCGCCAATTCGGGGTTGTCGACGAGGGTGAAGCCGTACGGCACCATCTCCATATGCTCCCCGCCGTTCTCGGCGATCCAGTCGATCGCGTCCAGCACGGTCATCTCTCCGGCCTTCAGCGCATTCAGCAGACTGTACGTGCTCAATCCGATTTTCATCCCGTTCCCGCCTTTCCTCCCATGGATTCGCCTCTTATTCTAGCATGCGTTCGCCCGCCGTCCCACTGCAAAATGCCGCCGCGCCGCCCCGCTTGCCCGAACCGGAAAAATCCGACGAAAAATCCAACGAAATCGTAACTTTACGGCATCGCCCCCGGCGCCGCGTTTCTCTAAGATGGAGAGGGAAACGGGAATCCAACGTCCGAAGGGGGAATCCATGCATGAACGAGCAAACGTACGAAGAAACGCTGGCGCACGTGAGCGGGCATTCGAAGCCGTCGGAGCTCCGCATCACCGATATCCGGTTCGCCGACATCGTCGGCGCGCCGTTCCACAGCAGCTTGATCAAGGTATACACGAACCAGGGCCTGGTCGGCTTCGGCGAAGTGCGCGACGGCGCGGACAAGGTGTACGCCCAGCTGCTCAAGGGCCGGCTGATCGGGGAAAATCCGTGCAGCGTCGACAAGCTGTTCCGCCGCATCAAGCAGTTCGGCGGCCATGCGCGCCAAGGCGGCGGCGTGAGCGGCATCGAGATCGCGCTGTGGGACCTCGCGGGCAAAGCCTACGGCGTGCCCGTCTATCAAATGCTCGGCGGCCGGTTCCGCGACCGGATCCGCATGTATTGCGATACGGACGTCGTCGACAAGGCGACGGGCACGGCGATGGGCGCGGCGCTGAAGAAGCGGATGGACGCCGGCTTCACGTTCCTGAAGATGGACCTCGGCATCGGCCAGCTGATCCACGAGCCCGGCACGCTGAGCGCGCCGCTCGGCTTCCTCGAGGAGATGCGCGCGAAGTCCCGCGACCGGTACCGGCAAAATTACGACGGCCTGACCGACGCCGAGCTCCGGCACATCGTCAACCGCCATTACGATATCTACAACATTCCGCACCCCTTTACCGGCATTCACGTGACGGAGAAGGGGCTGGACATGCTGGAGCAGTACGTGGCGGACGTGCGCGCGGTCATCGGCGATCAGGTGCCGCTCGCCATCGACCATTTCGGCCATATCGGCCTGGAGGACTGCATCAAGCTCGGCCGCCGCGTCGACAAGTTCAACTTGGCGTGGATGGAAGACATGATTCCGTGGCAGTACACGGAGCAGTACGCGAGGCTGGCGCGCGCGGTGACGACGCCGGTCTGCACGGGCGAGGACATTTACCTGAAGGAAAACTTCCGGCCGCTGCTCGAAGCCGGCGGCGTCTCCGTCATCCATCCCGACGTTCTGACCGCGGGCGGCATCCTGGAGACGAAGAAAATCGGCGACATGGCGCAGGACTACGGCGTCGCGATGGCCATTCACATGGCGGAAAGCCCCATCGCCTGCCTGGCGGCGGCGCACGTGGCGGCGGCGACGGAAAATTTCCTCGCCCTCGAATACCATTCCTGCGAGGTGGAATGGTGGGACGACATCGTCGTCGGAAGCCGGCTTCCGAAGAAGCTGGTGCAGCAGGGCTTCATCGAAATGACCGACGCGCCCGGCCTCGGCATCGACGACTTGAACGACGAGGTGCTCGCGGCGCATCTGCACCCCGACCTTCCGGGCTTGTGGGAGTCGACCGACCAGTGGAACAAGTTCCATTCCAACGACCGGCTCTGGAGCTAGGCCGGCGCGCGGACGCAAGCCAAGCAGGCAAGAACCCCCTTCCGGTTCGGAAAGGGGGTTCTTGCCTTTGGCGGCCCGCATCGGCCGCCCGGCCGCGGCAGGTCCGGGATCCGGCCATTCGGCGCGGGGTCAAGCGGCGGCAGCCGTCCGGCGCGGATAACCGACTATTGACCGCGGCAGGTCCCATGCGATACGATTTACAGGAATTGGAAGTCAATAGGGAGGCGTGAGTTCGATATGACGGGTTCGAAAGCGTTGAAGTGGACGACGGGGGTTTGCGAGCTGCTGCTGGCGATTCCCTTATTGGGCGCCGTGATCATCATCGGAACAAGCTATGCGCCGCTCTTCATCATGTTCGTGCTGCATCTGGTCGCGCTGGTGCTCTCGATTCAAAACCGCGAAGCCAAGTACGGCTCGGTCATGGGTCTGATTACGTGCGCCTTGGGGTGGATCCCGTTCCTCGGATGGCTCCTGCATCTGGTGACCGGCATCCTGCTCCTGGTCAGCGCGGCGAAGCGCGACGCGTAGCGCGCGACGCCCGGATGGGCCGCGGCGCGCGCGTCTCGCGCAAAAAAGACGATTCCCGGATCGCCCGCGTCATTCGCGCCGATCCGGGAATCGCCTCCCGTTTGCCTATTGCCCCTTGCCGCTTGCCGCGCTTACCGCTCTCGTCGCCTCAGCCGGCCGAGGCGGCTTCCATCAAGCCGTTGATGTACCCGATGCCGTAGAGCCGGCCGAGCAGCTCGTAGCCCGGGTTGCCGTTGTCCTCGCCGGCCATCGTCGGCACGTGGTCCGGCCGCGCGGGTCCGCTATAGCCGACCTCGTAGTACGTCCGCATCGCTTCGAGCATGTTCGTTTTCCCGTCGTCGTGGAACGTCTCCTCGAACTTCTCCGGCGTGCCCTTCACGTCGCGGAAGTGGACGAAGAACAGCTTGTCCTGCTTGGCGAAATCGCGGATGACCCGCGGGATGTCGTCGCCGGCCGTCGCCAGCGTCCCTTGGCACAGCGTGATGCCGTTGCACGGGCTCGGCACGAGGTCGATCGCGCGCTGCAGGGCGGCCGCGCTGCGCAGAATGCGCGAGACCCCGCGAATCGGCGTGATCGGCGGATCGTCCGGGTGCAGCGCCAGCTTCACCTTCGCTTCCTCGGCGACGGGCACGATCCGTTCCATGAAGTAATGCAGATTCTCCCACAGCTGCTCCTCCGACACGACGCCCGCTTCCGTGAGCGGCGCGTTCTTCATCAGGCTGTGATCGTAGCTCGAGACCAGCGCCCCGCCGCGCGACATCGTCGTCGTGGACGTGCGGAACCAGTTGAACTGCGCCATGAAATTGTAGCAGAGCACCGGGATGCCGGCCGCCCCCATGTTGACCAGGAACTTCTGGAATTGCTCGATCTCTTCGTCGCGGCCCGCCGTGCCGAGCTTGATCCGGTTGCTCGGCGGCATCGATTCGATGACGAGCAGCTCGAGGCCATGATCGGCGTACCGCTGCTTCATCCGAACGAGCGGCATCAGATCCCAAGGCTTCTCGTTCGTCTCCTCCCAGGGCAAGCCCCCGACCGCGTAATTCACGTTCATCTGCTTCGCCAGCTGCCACAGCCGGGACGGCTGCGACGAGAAAAATTCCGCAAGCTGCATAGACGCAAGCTCCTTCCGTTAGGTATCCGCCATCTTCCATCTTCCATCTTCCATCAACCCTCTGCCACTTGCCTTCTGTTATCTTCCTTCCGCCATGAAGGCGCGGCGGCGGACGGGCGCCCGGACCGGCATGCCGGCCGGACGGGAGCCGATCGTGCCGGCGCATCGGCTCCGGCGGGTTTACGAGCCGGCCTTCGCCGCCAGCTCCGTGCCCATTTTGTTGATTTTGTCGTACGCGGCTTCGATCGACTGCTGCCCGTACGTCACCGCCTGCATTTCCTTGTTGTACGTGTCCACCCACTCCGAGAAGCCCGCCGCGGCGGAATAGAACGGCAGCGCCTTCTCCACCGAGAGGTCGTAGATCTCCTTGCCGAGCTTGTCCTTCTGCGCCAGCGTCGGCTCGAGCTCCTTGTAGATCTCGGGATTGATCGGAATGCCGCGCGTCAGGCCGAGCGTCTTGCCCGCGTCCTTGTCGGTGATGAACCACTTCACGAAGCGCTTCGCGTCGTCCTTATGCTTCGAGTTCGCGCTGACGCTCAGGAAGATCGTCGACTGCGCCCAGCCCCCGCCGGAAGGACCCGTCGGCATGTTCACGACGCCGACCTTGCCGGGCATGAGCTGCTCCAGGGCGCTGACCGAGCCCGTCGTGGCGCCGCGGGTCATGACCACGCCGGACGCCATCGGGTCGGCCTGCGGGTCGTTCTCGAGGAAGGCGGCGGCCTTCTCCGCCGGCGGCACGATCTTGTCCTTGCGGAAATCCGCGTACGTCTCGTAGAACTTCATGAACAGCTCCTTGTCGAGCGTGAACGTCTTGCCCCCGTCGGCCATGACCGGCGGCTTGCCCATCGACGTCTGGTACATATTGAACCCGTCCCAGGACGTCGTGTCGCCGATCGGGTATTTGCCCTCCGGCAGCTTCGCGCGGGCATCCCTGGCCCATTGGAAATACTCGTCGTACGTCCAGTTCTGCTGCGGAAGCGGAATGCCGTACTGCTCCAGCTCCGTCTTGTTGAACGCGATGCCTTGCGCGTTCTGGCTGAGCGGAATGCCGTATAGCTTATCGCCGATTTTCAGGTTCTCCACGACCTTGGGATCGACGATGCCGCTCAGGTCGACGTCGGACAGATCCTCCAGCTGCCCGCGCGCCACGTACTCCTGAATGTACGCCGCGTCCATCTGCAGGACGTCCGGAATCGACTTGGACGCCGCCAGCGTCGGCAGCTTCTGCCAATACGCGTCCCAGGCCATGAACTCGGGCTTGAAGGTCACGTTCGGATTCTGCTTCGTGTACAGCTCGAGCGCGCTCTTCGTGGCCGTGTGGCGCTCGTCCGGCCCCCACCACATCATGCCCAGCGTGACCGGCTCCGCGGCCTTCGTCTCCTCGCCGTTGCCATCGGTGCCGGCATTGCCGTTCGCCGCTCCGTTCCCGCCGTCGTTCCCCCCTCCGCTGCTGCACGCCGTCGCCGCAAGCAGCAGCGCCAGCCCCGTTAATAGCAGTCCCGCCGGCTTTCCTCTTCTCATCACTCGCAATCCCCTCTCTTTGATTCGTGTATTGGACCGCTAGCCTTTCAGCCCGGTCGTGGCGATGCCCTCGACGAAATACTTCTGCGCGAACAGAAAGATCAGGACGGAAGGCAGAATGGACAACAGCGACATCGCGAGCAGCTGTCCCCATTGGATGTCGAATTGGTCGATGAACATGCGCAGCGCGAGGCCGACGGTGAACTTGTCGACGGAGCTGATGTACAGCACCTGCGCGAAGAAGTCGTCCCAGCTCCAGATGAAGGTGAAGATCGCGACCGTCACGAGCGCGGGCTTGATGAGCGGCAGCACGATCCGGAAGAAGATGCCGTACACCGACGTGCCGTCGATCTTCGCCGCCTCGTCCAGATCGCGGGGGATGCCGCGGATGAACTGCACGAGCAGGAAGATGAAGAACGCCCCGCCGCCGAAGAAATGCGGCAGCACGAGCGGCACGTAGCTGTCCACCCAGCCCAGCTTGTTGAACAGGATGTACTGCGGCACCACCGTCACCTGGCCGGGGAGCATCATGGTGAGCAGCAGAATCGAGAACCAGAAGCCCCGCAGCTTGAACCGCAGCCGGCTGAAGCCGTAGGCGACGAGCGCGGCCGTGAAGACGCCGCCGGCGACGTTGCCGAGCTCCATCAGCAGCGTGTTGCCGAAGAAGTGCGCGAACGTATAGTCCCCGGAGAAATGCCAGCCTTTGCTGTAGTTCTCCCACATCGGCGTCGCCGGCCAGATCGTCGGCAGGCTGAGCTCCGCCGTCTTCTTCAGCGACGCCCCGACCCACCAGATAACCGGATACAGCATCAAGAGGGAGAAGAGCGCCAGGAACAGGTGATGGGTTAGCTTGACGCGCGACGCGTTCATCCGTTCTTCCCTCCCGTTCCGTCCGACTCGTAGAACACCCAGTACCGCGAGGCCAAGAAATTCAGCACGGTCAGCGCGGCCACGATGAAGAGCAGAATCCAGGCCAGCGCGGAGGCGTAGCCCATCTGGTAATGCTTGAACGCCTTGTCGTACAGGTACAGCGCGTAGACGTACGTGGAATTGATCGGGCCGCCCTTCGTGATGATGAACGCCGAGGTGAAGGTCTGGAACGAGCCGATGACGCCGAGCACCAGGTTGAAGAACATGACCGGCGACAGCATCGGCAGCGTGATGGAGACGAACTTGCGGAAGCGGCCGGCGCCGTCGACCGCGGCGGATTCGTACAGTTCCTGGGGAATCTGCTTGAGGCCCGCCAGGAAGATGACCATCGTCGAGCCGAACTGCCACGTGTTGAGCAGAATCAGCGTGCCGAGCGACGTGTCGGGGTTCGAGATCCAGCCGACGCCTTCAATGCCGAACCAGGCGAGCACCTGGTTGACGTAGCCGTCGAGGCCGAACATGTTGCGCCAGAGCGCGGCTACCGCGATGCTGCCCCCGATCAGGGACGGGAAGTAGATCGCCGTCCGGTAGACGTTCATGCCCCGGATGTTCTTGCTGAGCGCCATCGCCACGAGCAGCGAGAAGAACAGCTTGAGCGGAACCGAGACGAGCACGAACGTGAACGTCACGCCGAGCGATTGGACGAAGGTCGCGTCGTTCGTGAAGATGTTCTTGTAATTGGCCGTTCCCGTCCACACGGGCGCCTCGAGCAGCGAATACTCCGTGAACGACAAATAGAAGGATTGCGCGATGGGCCAGAGCGTCAGCAGAAAAAAGCCGAGCAGCCACGGGGAAATGAACGCATAACCCGCCAGATTGGTTTCGCCCTTGTTCCTGCGACGTTTCCCGGGCGCCGTCATCGCCTCCGCGCCGGGTGCTAGGGATAACGCGTCAGAAGCCACCTTGTATCTCCTCCTCCGATAATCGAATGGATCGCCCGTGCCTGGGCGCTTCTTAACTTTACCGAAAGCGGTTTCATTGCAAAAGGCGAAGAAATTACGAATTTGTTGGATTATTTTAGCGATCTTTTTCAACCGGCTTTCGTCCCCGCCCGGCCGGCCGGGAGGGGGGGAATAATTATGCGTTTCGCGCGAAATGCCGTAAAAATGCCGCATCGACAAACGCCGGGTTCTCCCTAACAATAGAAGCGAGAACCGGCGGCGCCCGCGACCGGCATGGCCGCATGCGCCGTCAAATCGAGGGAATGAGGTGCGCCAGATGAAATTCGACAATCCGGAAGACATCGTCCAGCTTACGCCGCTCTGGGAAGGGGAACGGTTTCCGAACGGCCGGCCGAAGGTGCCCGCGGACGTGCTGCGGCGGATGCGGAAGATTACGCTCGAGGAAGCGTGGGGCCCGTTATGGAACCGGGGCTACGCCTTTCAATTCGAGGGGGATTTCAAAATCGTCCATCCCGATCAAGTCATGGTCGGCCGGGCGGTGACGGCCGTCATGGTGCCGCAGCGTCCCGATCTGCACGAGACGCTGCTGCGCTACGGGCATGAGCAGGAAGGCCGCAAGGGCTTCTTCAACCAATGGGTCATCGACTCGCTCGTCGAGGACGACGTCGCCGTCGTCGACATGTTCGACAAGGTACATCTGGGCACGTACGTCGGAGGCAACCTGTCGACCGCGATTTCGACCCGGACGAAGCGCGGCGGCGCCGTGATCTGGGGCGGCATCCGGGACAATCAGCAGGTGGCCCAGATCGACAACATCAATATTTATTACCGCGGAAGCGACCCGACCGCCATCGCGGAGGTCACGATGACGGGCATGAACGTGCCCGCGCGCATCGGCAAGGCGATCTGCCTGCCCGGCGACGTCGTGCTCGGCACGCCGGCCGGCGTGATCTTCATCCCGCCGCACCTGGCGGAGCTGACGGTCGCGCAGGCGGAGAAATCGCAGGTGCGCGACGTCTTCGGCTTCGTCCGGCTCCGGGAAGGCGTCTATTCGACCGCCCAGATCGACGCGCCGTGGACGACCGCCTTGATGCGGGATTTCGTGACCTGGTTCGAGAACGATCCGGCCGCGCGGGAATATCGGCACTTGACGTGGGAACACGAACTGGCCGAAGCCGCGAAGCGGGACGCCGAGGGCGGCAGCCGGCACGACGTGCGGCTGTAACGGGCGCCTCGGGCCGGACCGCGGCGATCGTGCCGCACGAGCAAAAGGACTTTGGAGCGCGGCCGCCGGGCCGTGTCCAAAGTCCTTTTCGTCGTTGCCGCGTTTACGCCATGCCGGCCGATTCCCGGTATTCCGTCGGGGACAGGCCGACCTTGCGCTTGAAGATTTGGCTGAAGTAGCGCGGATCGTGGTACCCGACCAGCTCGGCGACCTCGTAATTTTTGTAATGCGTGCCAACCAGCAGGCTCTTGGCCTTCTCGATGCGGATCTGCGTCAGATGCTCGATGAACGTCGTGCCGGTGTTCAGCTTGAAGAGCAGGCTGAGGTACGTCGGCGTCATGTAGACCTTCTGCGCCATCCGCTGCAGCGACGCGCCCCGGTAATCCTGCTCCATGTGCTGGATCGTCTTCTTGATGATGCTGCGGTGGCTCTCCTTCCGCTCGGGCAGCAGCGCGCTTCGGACGCCGGAGAGGAAGCTCGCGACGTACGCCTTGATCTCCCGCAGCGTCCGCAGCTTGACGACGGACAGGATCTCGCAGCGGCTGCAAGCGCTCTCATAATTCGCGTTGGGAAGCAGCTTCTTCTCGGCGCCGACCAAGAGGCGCGCCGTCAGCTCGTACATGGCCCGGATGTCGATCGGCCCCTCCGCGAGCAGCGCGTCGTAATACGCGTCCACGGCCGCCTCGATGTCCGCGTCGGCGTCCGCCGCCTTCAAGCCTTCGAGCAGCGCCTGCTCCAGCTCCTGCGTATCGTCGCGCGGCGCCGCGTACCGGGGCAGCTCCCCGTGCCGGATGACGTTGCCGGTTCCGCGGTAAAACGTATCCTGCAGCGCCCGCGACGCCTGCCGGTACGATTGATGGACGTCGCCGAGCAGGGCGCACGGCGCGCCGACGCCGACGCTCACCGGCACGCCGAACCGCTCGGCGACCAGCGACTGGACGGCTTCCAGCTGATCCGCGGACGCCCACGAGAACAGCAGCCCGATCCGGTGCCGGCCGTCCATGAACACGGCGCTCCCGCGGAATGCCCGCTGCTGCAGGTCGTCCCGCATGCGCTCGATGCGCTGCGCCTTCTCTTCCTCGTCGTCGCCTTGCGGCGGACACGGCTCGAACAACGCGATCGCGGGGTAAGTGAAATACGGATTCAGGCCCAGGCGGGTCAAGCCGTCCTTCGCGTTCGCGCTCTTCGGCATGCGTCCCAGCGCGAGATCCTGCAAAAACCGGTCCCGCATCCACGTCAAAATAACGTCTTCTTCATACAAAAGCCCTTCAGGAAGCATCGTCATGTCCCCTTTTGCGAAAGGATGTATGCCGGCCGGCTCGCCGCCGCCCCGTCTAAGATGCCGCTATTCCAACTCGATCTGCTTGTAGGCATGCATATGCTCGACGAACGCCGCCTCCGCCGCGTCCGGATCGCCCGAACGGAGGGCGTCGACGAGCAGCTGATGCCACTCGCCCAGCACGTTGGTCGTGTAATAGCGGTTGGAGATGGCCATGAACCGCATGACCTTGGTCCGCATGTGATTCCACAGCTCCAGAATGGCCTGGTTGTCGCAGCGCACGTAGAAGAAGCCGTGGAAATCCATGTCCAGCTCGAGGATGCGCAGCATCTCGTTCTGCCGGTGGGCGGCCTCCATGTCCGCGATAATGCGGTGGAGATAGCGGTAATCCTCTTCCGTCAGCGTCGGCATCGCCTGCCGGACGGCGAAGCCTTCGATAATCTCGCGCAGGACGAAAATATCCCGGATCTCCTTGGCGGCGATCGTCGAGACGACCGAGCCCTTGTTCGGCACGCCGGTGATCAAGCCTTCCTGCTTCAGCCGCTCCAGCGCCTCGCGCACCGGCGCCTGGCTGATTTGATGCCTGCCCGCGATGTCCATGACGATCAGGCGCGTGCCCGGCTGCAGCGTTCCGGCGAGAATGTCCCGCTTCAGGCCGGCGTACACGTGCTCGCTGATCGAATTGGTCGGATAGTCCGTCCGGTCGTGGATGATGGCGTTCACGGCTCCTTTATGCATTATCGATTATCGATAATCGATAATGCTGATGTAGCTCTATTATAGGGGCTGTCCCCGTGCGATACAACCGCTAATATTGCCGAAATTTGTCGGATGCGGTGGTTTTATGCTTGTGCGGCGTCGGATGGTTCGGAAAAAAGGAACCGGACCGAACAGCGCCGCCGTTCGGTCCGGTTCTCAAAATCGCTATTTTGTCCGGTATCGCATGCCGCCAACCGCTGCGCGAGGCCTCCCGCTTTCGATCGCCGGCCTCGCGCTTCGGGTGCCGGCCGCTCCCTTCCTACTCCAGGTCCGTGTTCGGCGGCTCGTACCCGAGCAGCCGCGCCATCGCCGCGATTTGCCCTTTGTGATGGAATTCGTGGGTCTCGGTATGGGTGAGCAGCCAAAGCGGCGTCGCGCTCCACTCCGGCTGCCACCTCACCTCGTTCGTAACGCTCTCCAGCATCCGCCCGTCGTACCGGTCCAGGAACCGGTCCACCGCTTCGTCCGCGCGCTTGAACCGGTCGCGGACCGCGCGAACGTCGGCTTCCGCGATCTCCTCCTTCGTCGCGAACGCGAAATCCGCCCGCTTCTGCCCGAAGGCGAACGAACCGAGCCAATACCGGTAACAATCGGCCACGTGTATATGCGTGCGAATGATGCTGCCGCTGCCGAAGCCCGGCACGTCGGCCCGCAGCTTCTCCGGCGGCAGCTCCCCGAGGAACGCGAACAAGGTTTCCCGCGTGATTCGAATGAGTCCGTATTGCGTCTTAAGCAGTTCCTGCATGCTTGATGCTCCCCTTCGGCAAAAGACAGCCGGATGCTCTGCCCGGCTGCTTCCCGTAAAATGTGGTAGGACGCGGTTCCTCCGCTCGTCATTGTCGGCGGCGGCGAACGGCGATAAGATAAGCCCCGGCTTCCCTTAGCGGTATGCCCGCATCGCCTTGAACAGCTCTTTCATCGACGGCTTCTTGCCGTACATCAGCACGCCCGCGCGGTAGATCTTGGCGGACAGCCAGCCGGACGCCAGAATCGTGACGACCAGCACCGCGATCGACAGCCATACCTGCCAGATCGGCGGGTCGGACAGTCCGAGCCGGACGACCATCGCGTACGGCGAGAAGAACGGGATGAACGACGAAACCTTGATCAGCATCGAGCCCGGCGCGTTCAGCCCGCCGAACATGCAGATGTAGAAGCCCGCGAGCGACAGCATCGTGATCGGCAGCACCGCTTGGCCCAGATCCTCCGTCCGGCTGACGATGGAGCCGACGGCCGCGAACAGCGTCGCGAACAGGAAGAAGCCGGTCAGGAAGAACAGAATCGCGTAGACGAGCAGGACCGGATCGATCTTGTCGAGCGAGATGCCGAGGTCGCCGAGCTTGTCGGCGTTCTGCGGCAGCGTCATGTTGATGACGATGACGACGATGTAGACGGCCAGTTGCGTCAGCACGACGAGGAACATGCCGAGGATTTTGCCGAACATCGCCTTCAACGGCGCCACGCTCGTGATGAGGATCTCCATGACGCGGGAGCTCTTCTCCGCCGTGATCTCGCTCGCGATCATCTGGCCGCTGATCATGATCGCCATGAACAGCATGAAGAGGATGACGTACACGGTCACCATGTCCATGGCCTGCTGCTCCTTCGTCTTGCCGGTGCCGATGGAGCCCGCGCCTTCGGCCGTGGAAATCTGGACGGTGTCGAACTGAATCGGCTTCGTCAGCAGCGTCTTCAGCTCGTCGCTCAGCCCGCCGCCGTTGATCACGGCGTCCATCTTGACCGCCTGCAGCGCCGTCGTGAGCGACTGCGACACCTTGGACTCCATCAGGCTCTCGGACTTGTACGTGACGGCGGGGAAGCCGCCGCTCGCCGGATCCGGCGCGAATGCCACGTAGCCGTCGACGACGCCGTCCGCGACCGCCCGCTTCAGCGCCTTCTCGTTCGCCTCCGCCGAGCCGGCGTCCGCGATCGGCACGAGCTTCAGCTCCGGTTTCTCCTGCGCCGCGTAATGCTTGCTGAGCATGTCGGCGATGCGCGTCGGCGTGAACAGCTCCGACTTCGCTTGGTCCGCCGCGCTGTTCACGTAACCGACCGCCGTCGGCTTGCCTTCGCCGCTGAACTTGGAAATCATGTAGGGCAAATTGATGCCGATGCTCATGATAATGGCGATGATGATCGTCGTGATGAGAAACGCCTTGCCCCGCAGCTTGTTTTTGGCCGTGAATCCGACCACCGTCCGGAAGCCGTTATTCATGGTTCTCACCTACCGTCTTAATAAAGATTTCGTTCAGCGTCGGTTCCATGATCTCGAAGCGCTGCACCCCGGTCTGCGCCATCGCCAGCTCCAGGATTTCCCTGCCCGCCGCTTCGTCGTCGACGGACAGCTCGTAGCCGTACTCGTGGCGCGCGACGCTCCGGACGCCGTCCGCCGTCTCCAGCCCGGTCACGTCGCCGTCCGTCGCCAGAATGACGCGCTCGCGCGGAAACTGCTTTTTGATCGCCTTCAGATTGCCCTGCAGCACGGGATTGGACTTGTGCAAAATCGTGATGTTGCGGCACAGCTCCTCGACATGCTCCATCCGGTGCGTCGAGAACAGGATGCACGAGCCCGCGTCGCGCAGCTCCTTGACCGTCGACTTCAGCAGCTCGACGTTGACGGGATCGAGGCCGCTGAACGCTTCGTCCATGATGACGATGCGCGGGTTATGAATGACCGCGGCGATGAACTGGATCTTCTGCTGGTTCCCCTTGGACAGCTCCTCGACCTTCTTGCCGTAATACTCCGGGACGCCGAACCGGTCGAGCCAGCGCTTCAAGTTCAGGTCGGCGTCCTTGCGGGACATGCCGCGCAGCTGCGCGAGGTACAGAATTTGGTCGCTCACCTTCACCTTCGGATAGAGGCCGCGCTCCTCGGGCAGGTAGCCGAGCCCCTGCAGCTGCTCCTTCCCGTATGCCTTGCCGTCGTACAGGATCTTGCCGGAATCGGGATAAATAAGGCCGAGCACCATGCGCATCGTCGTCGTTTTGCCCGCGCCGTTCGCGCCGAGCAAGCCGTAAATCTCGCCGGGCGCGACGTCGAAGCTGATGCCGTTCACGGCGGTCTTGTCGCCGTACTGCTTGAAGACGTGATTGAGCGATAAAGCGTTCATTTACATAACTCCTCTCGCATGTTCGGTGAGATGCATCAGGATATCGTCCAGCTCCAGCTTCTGCTTGCTGACGAGCGTCGCGCCGGCTTCGGCCAGCCAGCGCTCCGCCGCGTGCGCCGAATCCGTCACGATCCGGTACGTCGTGCCCCCGGCCGCTTCGAAGCCGCGCAAGCCGGGCATCCCCTTCCAGTCGGTCGACCTTCCCGCGTCGTCGACGTACATCGTCTGCCACGACTCCTGCAGCGCGTCCTTCTCGTACATTCCGAGTACCCGGCCGTGGACGACGAAGACGATGTAATCGGCCAGCCGCCGGACCTCGTCCACGATGTGGGACGCCATCACGATCGTCCGGTCGCCCCGCTCCATGTAGCGGTGAAGGACGTCGATCATCGTTTTCCACGCGATGGGGTCGAGGCCCGAGGACGGTTCGTCGAGCAGCAGCAATTCCGGATGATGCGCCATCGCGAGCGACAGGTCGTACTTGCGCCGCATCCCTTTGGACATTTTGCCGAGCTTCAGCCCGGCGTCGATCTCGAAGCGCCGAAGCAGCTCGCGGTAGTAATTGACGTCCCAGCCGGGGTACCACGGCCGCACGAACGCCGCCTTCTGGTCGCCGGATATCTTGTCCTCGAGGTCGATCGCTTCCTCCGGCACGTACCCGATGCGCGTCTTGTACGCCGTGTCGTCGCCGTCGCCGACCCGCCGTCCGAGCAGGCTGACGCGTCCCGCGTCCGGCCGCCCCAAGCCCAGCATCAGCCGGAACAGCGAGCTTTTGCCGGAGCCGTTCGGTCCGACGATCGCCGTCACGTACCCCGCCGGGATGACGAGCTCGACCGGTCCCAGTTCGAAATGCGCCCTGCGCTGCACCAGCCCTTCGATCGCCACAGCCGCTTCCGTCATGTCGGTTCCCCCTCCTCGCCCGATGGCGTCTTCGCTTGTCCCGTCTCGTACGCCGCCCGTTTCCGCCGCAGCGCTTCGAGCAGCATCTCCACCAATTCGCCGTCCGTAAAACGCACCCGAACGCCCGCGTCCGCCGCCGTCTCGATCGCCTCCAGGACCGCGCCTCGCCGCTGATTGTCCCGCAGCGCGTCGTCGACCTTGGCCACGAACGTGCCCGTTCCCTGGCGGGTGCGCAGCAGGCCTTCGTTCTCCAGGTCCTGGTACACCCGGCGGATCGTAATGACGCTGCATTTCGTCTGCTGCGCCAGCTCGCGGATCGAAGGCAGGAGCGTGCCCTCCGGCATCTGCCCGCTGACGATGAACGCGCGGAGCTGCA
Source organism: Paenibacillus sp. UNC496MF (assembly GCF_900113915.1). Lineage (NCBI taxonomy): Bacteria > Bacillati > Bacillota > Bacilli > Caryophanales > Paenibacillaceae > Paenibacillus > Paenibacillus sp. UNC496MF. Next base: position 189,202 of record NZ_FORE01000013.1, read on the forward strand.
CTTCGATTTGGCGGTACAGCGGTTCCGCGCTCTGTTCATTCAATTGGATCGGTATCCACACCGCCGCCACCCCTTTCCCGGCTCCTAGAGCAGATTGCGCTTCGCAAGCTGCCTCCGGGCCAACCGCGCGACGAGGAACGTGGCAAGCGCGCCCGCCAGCAGCGCGACGGTCGGCCAGACGGCCCGATGATCGCGGGCCGCTTCGATCGAAGCGAACATCAGGCTCGTATGCGTCAGCCACAGCACGATGCCGACGAGCACGTAAACCGCCACGTAGCTGAGACAGACCGCGAAGTAGACCTTGCCGTGCAGCGTCTGCTCGAAAAACACGTACGTGGCGCCCGCCGCCATCGCGTAGCCGTACCACGTCAGCGCGTACAGCGCGTAAGCGCCGGGCGAGAGCAGCTCGCGCATGCCGCTCCCGCTTATGACGGCATACTGCAGGGTGAAGAAATACGCGGCCACGACCGTCAGGACGACGACGTGCTGCACCATCCGCGAGAGCACGATCGCATTCCAACTGATCGGGAGCGTGCGCCAGTATGCCAGCTTGCGGGAGAACGGATCGCGGCTCCAGTAATGCATCATGTTGCGGTTCATGACGAACGCCATGTTCGGCAGGATGGTCAGGTAGAGGAAATCGCCCAGCCAGCCGAAGCGGCTCGCCGTCCCTTTCTCCCACATGTCCTGGAACACCGGCATCATGACCACCGCGACGTAAGTGAAAAACACGAACGTAAATATCAATCCGCCCCAGGAACGCCGCCCTTCGGAACGAAGCAGCGTCATCGCGCCTTGCCAAGTCGTCATCGTCGCTTCAGCTCCTTCGGTTTATATACTGTATATATTCATATACACAGTATAATCACTGCTCAATCGGATTGTCAATGGCTGGGAAAGGGAAATTTCGGAAATTGACGGCGGGGGGGGGGGGGGGGGGGGGGGGGGCGGAGCGTCGTTAGTCGTTATGGCTGGCGAGGTGCGGGAGCGGTTCGAGGGGCGGAAGATGCCGTGGGCGGGTGATGCGGCGATTTCGTCGGCGATTGGCGAATGTGCGGGACTACGTACCGTTCTTGTAGCGATTTCGCCTCTGTTTAGCGAATGAGCGGTACTACGTACCGTTCTTGCGGCGATTTCGCCTCCTTTTGGCGAATGTGCGGGACTACGTACCGTTCTTGCGGCGATTTCGCAGGCATTTGATCGTTGTGCGGTACTACGTACCGTTCTTGCGGCGATTTCGCCTCCTCTTCGTGAATGTACGGGACTACGTACCGTTCTTGCGGCGTTTTCGCCGCCGCCCGGCCTATATACGGAACTACGTCCCGTTCATCGCGACGGACGCATGTCCCCGCGCCAAAATAAAAAAACCGCCAACCCTGCGCCATGCGCCTGGTTGGCGGTTCAAGCTCAATTGATGCGTTCCCGCGGCGCCGGGGAGCAGCCGGCGCACGTACAGCCGGCCCCATGCCGGGCACGAAGCGTCACGTTTGGCCCGGCGCCCGCTCCGGCGCCCGGATTGGCGACGGGTGCCCGCCGCCGTTCGCCGCCGGCCTCCGGACTACCGTCCATCGCCTTCAGCATGTGCAGCAGCTCCTCGTCCTCCTTCATCCGGGCCGCGAGATCGAAGTAGATGTCGCTTAGCTGCGGCGGGGATGCCTCTCGGTCATATTCCCCGGGAAATCGGCTCAACGCCCGGACGGCTGGCCGTTTTCGGCCGAACGGACGCACCCGCCCGCGGGGGACCGCCGGAAGGGCGGCCGCCTCCCGTTTTAGCAAGAACAGCAGCAGCAGCGCCGAGACGAGCATCACGACGCCGGATTTCCAGGAGGCCGTAAAGCCGAGCACCAGGAAGGCGAGCAGAATCGCCGGGTAAATGAACACGGCGGTAAACAGAAAGATCAGCAGCCTGGCGAGGAGCGACGTGAACGCGTTCATTGAAGCGCAACCCCCTTGCACCCGATGTTACTCATACTTATGCGGCGAGGGGTTATCCGTATTTTGAGCATTCGGTGGCGGGCAGCCGACTATCCGCATCGCCGCTCGCCCCGCATCAAAAAAGCAGCCCGGGACGTCATCGTTCCGGGCTGCTTGCTTGATGACGCTTAGGCGTCTTTCCCGCACATCCGCTCATGCAGAAAATCGACCAAATGAACGGCTTTCATTTGCCCGCCCATGCCGTGCTTCTCGATGCCGTGCTTCATCTGCAGCAGGCAGCCGGGATTGCTCGTCAGCAAATAACGGGCGTCGGTCCGCTTCACGTGCTCCATCTTGTGATCGAGGATCCGCCCCGCCATCTCCGGTTCCGTCAGGTTGTAAATGCCGGCCGAGCCGCAGCAGCGCTCCGCTTCGAACAGCTCGACGAACTCGGCGTTCGCCACGCTGCGCATCAGCTTCCGCGGCGCGTCCGAGGAGCGCATCACGTTGCGCAGATGGCACGAGTCCTGGTACGTGATGCGGACCTGCTCGCCCGACGCGAAACCGACGCCGCCGCTGCACGAACCGCCGCAGCCGCCGCCTCCCGCGGCATGGCCGCCGACGACGGAGCCGGCACCGGCCGCGACCGCCGCCTGCGCCGGGGTCCGCAGCCGTCCGTGCTCGACGAGCAGCTTGCTCACGTCGACCGCGCGCTTCGCGAACCACGCCGCGTCGTCCGCCCATTGCGGCTCGTCATGCAGCAGATGATCGTACTCGACGAGCAAAGCCCCGCAGCCGCCCGCGTTGGAGACGATCCACTCGACGCCGCCCGCCTTGAACGCCGCGATGTTGCGCTTCGCCAGCGCCTTCGCGCCGTCCTGCTCGCCGCTGTGCGCGTGCAGCGCGCCGCAGCAGTTTTGCGACTCGGGGATCACGACGTCGAAGCCCGCTTCGTTCAGCAGCTCGACCGTGTGCTTGTTCGTCTCCGTGAACAGCACGTCCATGATGCAGCCCCGGAACAGGCCGACCGTCGCGATCCGCTCGCCCTTCGCCGGATGGAACGCGCCGATCTGCTCCGCGACGCCCTTGTACGAGGCGTCCGGCAGGATCGCTTCCATCTCGCGCATATGCGCCGGGAACAGCTTCATCAACCCGGCGCCGCGCGCGAGCTTGCGCAGGCCGGTCCGCTGGTACAGCATGAGCGCGCCGCCGAGCAGGCGCATCCGGTTCTGGTGCGGGAACAGCCCGTCGAACGCGGTCCTCCGCGCGGCCTTCACCCACCAGCGATGCGTCGTCGTATGCCGCTCGACGGAGTCGCGCGCCTGCTCCAGCAGCTGGCCGTACTTGACGTCGGCCGGACAGGCCGGCTCGCACGCGCGGCAGCCGAGGCAGTGGTTCATCTGCTTCTCGAACGCCTCGTCCGGATCCAGAATGCCGTCGGCGACCGCCTTCATCAGCGCGATGCGTCCGCGCGGCGATTCCGCCTCGATGCCCGTCTCGCGGAACGTCGGGCAGGCCGGCAGGCAGAAGCCGCAGCGCATGCAGTTCGTCAGCTGGTCGTAATCCAGCGTCCGCTTCAGCGTCGTGGCGAGCTCGCCGCAGCCGCCGGCTTCCGCCGGAAGGAGATCGCTCAGCGTCTTAGCCACGGTGCAGCACCACCCTTTTGCGCGCCGATTTGGCGAACATTTTGCCCGGATTCAGGATGTTATGCGGGTCGAACGCCTTCTTGATCGCCTGCATGACCTCGATGCCGGCCACGCCCACCTTCCATTCCAGGTACGGCGCCTTCACGAGCCCGACGCCGTGCTCGCCGGTAATCGTGCCGCCGAGGCGGATGGCCGCTTCGAAAATCTCCGCGAACGCCTCTTCCACGCGGTGGATCTCGTTCGCGTCGCGCGCGTCCGTCGTCGCCGTCGGATGCAGATTGCCGTCGCCGGCGTGGCCGAACGTGCAGATCGTCACGCGGTGGCGCTTCGCGATCTCGTTGATCGCGAGCACCATGTCGGCGATCTTGGAGCGTGGCACCGTCGCGTCCTCGAGGATCGTCGTCGGCCGCAGCCGGGCCAGCGCGGTGAACGCGCTGCGGCGCGCCGTCAGCAGCTTCAGCGCCTCCGCTTCGTCGGCGGCGATGCTGACGCGTTCGGCATTCTCGCCGCGGCAGATCTCCGCGATCCGCGCGATGTCGCGCTCGACCGTCTCCGCCTCGCCGTCCTGCTCGATGAGCAGGATCGCGTCCATGTCGAGCGGCAGGCCGAGCTTCGCGAAATCGTCCACGACGCGGATCGTCGGGTTGTCCAGAAACTCCAGCGTTGCCGGGATGATGCGGCTTTCGATGATTTTGGACACGGTCCGCGCGGCGCCGTACAGATCCTTGTACATCGCGAGCATCGTCTTCTTCGTCTTCGGCGGCGGAACGAGCTTCAGCGTCGCCTCCGTGATGACGGCGAGCGTGCCTTCGGAGCCCACGAGCAGCTTCGTCAGGTCGTAGCCCGCGACGTCCTTCATCAGCTTGCCGCCGGTGCGGATGATCTCGCCGCTGGCCAGCACCGCTTCCAGGCCGATGACGTAGTCCTTCGTCGTCCCGTACTTGAGGCCGCGCAGGCCGCCGGAGCATTCGGCGATGTTGCCGCCGATCGTCGAGATCGCCATGCTGCTCGGGTCCGGCGGGTAGAACAGGCCGAGGCTTTCCACGTGCGTAATGAACGCTTTCGTGTTCAGGCCGGGCTGGACGGTAGCGGTCAAGTTCTCGAGGTCGATCTCCAGCATGCGGTTCATCCGGTGCATGACCATGACGACGCCGCCTTGAACGGGCACGGTGCCGCCGCACAAATTCGTCCCGGAGCCGCGGCTGATCAGCGGAATCCGGTGCTCCTGGAGCACCTTGACGATCTCGGATACCTGGGCGGTCGTCTCGGGATAGACGACGCCGTCCGGCAGCGATTGCAGCATCGGCGTGCCGTCGTACGAATGGGTAACGAGCGATTCCGGATCGTCCTTGAACCATCCCGGGCCGACGATGGCGCGAAGCTTGCCGGCGACTGCTTCTTGCAGCATGGATAACTCCCCTTTGATGAAGTATAATGGAAAATAGATCAGGTCGTCTGATGACTTTGTTTTGAAGGTAGTATAGCATAAGATGGGAGAATGCTAAACCCCGAAAATACCGGTTTCGCTCCCGCATCCGCCATTCATTCGCCATCGACGCGCCAAGGAGGCCCGCTACATGTCCCATCACGAACGCCCGCTCAAGAGCAACGAGTGGGTCGCCCAGCAGCTGCTGCTCAAGCTGACCTCCGGCGAGCTGTCGCCCGGCGACAAGCTGCCGTCGGTCGTCGACCTCGCCGCCGAATACGGCGTCGGCCGCTCCACGATCCGCGAAGCGCAGAGCGCGCTGAAAGCAAAAGGTCTTCTCGACATCCGTCAAGGCGGCGGCACGTACGTCAAGTCTCCGCCGGAGGAGCCCGCCTTCGCGCAGGAAGCATGGCTGGGCCGCGCGGATTCGCTGCTTCAGCTGCTCGAGGTGCGCAAGGTCCTCGAGACCGGTTGCGCCGGCCTCGCGGCGAAGCACCGCACCGATGACGACCTAGTCGCCTTGAACGCGACGCTGCGGGAGATGGAAGAGCGCCTGGGCGACGAGGCGTTCGGCGAGCAGGCAGACGTGCGGCTGCACGAGCGGCTCGCGAAGGCGACGCATAATCCGATGCTGGCGGAGCTCATGAAGTCGCTGTCGGAGCGGCTGCACGAGAGCATGCGCGACACGCGGTCGCTCTGGTTCTACGCGGAGCATCGGTCCGCGAGCCGGCTGCTCGAGGAGCACCGGTCGATCGTATCCGCCGTCGCGAGCCGCGACGAGGCGCTCGCCGCCTCTCTCATGGAGCGGCATCTCGCCAAGGTCGAGCAAGTACTGCGCGAAAAAACCGGCATCCGCTAGGGGATGCCGGTTTTGCTTTTACGGGTTGCTGTCCGATTTGCTGATACGGTTTTGCTTTTACGGTTTTGCTTTACGATTTTGCTTTACGGTTTTGCTTTTACGGTTTGCTGTTACGGTTTGCTTTTACGGTTTGCTTTACGGTTTGCTGTTACGGACCGGTCAGTCCTCCGTTACGACGGGAATCCGCACCACGTTCGGATCCGTGAAAATATCGAATTCGTCCCGGCTCGTGCTCGAGAATTCCGAAACGATCGCGCCCGTCTCCCCCGCCTGGAACCAATGCTTCGTGCCCGGCGGAATCGTGTACTGCTGCCCGGGATGCAGCTCGATCTCGTGGAACACCGTGTAATAGGCCTCGCTTCCGGCCGGCACTTCGGCCTGGATCGTGCCGCCGTTGCCGCCTTCGACGTACAAATAGACGACGCCGTGCCGGCAGCGGAACGTTTCCGTCTTGCCGGGATCGTCCCCGACCGGCGGGTGCAGATGCTCCGGACAGGTTTGGTTCGGGAACAAGACAAGCTCCTTCGCGCAATAACGGTCCGTATTGATATACGTGACGAGCTGCAGACCCTGAAGCTCCAACTTGCCGAGCCCGAACTCCGCCACCTCGACGTGTTCCCTCTCCTGCGGCGTTAAAATAATGCCGATCGCGTCCAACATATCCGCGGCGCGATGCTGCGCCGCGACGACTTCGCTGCGTTTCATGCCGTCACCCTCCTGGTATGATAGTATCCGCATAATGATTTCCAGTCATCCCTGCCGAAATCCTTTTTCTGCCGGGCCGTGCCATATCCCTTGTTCGTCCTCCCGCCAGCCCGGCAGCGACAGCCTCACGCCGCGCTTGCGCCAGCCCGCGGCCATGCGCGCCTGCACGGCCTCCCACGTCGGGACGCCGCTCGTCGCGTCCGCCTGCTCCACGTTGCAGGCCCCGACCGCGACCGCGCCGCCGACGCACGCCTCCGGGCCGAGCCCCTTCAACAAGCCCGCGAGAAAGCCCGCGATCGTGCAGTCGCCGGCGCCCGTCGTGCCGGCCACCGCGACTTCGAAGCACGGCGCGAGCAGCTCCCGGCCGCTCCACGTCTCGAGCGGTACCGTGGACGCCACGGCGCCCATTGCGGCCAGCCGGTCAGCGTCGTCCGTCGTTCGCAGGTAGAGGCCGTGCTCGCCGAGCTTCAGCGCGACGACGGCGGCCCCGAGCGCCAGCAGCTCCTCCGCGAGCTCGCGCAGCAGCGGCCCGTCGGCGAACGGCAGCAGGTCGCTGCCATGCGCGGCAGCCAGCGCGTCGTAATGTTCCCGCCGCAGCATGTAAAGGATCTCTTCGAAGCTCGGCAGGAACACGTCGACGTACGGGAGCGCTTTCACAAAAATGCCGCGCCAATCGGCTTCTCCCGCCGGCGACGCCGGGTCCGGCTTCGCGAGGTCGAGCGAGACCGTCAGCCCGCGCCTCTTCGCCTTGGCGAGCAGCCCGCCGAGCTCGCCGCCGCCGTCCGCGTACATTCGCCGCATGAGCGGCGGATAGCCGAAATGGAACAGCCTCGCCCCTTCCAGCGCCTCCTCCCGCAAGTCGCCCGCGGCGAACGTGTCGTTCGCGCCGGTGCAGTGCAGGAAGATGCGGTCGATGTTCGGCGGGCTCACCACGAGCGTGTAGGACGTCGGCTCGCCCGGCGAGACGATCATGCCGTCCGCGAGCTCCTGCCCGTAGTCCCGCAGCACGCGCGCGATCGCGCCGCCGAACAGATCGTCGCCGATCTTGCCCATCAGCTTCGCCGGCACGCCGAGCCGGTGCAGCGCGAGCCCCGTGTTGGAGACGGCGCCTCCGGTGGCGATGCGCGCCGAGCCGATGTCGACCAGCTTGCCCGGGACGAGCATCGTCCCCATCCCGTCCTTCATCTCCGGCATCGCCGGAATGACGTCCAGGCAAATATGCCCCGCGACGACGACCTCGGCCGCCCCGCGCGTAGCCGTTCCGTCCACGGTCAATTCCCCCAATCGATCGCCGCGGTCGCGCCGTCGCGCTCCGATGCCAGCGCCGCCGTGAAGACGCGGTGGCTGCCGAGCGCTTCCTCCGGCGTCGCGCAGCGGAACGGCTGCGACATGCCGTCCGCGCCGTGGGCCAACTCGTCGCAGAACGCCGCCCACATTTGCAGGATGGAGTCCGAGAAGCCGAATTCGAAGATGCCGCCGGTGATCGTGCCGTACGCCGACTTATACGGCGCGTCGACGATGTGCCATGCCTGCGGCCGGCCCGGCGAATACGGCAGGGACGCCACCTGCTTCGGATGCTTCGTGCTGAATTCCGCCGACAGCTCCGTTCCCTGAATGCGAATGAACCACGTGTTGGCATGCCCCGGCGCGATCCGCTTCGTCGAGAGCACCATCGGAAACCGCAGGTCCTCCGTCCGGACGTCGCAGGCGAGAATGGCGTTGTCCCACGTCTCGCACGGCACGGTGCCGCCTTTGCCGTCCGGGCGTTCCGGCACGATTTTGCTCAGCAGCGCGCGCACGTTCGCCGGCCGCCAGCCGAAACGCAGCGGCAGATGCAGCACGTGCATGCCGAGGTCGCCCATGCAGCCGTATTCGCCGTTCGTCGCGATGCGGCGCTTCCAGTTGATCGGCTTCGCCGGGTCGAGGTCGCTGGAGTGCCAGAAGCCGGCCTCCACCTCGATGATGCGGCCGAACCGGCCTTCGTTCACCCACTGAACGATCTGCTGCGCGCCGGGGTAAAACGGAAATTCCGACGAGCAGCGCACGACGACGCCGGGATGGGCTGCCAGCGCGGCTCCGATGCGCGCGTTCGCGTCCGCGTCGATGCCGAACGGCTTCTCGCCGAGCAGATGCTTGCCGGCTTCGATGATGTCGACGTAGAGCTGCGCGTGCAGGTGATGCGGAACCGCGCAGTAGACCGCCTCGACCTCGTCGTCCGCGAGCAGCTCCTTATAGTCGCCGTACGCGCGCTCCACGCTCGGCACCTGGCGCGTGAACCATTCCGTCGCCGCGGGGTTCGCGTCGCACACCGCCACGATGCGCGGCTCGAAGTCGACGCCTTCGAGATGCAGCCATCTGGCGGCGGCGCTTGCGAATTCTTTACCCATCAGGCCGCAGCCGATAACCCCGAAACGGATCATTCGTTTGCTCATGGCTACCGCGCCTCCCCGCCGACCAGCATCGCCAGCGCCTGCTCCGCCGGCGCGCCGTGGTGCACGATCGCCATAAGCGCGTTCGTCATGCCCGCAGGATCCGGGTGCTGGATGACGTTGCGGCCGTAGACGATGCCGGAGGCGCCTTGCCGCATCAGCTCGACCGTCCGGGCGACGATCTCTTCGTCGCTTGCCCGGCCGCCCCCGCGCACGAGCACCGGCACGCCGGACGCGACCTCGATCACGCGGTGGTACTCCGACACGTCGTCGCACGGATCCGCCTTGATGACGTCGGCGCCCAGCTCGACGCCCTGACGCACGAGCGGCATGATTTTGCGGATGTCCCCGTCGACCATGTACCCGCCCTTCGCTTCGTTCGGCAGCATGACGAGCGGCTCCACCATGAGCGGCATGCCGTATTTCTCGCATTCGCTCTTCAGCAGCGAGATGTTGCGCACGCACTGGCGATGCAGCTCCGGCTGGTTCGGCAGCAGCAGCAGGTTGACGCATACCGCGACGGCGTCGAGCGCTACCGCCATCTCGATCGCGCGGTCGATCAGCTCGCTGAACAGGAAGCGCGGCAGCTCCGTGCCGTAGATATTCGCGGCGTCCGTACGCAGCACGAGCCCCGGCTTCCGCTTGCCCGGCACCTCCTGCAGCCATTTCGCCTGCCCGATGCTCAGCTGGATGCAGTCCGGGTTCGCCTCCACGATCGCGCGCACGGCCTCCCGCATGTTTTCGATGCCGCTCAAGAACGAAATTTCATTGAAAAACCCGTGGTCCACCGCCACGTCGAAACATTTCCCCTGCTCGCCGAACATCCGGTTAAGCCTTGGTTTGACCGACATCCGCCATCCATCTCCCTCTGTTCTGTTAGAACAAATAATGTCCGTTTATAACATTATTTTAATTCACGAGCTGGAATCTGTCTATCAAAATGTTCGATTCAAACATAATGGCTTGCGACCCATATCTCGACGCCTTGGTCCCGGCAAGCCTGCAGCAGCTCCCCGTCCGGCTGCGCGTCGGCGATGATCCGGTGCGCTTCGCCGAGCGCGGCAAACGAGAACAGCTCCTTCGCCCCGTACTTCGTATGGTCGAGGACGACGTTCACCTCCGTCGCCTGCGCGATCGCCATCCGCTTGATCTCGGCCTCGTACAGATTGGAATTGCTGAAGCCGTGCTTCGCCGTCAGTCCGGTCGCGCCGAGAAACACGCGGTCGAACGCCATTTTGCCGATCGCCTCGACCGTACCCGGCCCGACCAGCGTCGATGTGGCCTCGAGCGCCATTCCCCCGGTCACCACCGTCGTGATCCTCCGCTCCAGCAGCTCCATCGCGATATTGAGCGCGTTCGTCACGACCGTGACGTTCTGCTCCGCCTTCAAGTAACGCGCCACGTAGAGCGTCGTCGTTCCGCCGTCGATGAAGACGGCTTCGTTCTCCTTCACCAGCGACGCGGCGGCGCGGCCGACGGCCTGCTTCTCGTCGGTCATGACGCCGGTCCGGTCGCCGATCGCGACGTCCTTCGACGCCAAGATCGCGCCGCCGAACGTCCGTTTCGCGTAGCCGGCCTGCTCCAGCTTCTCGAGATCCCGGCGGATCGTCATCTCCGTCACGCCGAAATGATCCTTCAATCCGCCGACCTTCACTTCGCCGGCGCTCTCCAGCATGCCGAGCAGCTGCCGCTGCCTGTCGTTCAAGCTCATTGCATAGCCTCCTCGAAGATCGTCATTCGATCGACAGCTTCAATTCGTAGCGCGCGGTCTCGCCCGGTTCCAGCATCCGCAGCGTGCCGCGTTCCCGTTCGGCCGCCATGCCCTCCACGCCGCAGTTCGCCGGCTCGATGCCGAGCGCGTGCACGCCGGCCCCCGGCATCTTCCACTGCACGAGGCGCGGCAGCGTGTCCGTCTTCCACGCCAGCCTGACGGTTACGGGCGCCGAATGCCCGCCGCCAAGCGGAAACTGCGGCTGATGCAGCGCGACCTCCGCCCGGCCGTCCGCCGTCTTCGGCAGCTCGTGATAATAGACGCGTTCCTCGTACCCCGGCGACGGCGCTTCCCACCGATCGTGCCCGTCAAGCGGGACATTCGGATCCCTTGGCGTAACGCGGCTGCCCGGAAACGCGATCCGCGTCGCCTCCGTCAGGAGCGGATACCCGAAATTGAAATGGTACAGCATCATATGCGGACAAGGCCGGAAACCGGCGTTCTCCACCTCGTCCCGGATCTCGATCGCGTTCTCGCCGAGACGGCTTCGAATCTCGCGCCGCAAGCGCAAGTGCCCGCCGAAAATCGACGTCTCTTCCACGACGCCGCGCACGCGCAGCTCCAGCTCGTCGCCGACCCAGACGGCTTCCGCGGCCACCTGCTTCGCCGGCGTATGATGCGCGCGGCCGTGCTGTCCGTAGGCGACGCCGTCCACGGTGCTCGGCGATCCCGCGCTGATCAGACCGCAGGTCATGAACAATCCTCCCGCGGCCGTCCGCAGCCACCCCGTCCCCTGATCGTCGTAGTAGGACGGATGCGCGTCGCCATTCGCCGACTGCCAAGCCAGAGACGCGCCCGCGAACGAAGCCGCCGATATATCCAGCCCCTTATCCGGCGTGACGTCGTACGCCAGTCCTGCCCCGGTCCGCACCGCGAGGATCGACGTTCCCGACTCGTTCCCCTCCGCCAGCGTCATTTTTCGAATGCCGCCGATCTGCTCGATCCTTCCCACGCGCGCCTCGATTTCCCTTCTTGTGTACCGCTTGCCGTGCAGCAGCATCGGCTCTCCCTCCTTGTTCGAAACAAACAAGAGATGTTCTTAACTAACATTCATTGTACAAAAAAGCGGTAAACCTCACAAGGAGATTTACCGCTCGTTACGCTATGTCGTTGTCTATTGCGAATTAGCCGCCGAACAGCACGTCCAGCACCGGTTTCGTATGGCCGCCCGGGTACATCAGATAGAGCAGCACGTAGACGATGACGCCCGTAATGGCCGTGAAAAACCAGATGACCGACGTTAGCCGTCCCCATTTCCGGTGCTTGTTGAAGCTCTTGCGGAATGCGAGCGTTAAGGTCGTGATGCCGAAGATCGCGCCGACCGTCGCGAGAACGATATGAAAGAAGAGAAACGTCAGATAATACGGCTTCATTTCGTCCGAACCGCCCCAGTCGGTGTTGCCGACGAACACCGTGCGGGACATATAGATCAGGAAGAACAGCAGCGCGGAGACGGCGCCGGCAAGCATCACTTTCTTATGCGCTTCCAGTTTGCGTTTGATCGCGAGATTCCAGCCGATCGCCACCAGAATCGCGCTGATGACGATGAAAGACGTACTGATCGTAGGCAAAATATCGTACTTTGACAAGATGCATCCCGTCCGTTTCTGCACAAATATGCGTTTAATTCAAAGCGCCGTTGTCGGGAATTTCGTCATCCGCCGAATCTCCGTGCTCTTTTTTATACCATTGAAAGAAGACATAGGCGAGGATGCAGCCGTACATGACTTCTTGAACGAGCTTCATAATGACGCCGCCGAGCTGTTGATCGTCCTTCGGGGACAATAGATTGAAGAAGCTGGGGCCGGAAAACTTCGACAATAGAATCGTTGGATCGCCCGCTACGCAATAGCCCATGGCTTTCGCCCACACTTCCGGATCGTTGTACGTCGCGTACATGGACTGACCCGAGAAGATAATGAGCGCGCAGGCCGGCGTAAGCAGCAGCCCGTTCGCGAAAATATAAGCCATTTTCCGCACGTCCGTCAAGCGATGCCACTCCGGTACCGGACAAGCGATCTGCCACCACATCATAAACGAAGTGACAAGCAATACCAAATAGTAGATTCGATGCACGGTGAAATGCGTCATGACGTAGTCATGCACCACCGGGACGTGGTAGAGCGAGAACAGCATATTAAACAGCACGAGCGTGAAGATCGGATGCATCGCCCCATCGAGCTTGGACCAGAAGGACGCCCGGAACGCCCGGCGCCAAATAAACGCGGGAATGCCGAGCAGCAGCAGCGGGGGCGCGATCAAATACGATAACGACATGTTGACCATATGGAACGTAAACATCAAATGGCCTAGCAGCTCGAGCGGTCCGCCTTGGGCCATGTAATAGCACACCATGCCCGACACGAACAACGTCTTCTGCACGCCGGTGACTTTCGGCTCCGACGGCGCATGCTTTTCCTTCCAAGGTCCAGCTAAGTAGAAATAAAGGATGACTAACGCTGTCATCAAGAAGAAAAACCATGGGCTCCACAACTCTTCAAAGCTGAAATATTGCAATCCGAGCATGTTGGTACCCCTTTCCAAGGCAACACTCATTTACAACAAAAGAGGGGTCGGCAAGGACCTCCCCCTCTTCAATTTATGGACGTTTACCACCAAGCCCAGTATTCGGCCATGATGACAATCGTGAATACGACGAACACACCCATCAGAATGCCGATAATCGGGAACGCGTGACCGCGATCCTTCATGTGCATCCAGAAGCCCATTTGGACGAAGACCTGGATGGCCGCCATAAGAACCAGGAACATATAGATGAACGTGGTATTGATTTCGCCCGCCGCAACCATCGCGAACGCGATGATTGTCAGGAGGATGGACATGATGAACGCGACGATGTGTTTCTTTGGACCTTCGTGTTTGTGATGCTTTTGCTCTTCGACTGCGGAATGTTGTTCGGACATTCTTTAGCCCACCTTTCCCATCAAATACACGACGGTGAAGATGAATACCCACACGACGTCGATAAAGTGCCAGTAAATACCGGCTACATATATCTTCGGAGCCGTTACCACGGTCAAGCCTTTTTTGAAGATCTGCAGGATCAGAAGCAGGATCCAGAGAACCCCGAACAAGACGTGCGCGCCGTGGAAGCCGACCAGCGTATAGAAGGACGTACTGAACGCGCTTGTCGAGAACTTGTGGCCTTCATCTACGTAGTTCGCGAACTCGTAAACCTCGAGGCCGAGGAACGCGGCGCCAAGCAGAATCGTGACGACCAGCCACGTAATCATCGCCTTCACTTTGTTCATGTGCATCGCTTGAATCGCGAACACGCTCGTCAAGGAAGACGTAAGCAGGATGAACGTCGCCCAAGCCGTAATCGAAAGCTCGAAGAGCTCTTGCGAAGTCGGGTTGCCGTCGCCGACTTGATGCCGAAGCGCAAGGAACGCGGAGAAGAGCGTACCGAACAATACGGTTTCGGCGCCAAGGAACAGCCAGAAGCCGAGTACCTTGTTGCGCGCCTCGAGCGTCGCTTTCTCTGGCTCGTGCGGCAATTTGCCGTCTACGTGCGAATGTGCGCTCATGCTTTTACCCCCTTATCCCCAGTAATTTCATCCGGTTCGATATGGAAGCCATGATCGTCGTACACCGAACGCAGGAACATGCAGGCCAGCGTAATCGCCAAGCCGAGAATCGCTACGATATGGTTGTTGAACAAGAACGCCTTGAAGCCGTCGCCGTAATCGCCTTTGCCGTACATGAAGCCCAGACCGGCGATAAACAGGCCGACTGCCATGATAAGCGGAAGAATCGAAGGCGATGGCATGTGGATCGAGCCGAGCGGCTCGGCCGGCAGCATTTCCTTCTTGCCGTCCATCTTTTCTTTCCAGAAAGCGTCGTAACCGCGAACCAGCGGCGTCTGCGCGAAGTTGTACTCCGGAGCCGGGGACGGAATCGACCATTCCAGCGTACGGCCGTCTTCCCACGGATCGTTCACCGCGTTGCGCGGCTTGAGCGACGTGATGACGATGTTCAGCAGGAAGAAGATCGTGCCGAGGCCCATCAGGAACGCCCCGATCGTACTGATCATGTTCAAGTTGTTGAAGCCTTGGCCGTCCAGATACGTCCATACGCGGCGCGGCATCCCCATCAGGCCGAGGAAGTGCTGCACGAAGAACGTCAGGTGGAAGCCGATGAAGAAGGTCCAGAAGCAAAGCTTGCCGAGCCCTTCGTTCAGCACGCGGCCGAACATTTTCGGCCACCAGTAGAACAAGCCGGAGAACAAGCCCAGAATCAAGCCGCCCACGATTACATAGTGGAAGTGGGCAACGACGAAGTAGGAATCGTGATACTGGAAGTCCGCCGGTGCGGCAGCGAGCATAACACCGGTAACGCCGCCCATGACGAACGTCGGAACGAAGCCGACGGCGAACAGGTTGGCGGTCGTGAACCGGATGGAGCCGCCCCACATCGTGAACAGCCAGTTGAAGATTTTGATCCCCGTCGGTACGGCGATCAGCATCGTGGCGATGGAGAACAGCGCGTTCGCGACCGGTCCGAGACCCGTCGTGAACATATGGTGCGCCCATACCATGAAGCCCAGGAAGCCGATCAGCACCGTTGCGAAGACCATGGAGCTGTACCCGAACAACCGTTTGCGCGAGAACGTGCTGATGACTTCGGAGATGACGCCGAAGGCCGGAAGGATCAGGATGTACACCTCAGGATGTCCGAAAATCCAGAAGATATGCTCCCAGAGAACGGCGTTGCCGCCGTTGGTCGGTTCGAAGAAATTGCCGCCGAATAGCCGGTCGAACATCATCGCGACCAAACCTACCGTCAGCGCAGGGAAAGCGAACAGGATCAGCGCGGAAGTAATGAACGCCGTCCAGGTAAACATCGGCATCCGCATGAAGCTCATGCCCGGCGCGCGCATGTTAATGATCGTGGCCAGGAAGTTGATGCCGCCGACCAAGGTTCCGATACCGGCGATTTGAAGACCGATGACGTAGTAGTCGACGCCGTGTCCGCCGCTGAATGTCGGCGTGGCGAGCGGCGCGTACGACGTCCAGCCCGCATCCGGCGCTCCGCCGGCGAACCAGCTGACGTTCAACAGGACGCCGCCCGCGAAGAACGTCCAGAAGCCGATGGCGTTGACGAACGGGAACGCGACGTCGCGCGCGCCGATCTGGAGCGGCACGATCGCGTTCATCAGCGCGAAGATGATCGGCATCGCCGCGAGGAAGATCATGGTCGTACCGTGCATCGTCAGCAATTCGTTAAACGTATGCGCCGCTACGAAATCGTTGAGCGGTTTCCATAATTGAATCCGGATCATCAGCGCTTCCAGGCCGCCGACGAGGAAGAAGAAGCCGCCGGCGATCAAGTACAGAATGCCGATCTTTTTATGGTCAACGGTCGTTAGCCAGTCCATCAGGCCGCTATACCGTTTAACCGTATGTGCGTGAGCCAAAGTAGGTACCTCCTTCATTCCGTCACTGTTTAATAGTCTAGTTTCAATCCCGCCAAGTACTTAGCGATGGCTTTCACTTGATCTTGGGTCAGATCGACCTTCGGCATGAGCGTGCCTGGTTTAACCGCTTGCGGATCCGAGATCCACTTCTCGAGGTTATGCTCGACCGTGCCTTCGTTTTTGTATTTCGGGTCGTCCGTGTTGACCAGGATGCCGGCTACCGTTTGACGGCCGCCGATGCCCGTCAGGTTCGGGAACGCAGGTCCGCCGTTGCCGCCGATGGCGTGGCAGGACAGACATTGTTTATTGAGCAAGTCCGCGACTTCTTGATCCTGCGGAAGCGCAACCGGATTTTTCATTGCCGCTACCCAGCGATCGAACGAAGCTTTGTCCACGACTTTCACTTTGAAATCCATCAGGGAGTGCGAAGGACCGCAGAGCTCCGCGCACTTGCCGAGGAATACGCCGGTATGGTCGGCTTTGAAGTACATCGTGTTAACGTTTCCGCCCGGGTTCGTGTCGGTCTTGCCGGCCAGGGACGGAATCCAGAAGGAGTGAAGGACGTCCGCCGTCTTCGCTTCCACCGAGATGATCGTGCCTTCCGGAATCAAGAGCTCTTGGGCGGTCTTGACGCCGAGCTTCGGATATTCGAATTCCCACCAGTATTGGTGTGCGGTTACGTTAATTTGAATGGCATTCGGGTCTTTCGTGTAGTCTTTGGCCAGACCGAATACCGAATTGACCGTCGGAATCCCGATAATGATCAGGAGCACAATCGGAATAACCGTCCAGATAATCTCCAGCTTGTGATTGCCTTCCACTTGAACCGGGATCGACTTGTCCCCCGGGCGGCGGCGATAACGAAGAATTACGTATCCAGCGATTGCAAATACGACCAGAACGACGATAACCATGATCGTGATCGTAAGTTTCATTAGTCCGAACTGTTCTTCGGCTACCGGCCCTTGCGGTCTCAGCGTCGACAGGTCAGCTCGTCCGCAAGCTGACAGCAGCAACACCATTCCGGCCAGAAGCGGCAATAGCCGTTTTAGAACGTGCCACCGATTCATCATCAATCAACCCCACTTTTTACGTTTTGACAGCAGCCGTAGACAGTGCAAAAAGCGGCTCTGCTGCTTGCAAATCCTGATGTTTAGACAACTTCCGCAATCTAATCACTTTAATAAATATAAAGTTGCAGGTGCTTTTTGTCAATCTTCCCAGAGATGTTCACAAAATGTTCTCATAGCCTGAAAATCCTTGATTTTCGGCGTTTTTCCCCTTGCCATTTTACGGTATTGAGGCTCCATGTCTATCCTTCATTGTGTGCCTAAACCATGGTTCTTTATGTATCGCTCCCCCATGCATATTTGAAGTTTCGTCGCCCATTCTAAGGATAGGCTGACGAAAGGAGCGACCTTTTGATGAAGAAGCAAGCACGATTCATGACCCTGCTGGCCGCCGCGGCGTTATGCCTCGCCGTCATCAGCGGCTGCAATTATCAACGCTATGTACAGAACAGCACGTACGATTACGGCAGTCAGAACAAAGGGGATCCGAAAATGCTGGGCAGCCGCATGTACGGCTCGATGAGTAGCATGCCGGGCCAGCACGACAACGCCTGGTTCGAATACAGCTCCCTGCTGTCCAACGACGTCTCCAATATCAACGGCGTAGCGGGCGCGCTTGTCATGCTGACCGACAAGAACGCCTACGTCGGCATCACGACCGATTGGACCGCGACGCACACGCACCGTGCAGGAGGCAAGCGCGAGCAGGATAACACCGGCTCGACCGAGGGCGTGTACAATAACGATACGGGCAGCCCCTATTGGAATAATCAGCGGATCGCGACGCCTTATAACTCCTACTTTACCGTCAATGACCATAACCAGTTGTCCGGCGAGCTGAAGCAGACGATCGCGATCCATATCCGCAAGCTGGCGCCCGAAGTGCAGGAAGTGCATATCTCGGCGAACAAGGAATTCAACAACCACTTGGTGCAGTACGCCCAAGAAGCTTGGGCCGGCCGTTCGCTGAAGCCGTGGCTTGCCTCCTTCAACCAGCTCGTGAAGCATCAATTCGCCGGCGGCAACGATGTGCCGGCTCCGCTCGACGTTCAGCAAGGACGGGCCGCGCCGAAGAAATAAAGCCCGCGGTTTCGATAAGGGATATGGCCGGGGTGCGCGAACAGAACGCCCCGGTCTTCATGTTTTCCTATATATAATGAAGAAAAAATTCGTTTTTCCTGGCAATGTCAGGCCCGGCTCGCGGATTTAATCCGTTTCGGCTGAAGTCCCCGGGTTCTAGGATATGTGCCATGCCGCCGACCATGCGGTTCGAATCGTCTGCAATCGCTATTCTCTCCTCCTCAGCTCTTCCCTCCTCCTCATACTCTTTTGGTTAGAACCATCCTCTGCAGCGTCCCGCGGTCCATCATGTCTTTTCGCTGCTTCCGCGATCCCGTCGCTGCCGCGGCGCCTTCATCTACGAGACAACGTTTTTGCCTGCTTTCGGGCCGCATTCGCATAGGCAGTCAAGCTTTCTTTTACCCGTTTCTTCATTAATATATCCGCTGCATCGATTGGTCGCCGAATCCCCCGGCCCGAGACTGCCGGATGACGCTGACTGGCTCGAATGGACAACAGCCTCCCCCCCGCGAACCGGCTTGACTTTTCGACCGAAAAGATTTATCTTTAAATAAAGATAATGAATATTGAGAAAACGAAGCGAGCGAGGTGTCATCACATGACGGCAACCGACCGAGAGAACGAACTCCGGTTGTTTATCACGCTTTCCCGGGCGCATCAATGGGTCACCGCCCACGTGCATCAGGATATCCGCAAACGCGGGCTGAACCCGACGGAATTCGCAGTTCTGGAGCTGTTGTACCATAAAGGGGAGCAGCCTCTGCAGCAAATCGGCGAGAAGATCCTTATGACGAGCGGCAATATTACGTACGTGATCGACAAGCTGGCCGACAAGGGGCTCGCCAAGCGGAAAGCGTGCCCGACCGACCGCCGCGTCACGTTCGCGGAAATCACGGAGGAAGGGAACCGGTTCATCGAGGAAGCCTTCCCGCCCCATACCGAGGCGATCGCAAATGCGGTGCACGGCCTAACGCCGGACGAACAGCGCCAAGCGATCGAACTGCTAAAAAAGTTGGGGATCGCCGCGCAGAACAGTTTTACGTAGCGAACGCCCGCCGGCATGGAGACGCGCGAACGGCCGGCAGCATGAACGGACTCGAAAACATTCGGGATGCGCGCATCCCCTCGGAGGAGATCGCAATCGGTATCGCGCTCGGATTATTGATTATTCGGCTGGCGGTCGGGTTGACGCTGGCCGGACACGGCACGCAGAAGCTGTTCGGCTGGTTCGGGGGCTACGGCCTGAAGAGCACCGGCGGCTGGATGAGTTCCATTGGCTTAAAGCCCGGACTCGCGATCGCGCTGCTGGCGGGATTGGCCGAACTGTTCGGCGGCCTGTTGTTCGCGCTCGGCTTATGGGTGGTCGTCGCCGCCGTGCTCATCGTGCTGACGATGCTCGGCGCGATCGCGTCCATCCACTTCCGGCACGGCTACTGGGTCAGGCAGAACGGCATGGAATATAACGTCATTCTAATCGCCGTCGCCATCGGCGTCGCGCTCGTCGGGCCCGGCGAATACGCGATTCCTTAAAGCGCGGCGCAAAAAAACTCGATGGACGAAAGCCACAACAAACAGGAGGCATGCAAGATGCAAACGCTCGTATACGGTCCGACTTTACAGGCGAAAGGCGCTTTTGACGGCGGGAATATCACCGAGCAGAAGCCGATCGGCTTCTCCGGCGAAGGCTCCGTCGTGAAACGGGTCAGCACGCTGTTCTACTGGGCTTGGGCGCATGCCCAAAACGACGGGTATATTCCGCTTCATCCGCATCAAGCCTTCGAAATCATGACGTACGTCGTGGCCGGCAAAGCGGAGCACGGCGATACGCTCGGCACGAAGAGCAGCATCGGCGCCGGCGGGGTGCAGCTCATGCAGACCGGCTCCGGCGTCAGCCACGAGGAACGCTTCATCGGCCCGGACATGGAAGGCTTCCAAATCTGGTTCGAGCCCTCGATCCAAGAAGCGCTCAAAACGACGCCGACCTATCATCAGTACGAGCATGAGGATTTCCCGATTCGCGCGGGCGAAGGCTTCACGCAGAAAACCGTCATCGGCGAAGGCTCGCCGATCGCCATCGTCGCCGATGCCCGCATGTGGGACGTCGAGCTCGCGCCGGGCGCCGTTTATCGCCATCCGGTCGAGGATGGCCGCACGCTGACGGCGCTTGCCATTCGCGGCGACGGTACATGGTCCTACGCAGGACAGCCGGACAACCGGACCGACGTGAAGCACAAGGACTTCATCCTCGTGCGGGCGGACCGCGCGGACGAGGTCGTCCTCTCCGCCAAGCAGGACGCGCCGCTGCGGCTCATCCTGATCGATGTACCGACTTCGGTCGATTATGCCCTTTATCCGAAACGTTAATCCGCCGTTTGCCGTAAAAAGGCTCCGCATGCCCGGTGTTATCCACCGTAGCGTGCGGAGCCTTTTGTCAGGAGGTACGATTTCAGTGCGCGGCCGCCGGACGTTCCTTCGCCTTGTCGGACTCGCCGGCATTGCGGGTCGCCGCTTCGCGGTCCTGCATCAGCTCTTCGACCGTCTTGGTCTTGAGACGCGCCGCCCCTTGGTACCCTTCGCGCGTCGGCACGCGGTCGCCCGATGCCAGCCGCCGCTCCGCCGCTTCGATCGCGGCCGTATACTGCGGCAGCCATGTCGCCTGCGCGACCAGCATCTCGTCGACCATCTGCCAGATCTCCTTCGGATTGCAGACCGCGCCCACGAGCGGATCCATCATCATCGCCTGGCGCAGCAGCTTGTCGTCGCCGCGGACGGCGGCTTCCACGGCCAGCCGCTGCACGGAGATGCTGACGTTGCACACGGCGGCGCAGCCGAGAGGCAGGTCTCCGACGACCGGCATGTTGATGCCGTTGCGATCGACGTAGCCCGGCGCTTCGATGATGGCATCATCCGGCAGGTTCGTAATGACGCCGTTATTCACGACGTTGAAGTGCCCGCGATAGACGCGGCCGGTTTCCAGCCCTTCGATGATGTAGGAACCGTGCTCTTCGCCGCGCTTCTCGGCCGAGTAGACGTACGGGTCGGACTTCATCCAATTCGGGAAATCCGTCTCGAACCAGTTGCGGCCTTCCGTGCAGACGCGCAGGTAGCCGCCGGTCTCGCCGTTGATCCAGCTGCCGAGGTCGATCCAGTCTTTGATCTCGTCCGGACGCTTGCGGTACCACGGCACGTATTCGCTTAAATGGCCGTTCGATTCCGTGGAATAGTAGCCGAACCGGCGCAGCATGTCGATGCGCACCTTCTCCGTCTGCTTGAATTCCGGATGATTTTCGAACGCTTCCAGCAGGTCGCCGGTGCGATCGACGCCGTTCGTCTTGACGGACACGTACCATGTCTGGTGATTGATGCCCGCGCAGATGATGTCGACGTCCTTCTTCTCGAGGCCGAGGGCGCGCGCGATCTGGTGATGGCCGCCCTGCACGCCGTGGCACAGGCCGATCGTGCGGACGCCGCCGTACTTGTTGCAAGCCCACGTCAGCATGGCCATCGGATTGGCATAGTTGAGCAGCAGCGCATTCGGCTCGGCCACTTCGCGGATGTCCTTGCAGATCTCGAGCATCGCCGCGATGCCGCGCTGGCCGTACATGATGCCCCCGGCGCACAGCGTGTCGCCGACGCATTGGTCGACGCCGTACTTGAGCGGAATGTCGACGTCATGCTGGAACGCTTCCAGGCCGCCGATGCGCACGACGCAGAACACATACCGCGCGTCCTTCAGCGCTTCGCGCCGGTCCGTCGTCGCCTGAATCTCGATGGACAAGCCGTTCTCGTTGATATCCCGCTGGACGAGCTGCGTCACCATGTCGAGATTGTGCGCGTTAATGTCTGTAAACGCAACTTGAATGTCCTTGAACTCCGGCACCGCGAGCAAATCGCGCATCAAGCCGCGCGTAAAGCCGATGCTGCCCGCGCCGACAAACGCTACTTTAAAAGACATGAAAAAAGCCTCCTCTTCGCCGTTTGGGGGTGGTGAATCTCGCTACCCTCATTGTAGCAGGCAAGAAAAGAAGGCGTTTCCACATTTGCAACGGGTTTGCGGGCGAGATGTCAACTATCTCAACTTCCGGTACTCCCGGCTTCGGGCTCTCCGGAGAACGCTTGAATGGACGCTTGCGACTTGCGGTACGCGGCGGGCGACAAGCCGGTCATCTTTTTGAACAGCATGCTGAAATATTGGCGACTGTTCAAGCCGACGTAATCGGCGATATCGATGATCGGCACGTCGGTGCGGGCCAGCAGCATCTTCGCTTTCTCCACGCGCAGCTCCGCCAAGTATTCCGACAGGGACACGCCGATGTTCGCCTTGAAAATCCGCTGCAGGTAGACCGGGTGCAAATTGACCGCCGCCGCGATGTCCTTCGCCTGAATGTCGCAGTCGTAATGCTGGTGGATGTACTCCGCCGCGATGCGGACGTAGCGGTGAATCTGCCGGTCGGGGCCGTCCTCGGCGCCTTCCGCCGTCAATCGCGCGACGCGGACGAGCAGCTGGGAGATGAGCAGGTTCGTCATGTTCTCTTTGCCCGCGCCCGCGCCGCCGATATCGAGCTCCAGCACGAGGCTTTTCAGAATCTGCTGTACGTCCGCGGAATCCCGCAGCACGATCGTGCCGAGCCCGCGCGCCAAGAACGCCGCGAATTCGGCGTCGCTGTCGGCCAGCTGCTTCATGGACGGGAATATGCCGTCGCAGGGCTTGAACGAGAATTCGACGTTCAGCATCCGGCACGGACTATCCTTGCCGACGATCAGCTTGTGGGACACCCCGGCATCCAGCAGGATGAGATCGCCCTTGCGCATCGCCATCGCGCCGCCGGGCGTCTCGACCGTGCACGTTCCGGAGAGGACGTACATGAATTCCGTCCAGTCGTGCGTATGGAACGCCATATGGAAGTCGTCCCACTGCTTGTAATAGTACGCGACGATTTTCGGACGGTAATCCCCGTCCGTCCGCCACCGCGTCTCGTAAAGGCCGCCGTCCGGCATCCCCATCCCTACCCTTCGAAGGCGCGATTCCGCTCCCGTCCCCGGGATCGGCGCAGAATCAGCGTGAAGATGCCGCTCGCGACGACGCCGACGATGACGCCGACCGCCAAGTCATGCGTCGCGACGACCGCCGCGACGGTAAGGACCATGACTACGGTTTCCGCTATGGGCACCTCGCGCACGTTGAAGATCGACTTCCAATCGAAGATCGCCGCGCACACCATCAGCATGATGCCGACGAGCGCGGCCATCGGCACGAGCGACAGCAGGTCGCCCAGCACGACGACGAGCAGCAGCAGGAACAGCGCGGCGACGAGCGTGGACAACCGGTTCCGGCCGCCCATGCGCACGTTCAGCACGGATTCCGCCACGAGGGCGCAGCCGGCCATGCCGCCGAAGAAGCCGGCGACGAAGTTCGCGATGCCTTGGCCGCGCATCTCGCGGTTCTTGTCCGTCCGCTCCCCCGTCGTCTCGTCGAGCAAATTCTGCGTCAGCATCGTCTCCGTGAAGCCGACGACGGCCAGCGACAGCGAATACGGCAAAATGATGCCCAGCGTCTCCCACGTGAACGGCACGTCCGGCAGCAGGAACGACGGCAGCGACACGTCGATCGCCGCGATGTCGCCGATCCGGTTCACGTCGTGGATGCCGAATGCCCAGACGGCGATCGTCAGCAGGACGACGGCCGCGAGCGGCGACGGCACGGCTTTGAAGAAGCGCGGCAGCACGTAGATGATGAGCAGCGCCGCGGCCGCCAGCGCGTACATCGTCCAGTTCGCATGCTCGAAATACCGCAGCTGCGACATGAAGATCAGAATCGCCAGGGCGTTGACGAAGCCCGTCAGCACCGGCTTCGGTACGTAGTTCACCAACTTGCCGAGCTTGAAGACGCCCATCAAATATTGCAAGACGCCCGTCAGCACCGTCGCCGCGAACAAGTAGGCGATGCCGTGCTCCTTCACGAGCGTCAGCATCAGCACCGCCATCGAACCCGCGGCGGCGGAGATCATGCCGGGCCGCCCGCCGAGAAACGTAATGACGAGCAGGATGCAGATCGATGCGTAAATGCCGACCGTCGGCGGAACGCCCGCCATGAACGAGAATGCCAGCGAGTCCGGAATCAGGGCCAGCGTGGCCGTAATGCCCGCGAGCACGTTCAGTTTCACGTCCGACGTCCATTGTTTGCGCCAAGAACCGTTCAAATCGTCACCTCTAACCGTTGATTTTTCCGAGCGCCGGCCGGGACCGGCTCGTAAGCTGCTTCAACGGTTAGCATAACCCCGTACCCGGGGCAGGTCAACGCTCAATTTTTGCGTTCTCGGGGCGATTGCGCGCCTTCCGCTTGACGCGACCGAAACAAGAAGCAAGCCGCGCATGAAGGGGCGCCGCCGGCGGCGCGGCGGTTAGAACGTGCTCGCCTTATGCGTGTCCGGACACCAGCGGGCGATGCGGTAGTAGCGGATGAGCCAGTCGACCGCTTCGGGCGTGCGAATCGCCGTCAGCGCTTCGAACGCGTACGCCCGGGTATAGCGGTCGCGGCTGTCGAGGCCGACCCGCAGGCCGGAGACGACGACCGCGGGATCGCCCAGCCTGCCGATGCGCAGCAGCGATAACGCCGCCGTGTAGCCGAGCTTATTGGCGATGTAGTCTTGATTGGCGACGTACGCGCTCGGATTGGCGGAGGCGCCGCTTTCCTCGGCCTGTGCTTCTTCCTCGACCGACGCCTTCAGGAGCGCGACGAGCGCCGGCACCGTCAGCTCGGCCGGCTCGCCGATCATGCCGAGCGCCTCCGCGGCGTTGCGGCGCACCCATTCGCTCGCGTCCCCGAGCGCCTCGATCAGCGCCGGCACCGCCGGCGCGGCGGCCGCGCCGTTCATGCCGAGCGCGAACGCGGCAAGCCCCCGCGCGTGCTCGCCGGCATCGCGGAGCGCGTCCGTCAGGCCGGGCAGCGCGGCCGCGCCCGCCGCCTGGAGGCCGTACGCCGCGCGCTGCGCCGCCGGCTTCGAGCCGCTCCGCAGCTGCGCGAGCAGCTCGGCCGTCCCGGCCGCGCCGAGCCGGCCGAGCGCGTACGCCGCGTTCAGGCCGACATCCTCGGCCGCGTCGCGGACCCGCTCGCCGAGCTTCGCGGCGCTCCCCGCGGCGGCTTCGCCGAGCAGGCCGAGCCGGTCCGCCGCTCGGGCGCGAACGGCCGCGTCCTCGGCGGACAGCCGCGCGTCCAGCTCGGCCGGCGACGCCTCGCCGAGCGTTCCGGCGGCAAAAGCGGCCTCCGACGCCCGCCCTTCGCTTCCGAGCAGCCAGCGCCATACATCCTGCCATAGGTTCAGATGGCCGTCCGGCAGATAGGCCGGGAACGCCGGCGCGACATTCGCGTCGTGGTTCCAGCTCGGCGCGGCCGGCTCCCGCAGGCGCACGAATTGGAACTTCAGCATGTAGCGGTCCAGCTGCGACGTGTTGAGCGACGCTTTATGCCACAGGTCGAAGTGCACGAGCGCGATCGTGCCCGCCTTGCCCGCCGGCAGCACCGATTCCCGGCCCGGGAACTTCTCGCCGTACTGCGAGCGCGGCATGATGGCGGTCGGGCCCATGTCCTCGGTAATGTCCTGCGTATAATAGAACAGCATGACCCACCACGGACGGTGGCTGCGCATCGACGACCAGTAGCCGTCCTTATGCCATTGACCGCCGCCCGGCGCCTGGTTGCCCGGCTGGTTGTAATGCATATGCCGGTGGGGATGCATATAATAGTCAGGTCCGAGCAGGCTCGTCAGCGCGCCTCGCACGACCGGCGTCTCGAAGAACTTGCCGATATCCGGCACGCGCGGCAAAATATTGTTCCCCGGGTTGCCTTCCTCCCCGAGGACGAAATCGATCTGCCGCATGACGCCGTCGTGCAGCGCCTTCGGTAATTCGTTGCGAAGCACCAAGTACCCGTTGACGGTAAACTCGGCCACCTGCGCGTCGTTCAGCAATATCATGTCGTTTTCCATGCTTGTCAGTCCCTTCGGATCGTAGTGAATGTGCTATAGTGATACTGTAAACGAACGCGCTTCGCGTGTATTTAGCGCACAGTCAGCTTGTTGCACGATCGTCAGGTCAATTGCCCGATGCCGCCGAGGAGGTCCGCCCCGCCATGGATTTCGCCCGCTTTCATCCCTACGTCTATTACGCGACGCGGTATGCGTTCTACCCCGGACAAGCCAGCCTGAACCGGCACTGCTATTCGGCGTCGATCTACTTCGTGACCGAAGGGCGCGGCATATTCCGGCTGGACGGCCGCGAGTACGAGGCGCTGCCCGGCATGCTGGTCTACGCGGAGGCCGGCCGCCGCCACGACTGGGCCTCGAGCCGCGACGCGCCGATGACGCACGCCTGCTGCTATTTCGACTGGCGTTACGTCGACCGGACCGCGGCGTTCCCGGACGCGGCCGGCCCGATCGCGTACGAGGCGGCGTCCTTGCGGCGCGAGCTGGTCGGCGAACCGTTCCCGCATTCCATGCCGAACGTCATGCAGGTCGGCGCCTCGCTCCGCGGCTGGATCGAGCTGCTGCAGCCCTGCTACACGCCGAACGAGCATACGACGGAACGGACGTTCATCCGCAGCCTCTCCGCCCAAAGCCGCTTCATGCGGTTCATCGACCAATTCCTGAACTACGCGCTGCATGAAAACGACATTCCCGACCCGCGCGTCACGAAGCTGCTCGCGCGGATCGAAGAGGATCTGCTGAACGGCCTGCGCGTTCCGCCGGAGACGTACGCCGAAGGGCTGGGCTTAAGCCGCGGCTACTTCTTCGAGCTGTTCAAGCGGACGACCGGCGCGTCGCCGATTCACTACATGAACCGGTTTCTGGTCAACCGGGCGAAGGACGATCTCCGTTCCTCGAACCTGACCGTCGCGCAAATCGCCGAGAAGTACGGCTTCAGCTCCGTCCACTACTTCTCCCGGCTGTTCCGCCGGCATGCGGGCAAATCGCCGCAAGCGTTCCGGCAGGAACGATGACCGGCACTCGCAGCCCGAGACGACAAAAGAGCGCCAGGGCCTTGGCCTTGACGCTCGTCTTCCTATCCTTCTTTCTATCCTTATTCCTATCCTTATTCCTATCCTTATTCCTATCCTTATTCCTATCCTTATTCCTATCCTTATTCCTATCCTTATTCCTATCCTTATTCTTCGCGCGGCACGGCGCAGGCGACCTTCCGCCCGCGACCTCTGCCCGTTCCCATCCGCCGGGCGCCTTACCCGCTGTGCACGTCCGCCTTGCGGAAGTACGCGGCGATGAACAGCAGCGGCACGACGAACGCGATCGCCATCGTCGTATATCCGACCGCGGCCGAATTCATGCTCGGCGACAGGTTCGTCGTCAGGTTCAGCGTCGCGCTCCACGGATAATACATGATGTACTTGGACTGCATGATGGTCAGCTCCGAGATGACGGCGAAGATGCCGAGCCCCATCGCCGGAATGTAGCTGCGCCAGAGCAGGGCGACCGCCGCCGAGATCGGCGCCAGCGCGTACTGCAGGAGCAGCAGCAGGCCGTACTTGCCCGCTTCGTCCAGGAACAGCTTCATCGTCAGCGACGAAGCCGCGCCGTGGAAGACGAGCCCGGAGCCGAGCACGAGCACGAACGTCAGCAGCATGACGGCGAGCAGCACCGGGAACGCGATGATGAATTTGGCCGTCAGCACGGCAAGCCGCGAATGCGGTCCCGTCAGCATGTTGTTGACCGTCCGCTCCTGAAACTCGCGGGCGAACAAGTAGCCGATAAGCAGCGAGAAGAGGGCCGGGCACATGAGCATCGCCATGATTTGCAGCGTTATCTCGAAATAATCCTTCCATTGGAACGGCTGGCCTTGGGCCGCGGCGTTCAGCTGGACGAGGAACACGAGCAGCGCCGGCAGCAGCGCGCCCAGCAGCACGAGCCACAGCATGCGCGACCGTTTCCATTTCAGCCATTCGCAAGCGATCAAATCAAGCATGCGCGGCACCTCCTTCCACCAGGCGAACGAAGTAGTCTTCGAGCGAATCCTTCATCGCGACCAGGCTGCTGACCTCGATGCCTTCGCGGACGAGCAGCCGGTTCATCTCGGACGGCTGCTTCCCTTCGTCGTAGACGCGCAGCCAGCCGTCGTCCTCCAGCCGGCAGTCCCGGACGCCGAGCTCATCGCGCAGCAGATCCTGCGACTTCGCGAAATCGTCGACCTGCAGGCCGATATATTGGCGATTCTTGTGCTTCAGCTCCTGCATCGTCGCTTCCTCGAGCATGACGCCGCGGTGGATGATGCCCACCTTCGTCGCCAGCTGCTCGACCTCGCTCAGGATATGGCTGGACACGAGAATCGTAATGTTCCGCTTCTGGGCCAGCTCCTGAATGAGCTGCCGCATCTCCTTGATCCCCATCGGATCGAGGCCGTTCGTCGGTTCGTCGAGGATGAGCAGCTCCGGCCGGTGCAGAATCGCCCGCGCGATGCCGAGCCGCTGCTTCATGCCGAGCGAGAAGTTCGACGCTTTGCGGTTGCGCGCGTCCCACAGTCCCGTCGTGCGCAGCGAATCCTCCAGCGCGCCCTTGTCCTTGACGCCCATCAAGCGGCGGTGAATCTCCAGATTCTCGATCGCCGTCAGGTTGGGGTAGAAGCCGGGATATTCGATCACGGAGCCGACCTTGCGCAGTACCGTGTCCCCGCCGTTGATTTCCTCCCCGAAGAGCTTGACGGAGCCCGAGGACGGGCGGATCAGCCCCATCATCATGCGGATCGTCGTCGTCTTCCCCGCGCCATTCTGCCCCAGGAAGCCGTAAATGTCGCCGGGGTTCAGCCGCATGTCGACGCCGTCGACCGCCTTGACCCCTTTATAATGCTTGCATAAGCCTTGCACGTGCAAGATCGGTTGTGCCATTGTCGTTCGAACGCTCCTTCTCCCATGTTGATGCGATTATGCGATGTCCTTCCGCCTGAAGGCCCGGCAGCCGAGCGCCAACAGCGCCGCCCAGTACGCGGCCGAATACGCGACGAACGCCGGACTCGGCGCGTTGGACGGCGAGAACGGCCCGAGCATGTTCAGCATGTCCGGCAGCAGCGGCACGTCGAGCCCCCCGATGATCTCGTACGTCAGCCGGTAAAACAGCGCGTTCGCCGGCATGAACATCGAGACGATGAGCGAGATGCTGCTGAGCGTCTCGTTCCCGCCGTTCAGGTTGAAGACGGACTCCGCGAAGTTCATGAACAGGCTAAGTCCGTACAGGATGGCGCAGGCCACGCCGTTGCCGAGCATCGGCAGATACGAGGAGCCGAGCAGCGACAGCGCGAGCAGCAGCTGCGGCCCCCAGCAGAAGAGCAGCCAGGAGCGGAACAGGCTGCCGGCCTGCATCGGCACGTCGGCCATGAAGTGAACGGGCAGCAGAATGGCCAAGAACAGCACGGTGCAGTAAATGAAAATCCAGAACCCCGTGCCGAAATATTTGCCGAGGTAAACCTTCCAGCGCGGAATCGGCCGCGCCAACACCGCCAGCATGAGCCCGTTCTCGATCTCGCCCGAAATCGTGCCCATCGTGGCGAAGAAGACGAGAAACGCGACGATCATGCCCGCGAACATCAGGCCGACCGCGAGCAGCGCGATGCCGTCGATCAGGCTGGCGAAGGGCGCGCGAAACCCGCTCGGTTCCGCGTGCGTCATTTTGTAGAGACCGAAGTTGAACATGCCGATGAACAGCAGGGTCAATACGCCGGTGACGAGCACGATTTTTTTGCGGAACAGTTCTTTCCCCGCGAACGCGATCCACATCATCGTTCCGCGTCCCCCTTCCCGCCGGCTGCGTCGCCGGACGCGGCGGATCCGGTCGCGCCCGTCATGGACAGGAACCATTCCTCCAGCTTCCCTTGGACCGGCTTCACTTCGTACAGCGTCACGCCCTCTTCGATCAGCAGCCGGTTCAGGTGCCCGATCTGCTCCCGGTTATGCGCCGTTACGCGCAGGACGGCGCTGCCGTCCGCCTCCTGGCGGACCGCCGAGAGCGACATGCCGGGCAGCAGACCGCGTCCGACCGCCTCCGCCAGCTCCGGCTGCCAGCCGCCGACCGTCGTCTCCCAGCTCGTGCCGGCGTGCAGCAGCTCCCGCATGGTGCCGACCGCCCGCAGCCGTCCGAGATGCAGGAACGCCACCTCGTCGCACACGGCTTCCACGTCCTCGAGCAAGTGCGTGTTCAGAAACACCGTCTTCCCTTCGGCGCGCAGCCGCTCCAGCAGCTGCCGCACCTCGTAGCGCCCGATCGGATCGAGCGCGGAGGACGGCTCGTCGAGAATGACGAGCTCCGGGTTCATGAGCAGCGCGCAGGCGAGGCCGAGCCGCTGCTGCATCCCCTTCGAATATTGGCGCACGCGGTCCTGGCCGCGCTTGCCGAGGCCCGTCATGGCCAGCACCTCGCGGATCCGCGACGCCATGGCCGGCGAGCGTGTCTCGCCCAGCGTCTTGCCGTACAGCCCGGCGTGGTAGCGCAGCACTTCCTCGCCCGTCAGCCAATCCTGGAAGCGGAAAAGCTCGGGTAAATACCCAAGCCCCCGCCGCGATTCCGGATGGCCGATCGGCTTGCCGAGCATCGTGCCGCTGCCGGCGTCCGGCCGAAGCAGGCCGATGGCCATTTTCACGAACGTGCTCTTGCCGGCTCCGTTCGGACCGAGCAGACCGAAGATCTGTCCGGGTTTTATTTCCAAGGAAATATCGAGGCACCCGGTTCCGGCTGCGTATGTCTTGGTGAGTCCCCGCGTGACCAGCATCGTCATTTCATCAATCCTTTGGCTTCCTTCATAAGGGCGTCCTCGGTCGGATAAACGCCGGTCGAGCCGCCGAGCACGTACATCCAGTCGTTCTCGAGCCAGATCAGCATCCGCTCGTGGCCGTTCGTCGAGACGATGGCGTCATGGCCGCCGATGGTCACGGTGTGCAGCTTATCGCCCTCGCCTTCGATCGTCGGCACCGGCAGCGTCGTCCGCCAGTCGCCGATGGCGGCCAGCTTGGTCCGCAGGTCGTCCGGCAGCACCGGCAGGTCGAGCACCGCCTGGCGAATCTGGTCGACGTCGACGCCGCTCGGCACGTCCAGCGACGGGGACGGCAGCTGCATCAGATGCTTGGACGCATCGCCGGTCTTCGGATCGCGGACATCCATCGAGAAGCTACCCGGCACCGTCAGCTTAATCGCCTCGTCGTCGATCGCGGCCGGGAATTGCGTCTTGCCGCCGAGCATCGCGATCAGCTTGTTGATTTCCTTCGGATGCAGCTTGAACGTAAGCTGCTGCTGCGGCATGTACGCGATCGCCTTCAGATCGGCCCCGGGCAGCTGCTTCAGCGGGCGTCCGGCAAGCGTCTCCGCTTCCGCCGCCCCGACGGCGCGCTGCTTCCCGTCTCCGCTATGCTCGATCTCGCCGTACCGGCTCATATCGAGCTGCTGCTTGCCGATCGTCCCGTTCTCCAGCGCGTCGCGGAAGCCGTCCAGATCCGCCTGGCTGAACGACACGGTCTCGAAATGCTGCACCCGGAACGTGTTCAGCATGCCCGCCATGACGTCCTGGCCCCAGGACGTGAACAGCATCGTGCCGGCCACGACGACGGCCGCCGCGGCCGACAGCCATCTGCGCTTGGCCTGGCGCCGCTTCCGCGCGGCTCCCGGCGCGAGCGCGGTCTGCGCCCGCTCTCCTTGCGCGTCCTCCAAGCCGAACGGATCCGCGATTCCCCCGTTTGCCGTCAAGCTTCCGGGCGCTTGCCCCTCATTCATCCGCATGGCCGGCTTCATGGCCGGCGTCGTTTCCGGTTTCGTTTCCATCTCCGATCTCTCCCTCCATCGTTCTGGTACAGGCTCATCCTTCACGGCCTTGAACAATCGGTTCAGCGCGTCTTCGATCTGTTCGTCCGTCACGTCGAGCTCGGGACCGCGCTTGTCCGCTTGCTTCCGTTCGTTCATGACTCCATGGCCTCCTCCGTCAGCAAATTTTTCTTCAGCCGCTTGGTCGCGCGCATCAGCAGCGTCCCGACGATCTTGGGGTTCACCTGCAGCGCTTCGGCGATCTCGGCGTGGCTGTAGCCTTTTTCTTTCATTAATAAGGCGTTGCGGTCGCGCTCGGACAGCTTGTTCAGCACATTGCGCACGACTTCCCGCTCCCAATTCTGAATGACGGCCGTCTCGTTCGACGGCACCGACCGCTCTTCGGACATCGCCTGCAGCTTCTCCGTCAAATTCGCTTCCCGGCCCGACTTGCGGTAATGGTCGTACACGATGCGGGTCAGCACGCGATGCAGCCAAGCGCCGGCGCGATCCAGGTCTTCCGGCGGATTGCGGTAGAGCCGCAGGAACACGTCCTGCGTCAAATCCTCGGCCGCGGCGCGGTCCCCGACGAGCAGGGTGATTTTCCGCAGCACCGACGGGTAATGTTCCCGGAACAACGCCTGGAACTTCGCCGGCCCTTCCTCTTGCGGCATACGCTTATCGCCTCCTTCACTCTTTAAGACGACGGATATGGATTATCTATAGCATACCTCAACCAAGAAATTTCCGGTGCGGATCCGGTGCGCCTTCGACCATGTCCGATGCCCGCCGGAACGCAAAAAAGCCCGGCAGGGATGATCTCCCTGCCGGACCGGGGCCGCCGCCCGCGGCCTGCCGCGGATTAGCCTTGCTCCGACGCCTTGAACGCGTCGAGCTGCTTCTGGATTTCGTCCTTCACCTTGTCGTAGCCCGCCGCCTTCAGCTTGTCGCGCAGCGCTTGGACCGCCTTCTCCGGATCGCCCGCCTTGCCGAACAGAATGGCCGGCATTTGCTCGCCGACGACTTGGGAGATGGCCGTCATTTCGGCGTCGACGTTCGTTTTGTCGAAGACGAACTTGCCGTACGGGAACGGCTTCTTGATGCCGTCGTACTTCTTGTAGATATCGCCGATGCCGCTCCAGTCGGTATCCGACGGAATTTCGTTCTTGTCGATGCGGCCGCCCCAGAAGTCGGTGTAGAAGCCGTTCTTCGCGTCGTCGTAGCCCGCCGGGCGCGTGCGGATGCCGTCTTTGATTTCGTACTGCACGCCTTCGAGCCCGTAGTTGATCAGTTTGTACAGCTCCGGATCCTGGCGGATCAGATCGTAAACCATGAGCGCCCGCTCCGGATGCTTGCTGTGCGCGCCGATGGACGTGCCGCCGTGCGTGATCGGCATGGAGATCAGGTTGCCGCGCGTGTCGGAGTAGGCGAACATTTGCAGCTCGGACCCCGGCTGCTGCTTATCCATCTCGACGCGCAGGCCTTTGAACGTCTGCGTATGGTGCGCGTCCGTGCCCGTCTGGCCGGCCTTCAGCTCCGTGCGCGTGTCGCCCTTGTAGTTCAGCACGTCCTCGCGCCAGTAGCCGGCGTCGCCCCACTGCTTCGTCAGCTTGGCGAAATCGATGAACGTGTCGTTGAAGATCGGGCTGTCGACGGTGTAGCGCTCGTCGTAGGACTTGCCGTAGAACACGCCCGCGTACCCGGTCGAGATCGGCAGCTCGATATTGTCCGTGTACGCCGTCGCGAAGCCCGTATACAGCGTGCCGTTCGTGCCGTTCGCGTCCCAAGGAATGACGTCCTTCATGTTGTCCTTGATGCCTTGGAAGTACTTGCCCAGCGTCTCGAAATCGGTGATCGGCTGCGTGATGCCGAACTGCTTCGCCCAATCGCCGCGGTAATAGATGCCGTGGTTCACCCATTGCGTGTAGTGGTCTTCCGGAATGAGGACGATATCGTCCTTGAACTTGCTTTGGTCCCAATCCTCCTGCGGAATTTCCGCGTACGTGAGCGGCGCGTACTTCTCGAGCAGGTCGTTCAGCGGCAGGAACGCGCCGCGCTGCGCGTTGCCCCACGTGTCGAGCCAGTCGGTGCCGATCGTGATCAGGTCGAGCGGCTCGCCGGACGCGAGCAGCAGGTTGTATTTCGTCTGCCAGTCGGCCCATTCCACCCACTTGAACTGCAGCTCCGCGTTGACCTTCTGCTTCAGGATGGCGTTGACCTTCTCCATGACCTTCTCCAGCTGGCCGTTCTTCGGCTTGTCGCCGAGCACGACGTACGTGATCGTCTCGAACTTGCTCGTGTCGATGCCGCCGGCGTCGCCGCCCGCATTGCCGCTCGCATTGCCGCTGTCGGCATTGCCGGCGCCGTTGCCGCCCGCGTCCCCGCCGCTGCCGGCGTCCGCCGAGTTTCCGGAGCCGCCGTTGTTGCCGTTGCCTCCGCATGCCGCCAAGCCGAGCACCAGGATGAGCGCCAATACGAGTCCTGCCCATTTCTTCGCGTGTCTCATTCTTTCTAGCCTCCCCATGGAATGGTATGACATGGATACTGCGCCGTTCGCGGACGAGGATCGTTCGCGTGCCGGCTATGGAACAGGTCGGCGCGAAGGGCGCTTCCCTGCGGCCATTCTTTGCGCATGATGGCCGGCTTACCCTTTCACGGCGCCGACGGTGATCCCTTGGATGAAGTACCGCTGCACGAACGGATAGAACAGGATGACCGGCCCGGTGGCGACGACGGCGGTGGCCATTTTCATCGATTCCAGCGGCATGTCGCGCAGGGGCACGTTGGACGCCGCGGAGGAGTTGCGGATAAAGTCCGCGCTCGTGATGACGTTGTACAGGAACAGCTGCAGCGGCCGGTACTTCATGTCCGGCGACAGGAACAGCATCGCGTTGTACCATTCGTTCCAGTAGCCGAGGGCGATGAAGAGGCCGATCGTGGCCAGCGCGGGCGTCGCCATCGGCAGGATGAGGCGCAGGAAGATCGTGAAGTCGCCGGCGCCGTCGATCTTGGCGGATTCCGTGATCGCATGCGGAATCGACTTCGTGAAGCTCTTCATCATGATGATGAGGAACGGGCTCATGAGCCCCGGCAGCAGCACCGCCAAATAGTTGTCCCCGAGGCCGAGGTACTGCTTGACGAGCAGGTAGAACGGCACGATGCCGCCCGAGAACAGCGTCGTGAAGTAAATGAAGAACGAGATCGCGTTGCGCTGCTGGAAGTCCGGCCGCTGCAGGGCGTAGCCGGTCATCGCGACCAGGAACAGGCCGACCGCCGTGCCGACGACCGTGATGAAGATCGTGACGCCGTAGGCGCCGAGGATGAGATCGGGATTCTCGAAGACGATCTTGTACGCGAACGTCGAGAATTCCCGCGGCCAAATATTGAAGCCGTGCTTCGCGATCGTGCCTTCGTTCGTGAAGGAAGTGCCGAGCACGAGCAGGAACGGCAGCAGGCAGCATAGGGCGAACAGCCCGATGAAAGCGTAACCAAAACCTCTGACGAACAAGGACGTCGCATCGCTTCGGATGCGTCGGCGCGCTGCTTCAGCTTGCATGATTCTCCCTCCTAGAACAGTGAATTATCCGGCGACGCCTTCTTCACCAGCCAGTTGGCCGTGATGACGACGATGAAGCCGAAGACGGACTGGTACAGGCTGACCGCGCTGCCCATCGAGAAGTTGAAATTGTTCATGAGCGAGCGGAAGACGTACGTCTCGATAATATCCGTCGTCGAGTAAAGCGACGTGTTGTTCGCGCCGACCAGGTTATAGAAGAGGCCGAAGTTGCCCCGGAGCACGCCGCCGAGCGAGAACAGCAGCAGGATGATGAAGGTCGGCTTCAGCCACGGCAGCACGATGTAGCGGATGCGCTGCAGCGCGTTGGCGCCGTCGATCTCGGCGGCTTCGACCACCTCGGAGTCGAGGCCCATGATCGCCGCGAAGTAGACGATGGAGCCGTATCCCGTGGACTGCCACAGAAACGTGACGATGATGATGACCGGCCAAATGTGCGGATTGGAGTACGTCTTCACCGGATCGGCGCCGAGCGACTTCAGGATGACGTTCAGCAGGCCGTAGTCGTAGCTCAAAATGTTGTACGCGATCAAGCCGACGATGACGAACGAAATGAAGAACGGCAGGAACATGATCGTCTGCGACACCTTCTTGAACCATTTCTTGCGCAGCTCGTTGAGCAGGATCGCCACGAAGATCTGCAGGAAATTGCCGAGCACGATGAACGCCAGGTTGTAGGCGATCGTATTGATCGTCAGCCGCCACAGATCGCCCGTCATGACCAGAAACCGGAAGTTCTCGAAGGCCACGAACGGGCTCTTGAAGATCCCGTCCGTGTAGTTGTATTTAATGAAGGCCAAGTACAGGCCCGGCATCGGCAGGTACGCGAAAATCGCGAAGAACAGCACCGCCGGGGCGCACATCAGGAGCAGCGTCCGATTGTTCCAAAACCGCTTCCACCCGGCTTTCGCCGTCCGCGGACGGGCCGCCGCTTCGGCCGCCATTCTTGGCTGCGTGATCGTTTTCATTGCTTATCCTCCTCGGTACGCTTCTTCGGCTCGCCCACCGGCACGAACGTCAGCCGCTCCAGCCTGCCCGGCTCTCCGGTCTCGACCGCCTCGAGCAGCAGCGTCAGGCGCGCGCCGTCTTCCCGTTCCAGCAGCCACGGTCCCGGCAAGTAGAACGACGCCTGGTCCCCGCCGCTGAATACCGGCCTCGACGACGACGCGCCCCCGGCCGTCCACAGCCGGCCGACGATCGTATCGCCGAGGAACGCCGTCAGCTTCAGTCCGCTGCCCTCGGCCCGCGCCCGCCAGCCGCCCGGCACGCCGCCGGCTTCCTCCGGAAGCGTCCCGTACAACCAGGCGACGCCGCCCGGCGCCAGCTCGACCGGCAGCTCCGCCGCCGCGGCGCCGGCCGCGAGCCGCTCCGCGTGCTCGAGCAGTCCCGCTTCCTCGCAGGCGGACAGCGTCCACTCCCGCGACGCGTTCCCTTCATATAAGATCACGTCGCCGGCCGGCAGGCCCAGCACCCGCTCGAGGAAGACGGCGATCAGGTTGTCTTCGCCGGGCCGCACGAACGCGGAGATGTCGACGTACGGATCGAACGGATGCACCTGGCCGGCCGCCGCGCCGTTGACGAAGACCCGGGCGATCGCTTGGATGCCCTGGAAGCACAGCGTGAACGCATCCGCCGTCCCGTCCGCGACGAAGCGCCGGCGGTAATATTCGAAGGCGGGGTGGTCCGGCGACAGCCAGCC
Source organism: Paenibacillus sp. UNC496MF (assembly GCF_900113915.1). Lineage (NCBI taxonomy): Bacteria > Bacillati > Bacillota > Bacilli > Caryophanales > Paenibacillaceae > Paenibacillus > Paenibacillus sp. UNC496MF. The sequence continues at coordinate 226,596 of NZ_FORE01000013.1, forward strand.
GCCGAAGGCGACGATCGGCCAAGCGGCATCGTCGCAATCCGGGCCGAGCAGCTCCGGCAGCAGCGCGCGATCCCGCATCCTGCGCACGCGCCAGTTGGACGTCAGGCGCCGCTTCGCGGTCACGGCCGTCAGGCCGGCCAGCCCTTTCAGGCTGTTCAACCGCAGCCCGGGCAGCCGCGGATCGTCGAAATTGGTATGGCCCCAAATTTCGACCCGGGCCGTCAGGCTCTCGCCGGCGCCGATCGTCATGGACTCGCTAGCCGGGAGGTACCGGCTGCCGCCGCCCGGCGCGACCGTGCCGACATAGTCGGCTCCCGCATAGAGCGAGACGACGTCTGCGCCATGCCGCAGCAGCAAGCCCTGGGCGCGCTTGCCTTCGGGCAGGCCGCTCGCGGCGCGGTACCAGGCGAAGCCGCGGTACACGCCGTGCGCCTCGAGCGGCTCCGCCGCCGGCAGCGGCACCGCCGGCTCCGCGGCGAGCGGCTGCGCGGGCGCCGCGTCGCCGCGCGTCCAGCCGACGCGCAGCTCGCGCGGCGCATCGTCGTAGTCGGCCGGCGGCCGGAAGCTCAAGCCGCCGTCGTCGCCGATGCCGGCCAGCAGCAGCGCGTCCTCGCGCGCCAGGCCGATCAGCGTCAGCCGGCGGCCGCCGGCGAGGACGAGCGTCGCCGAGGCGATTTGGCCCGGCACCGCTTTATAATGGAAGACAAGCTCGCCGTCCAGCGCTTGCACCGTCATGCGGGAGGCGGTTGCCGCGGCTTCGGCCGCGAGCGCGTCCGCCGCATGAGCCGCATTGGCCGCGGGGCCGTTCGCGCGGGCCATCGCGCTGTCCGCGTCGGCCGCCACGCCGTTCGCGGCTTCATCGGGCGCGGCTTCCCCGAGCGCCAGCGCGATCTCGCCTTCGTGCTCCGCGTGGAACACGAGCACGGTGCGGTCGGCGGCGCGGTGCGCGTCCGACAGCTCCGCCGTCGCGTAACGGAGCGTTCCCGCCGGGACGCCCCAGCGCGCGAGCGGCACGCCGGCCGGCAGCATCGCGCAGCGCATCGGCACGCTCTGCAGCCGCGAAGCCCGCGGGATGCTCCGCGCCCCGCCGGCCGCGTCCGCCAACCGGAGCGCGACGGCTTCCGCCTCGCCGCCGACGTTGGCGAGGAACAGCAGCTCCCCGCCGCCGGCCAAGCGCAGCGTCCGCTCGAGCAGCGCGCCGCCCGCCGGTTCGCCGGCGTTCCGCTCCAGGCCGGCGGTCTCCGCCGCCGGAGCCGACGCGGCTTCCGCGATCGCGTCGCCGTACGTCCGGATTACCCGGCGCAGCAGAAGGCCTTCCAGCGCTTCCGGCCGCAAATGGCCCTCCGGCGAGATCATGCCTCGGAAATCGTAATCGGACGTCATGAACGCCAGCGGGTCGCCCCAATTGTTCGTGCCGTTCGTGAAGCCGAAGTTCGTGCCGGATGCCTGCAGGTACGGCCCGAGCAGCTTCGCGCCGCAGGAGAGCAGCCGCCGGAGCAGGAAGTGCGAACGGTTCGTCTCCGTCACGAGCAGCGGCAGGTTCAATTCGGCGAGCCGCCGTTCGTAGGACGCGGCCTTGTCTTCGAAGGCCGGATCGCGGTCGTTCGGGTAGAAGTTGCAGGTCGGCACGACGCCGTCGACCGTCCCCGATGCTTCGCGCAGCCCGCCCTGTCCGGCGCAGGCGATGAGCGGCACCGTGATGCCGCCGGCGAGAGCCAGGTCGCGGAGCGCCGCGATGTAGGCCGCCGGATCCGGGCAATCGTAGAAGTCGAGCTCGTTCTCGAGCTGCACGCAGAGGACGGTGCCGCCGCGGTTCGCCTCGTACTTGGCGAGCAGCGGGAGAATGCGGTCGTACCAGCGTTTAACGGCCTCCATGTATGCCGGCTCGGCGCTGCGGATGACCATGCCGGGCTTCGCGAACAGGTACGCGGGCAGTCCGCCGCCGTCCCATTCGGAGCAGATGTACGGACCCGGCCGGGCGACGACCCAGAGGCCGGCTTCCACCGCCTGCCGCAGGAAGAACTCCGCGTCGCGCTCGCCGGCGAAATCCCAGCGCCCTTCTTCGAGCTCGTGGTAGTTCCAGGGGAAGTACACGTCGATGGCGTTGTAGCCGCAGGCTTTGACCTGCTCCATCCGTTCGCGCCACAGCGCGCGGGGAAGGCGGAAATAAAAGAGCGAAGCGCAAAGCACGATTTCGGCTTGGCCGCCGATGCGCAGGGATGAAGCGCCGAGCTGCAGCGCCGTGTCGTGCGTCGTATCCATGTTCATGCAGAATCCTCCCGAAGCTCAACTTAATAGGCATGCGTTTATGAAACCCATTTCATAAGCAGGGGAAAAAAATACACGGCGACATGCGGGATTAGACGAGAAGCCTTGCGTTCTCCATTCCGGGAATGCGCGTGTATCGATGCCGGCCGGCTGCGGGCGGCAATCGTGCGGCTATGCGATTGAAAGCGGCGGCAGCGTATTGTGTACGGCTGCGATGGATGGCTTGTGATGCGGTTATGGCTGCGATGAGACGAATACCGGTTCGTGAAGCGATGCAGGCGTTGCGATGGATGGCAATGATCATGCGGTGAGTCCGAAGCCGTGCAGCTTGATCTTGCGCTGCTGCGGTTGGAGTGCGGCGGTGCAACTTGATCTTGCGCTGCTGCGGTTGGAGTGAAGTGTGGGCCAGCCATTATCCGGCGTGAATGAAACCCATTTCATTCCGGGGTAAAAATGAAACCCTTTTCATCAGGGCTGCCTTGATTTGAAGTTTACCCGCAAAATGATAGCGCTGTCAATGGGGCCGTTAGAAAAATTTTCTGCCCCTATTTCGCCGGCGGCGCCGTGCTCTCCCGCACGACAAGCTCCGGCTGAAGCGTCGTCAACAACTCGACGCCGTCGGATTTGGAGATCAGCCGGTGCAGCACGCGGGCTGCCGTGCGGCCCAGCTCCACGCATCGGAGCGACAGCGTCGTCAGCTCGGGAATGACGTTCGCCGCCATCGGCACGTCGTCGACGCCGGTGATGGACACGTCGCGCGGCACCTCGAGCCCGGCCTTGACCGCGGCCTTGATCGCGCCGATGCCGACCAGGTCGTTCGCGCAGACGACGGCGGTCGGACGCCGGCCTTCGCGATCGAGCAGCCGGCCCATCAGCTCCTTGCCGCGGTTCACGGAGAAGCCGCCGTGGTTGACCCACTCCTCGCGCACGGCCAGACCCGCCCGTTCCATCGCCGTGCGGAACCCCTCCAGCCGGCGCACCGTGTTGGACATCTGCGGATAGCCCCCGATGAAGGCGATGTCGCGGTGGCCGAGGCCGATAAGATGCTCCGTCACGCGCTCGGCGCCGGCGCTTTCGTCGACGACGACGCGGTGGAACGCCGCGCCCGGCAAGTTGCCGTTGATCAGGACGATCGGCACGCGTTTGTTGATCTCGGCGACTTCCTTGGCCATCTCCTTGCCGCAGTGATGCAGGTCGATGCGCCCGCCGATCATGATGATGCCGTCGACCTGCTTCTCGGTCAGGATGCCGAGATACTGCGACTCGCGCCGGTACTGGTCCTTGATGTCCTGGTTGGAGGAGCCGGTGTCGCAGAGGAAGAACGTGTAGCCCTCCTGGCGCGCCTCCTGCTCGAGCCCCGCGAGCACCTCGGGGAAGAACGGATTCGTGATGTCGGGCAGGATGATGCCGATCATCCCGGTAACCTTCTTGATCAAGCTGCGGGCGAGGGCGTTGGGCTGGAACTGGTACTTGTCGATGAGGCTCTGAATGCGCTGGCGGGTGGAGGCTTTAACGGGAGCGGTGTTGTTCAGCACGCGCGAAACCGTCGCGACGGATACGTTGGCTTCTTTGGCGATGTCGTACACGGTAACCGTTTTCATCATGGCTTCTCCCTCTTGGCCCCGAAATGGAAAATCCGTCCTGCTCGGACAGTTTCACCCTAGCATAGCAGAGAGTTTTCGCCGTTGTAAATGGGGATTGCGAACGCCGAAGAGGCCGTGCCCCCGAAGCGCGGCGCTTCGGGGGGCACGGCCGGGTTCGACCGGATCCGCTTGATTTCGCGGTCGGTTGCGCGATTCTACAAAATCCGCGTCGCGCCGGTGCTGCGGAAGAGCGCCTCCGCCTCGCCGCCGCGGGTCATGTCCGGCCCGCCGTTCGACGCGTCGCTGCCGGTCTCGGCCGCGACGATGATCCCGCCGCGCGCGATCGCTTCCCGGCACGCCTCCACGTCGCCGCCCGGCACGCCGAGATCGTGCAGCGCGCTGTCCATGCTGTCGTCGTCGTCCAGGAACGCGGCGGCCGCCACGAACGAATTGCCCGGGTACGCCATGCCGCCCGTGAACGGGCCCGTCATCGTCAAGCCCGGCGAAGCCGCGATCGGGACCACGACCCGCGGATCGTCCAGGCCGTGCTGATCCGCCGCGAGCCGCGTGTCCGTCAGGTCCTGCAGCTCGTCCGCGTCGACGTCCGTCTCGTTCTCGATCCGGCGCGTATCCTCCCGGTTCTTTGCGATGACCGTCAGGTCCGTCTTGACGAAGCCCGCCTGCTCCAGCGCCTGAATGGCGCGGATGGCGTCGTTTTGCGTATCGAAAATCGCGATTTTGTAGCTCATGTCCATCGCCTCCATATTTGTCGGGTATGCTTGGTATACCCTGTTTGCGCAGGATTCAATCGGTTAAACTAGAACATATTTCTAACCGGCCGCGGTTTGTTTCAGTCCCGGTCCGCGAGGGTAATCATCCCTTAATGAGAGGCAAATCCATGTACAGGAGCGTCGTGACGATGAAGCAAAACGATAAACTATTCGTTCGAACCGAAAACCAAACAGGCAAGTGTACCGTCTATATCGGCGGGGAGCTCGATCTGGAATCCGCCGTGCAAATGAGAGCCGTCATGTCGCCGCTGATCGAGCTGGACGACCGCGAACTCGTGCTCAATCTGCGCGAGCTGCGCTACGTCGACAGCACCGGGATCGGCATTCTGGTCTCCGTCCTGAAGGCGCGCCACGCGAAAGACGCGCCGTTCGCCGTGGAGGCCGTCCCGCCGCATATCCGCAAGCTGTTCGACATGACCGGCATCACGCCGTTCCTTCTCAAACAAGCCTAATTCGCCGATCGGAGGCGAACCGCAGAAAGGACAGAGACCAAGATGAACGTAAAGGAAGAAGTAATCACATTGCAGGTGCCCGCATCTGCGGAATATATCGACTTGGTGCGGCTGACCCTGTACGGGCTGGCGGTCAAAATGGGATTCTCCTACGAGGAAATCGAAGATATGAAGGTCGCCGTCTCGGAGGCCTGCAACAACGCGGTGCTGTATGCGTACGGCGACCTGAGCTCGGGCGAGGCGGCGCAGGCGCCGATGCCGTCGCCGCGGATCGAGGTCAGGCTCGTGAAGCGCGACGACGCGCTGTCGATCGTCGTGAAGGACGACGGACGAAGCTTCGACGCGGCCGCCGCGGCGCGCCGGGCGCAGCCGGTGAACGGCAAATCGATCGACGAACTGCAAGCCGGGGGATTGGGACTGTATTTGATGCAAGCGCTGATGGACGACGTCGAAGTGAACAGCAGCAAGGGAACGGAAGTGGTACTGACCAAGCGATTAGTCAAGAGCGGTGAGCTGTGATGAGCCCGCAGCCGGCCAAGCAACCGACCGTCACCGGCGCCGAGCTCATCATCGCTTATCAGGACAGTCCCTCCAATGAAATCGCAGAACAGCTGATCGAGCACTATGAGCCCATGGTACGGATGGCAGCCGGTAAAATCTCCCGCAACCGTCCCGATCTGTACGAGGATCTCATGCAAGTGGGCCAAATCGCGCTGCTGCGCCTGTTCAGCCAATTCGACAGCTCGCTCGGCGTGCAATTCGAGCCCTATGCCATGAAGAGCATTATCGGCCACATGAAAAACTATTTGCGCGACAAGTCCTGGTACGTCCAGGTGCCGCGACGGATCAAGGAAAAGGGCATCGCCGTGCAGCAGGCCATCGACGAGCTGACCGTGAAGCTGGAGCGCTCGCCGAAGGTCGAGGAAATCGCCGCGCAGATGGCCCTCTCCGTCGAGGAAACGACGGAGATCCTGGCCGGACGCGACCTGTACCACTACGTGTCGCTGGATACGCCGATCTCCGAGGAAGACAACGCGACGTCCCTCGGCGATCTGCTCGGCTCGCCGGGCGACGACTTCGAGGACGTCGACCGGCGGCTCGATCTGCAGGCCGCCATGACCCAGCTCAAGCCCCAGGAGCAGCAGGTGCTCATGCTCGCCTACTCCGAGGGACTGCCGCAGCGCCATATCGCGGATCAGCTCGGCATCTCGCAGATGAGCATCTCCCGCATTCAGCGGCGCGCCATCGACAAGCTGAAGGTGCTGCTGAGCGAGCAGCCCGAGGACTGAGCGCCGAACGCCACCGAAGCACGCCGCCCCGGCAACGCCGGGAACGGGCGTGCTTCTTTTCGTGTCGGGCGAAGGTGCCGAAGGCGGCCGAAGGGCGCAATTTGCCGCGGGCGAGTTGTGCTTCCCGGCGAATTCGCGTTATGATGGAACTAATCGTATCGAGCACGTACGGACAAGCAGGAGGCCCCGACCATGATGCATCGGTTGCTGCAATTTCCATCGGAATGGGAATGGCACATGCTGCACGCCAAACGACCGGCCGTCTCCGGTCTGAGCCGCAGGAAGAAAGACGGCGCCCGGCATGACGTCGCGCAGCGGGAAGATCGCGGCGCTATCCGGGACGAAGCCGAGCTGGACGTCCGGCAGGCGCACCCTGAATACGCCGCCTGGCTGCAGGACGCGGAAGGCTGCGAGCACAATCAAATATCGGTATCCGAGCTGCCGGGGGGCGAGCCCGTCCTGCAGGGCACGCTCATGTTCCAGGCGTCGGAGGACGAGGACGATATCCAGCCCCTCCACTTCCGGGTCACGCGCAACAAGCTGGTCACGTACCAGTCCGACATGCGCCTGTCCCTGCGGCTGCAGCTCGAACCGTGGAGCGAGAAGCTGCACCGCTGCCAGACGGCCCCGGAAGCGCTGTTCGTCATGCTCGGCAGCATTCTGGAGACGTTCCACGCCGGTCTCGACCGGTTCGAGACGCGGCTCGGCGAGCTGGAGCTCCGGATGAGCCGCCATAACAAGACGGGGCTGATGAACGTCATCTTCGAGCGCCGCTACGAGCTGCTGCACTGGAGCCACCTGTTCATTCCGATGAAAGAGATTCAGGGCGCCGCCAAGGAAGCGTTCATGGAAGAGCTGACGAAACAGGAGGAGTTCAAGCGGATGGAGCTCCGGATGGACCGGGTGCAGAACCTGCTCAGCCATTACGCGATGGAAATCGACACGCTGCTCATGATGGACGACGCCATCTCGAACTTCCGGGGCAACGACATCATGAAGACGCTCACGATCTTCACCGCCCTGTTCATGCCCGCCACGGTCATCGGCGCCGTCTGGGGGATGAATTTCGACGACATCCCGTGGGCCAAGGAGCGTTGGGGCTTCATCACGGTCAGCGGCGTCATCGTCGTCACCACGCTGCTTATCTATTGGTGGCTGTGGCGCAAAGGCTGGACGGGCGATCTGCTGAACGGCCGCTCGCGGGGAGACATCGTCAGCTCGTCGCGGCTCGAGCCTTCCGAGGCCGACCGGATCGAGCGGGCGGACGGCGAGGACATCCCGCTGCTGCCGCGACGCAGCCGATCGCAAGCCCGGACGAAGACGACGGTGACGACGCGGAACGGGGGCGGCGAGGATCCGCCGCCCCTGCCGTCGCGATCGAGCCGTTAGCGGCGCCTCGCTGCCGGCCGCGCGACAGCCGAAATCCGAATTCGACATGACGAAGGGAGCTGCCCCAAGGCCGTCCGCAAGCGGATCGGGCCGGGAAGCTCCCTTTTTGCGTACGCGCCCGAAAACGTCTCGTCGACGGGACGTTTTCGGGCGCATATGAGCATTTATCGGTCATTCTGCAGTTAAAGGCTAGACGTTCGTATGAATCGTCTATTTAATATCCACGATCACCAGACAACGATCGTCGGATGTCAGCCCGTTCCGGTGCTCGCCGCCGAACAGCGCCTCCTCCAGCGCCCTGACCGGCGTTCCGCCGCCGAACGGGCGCAGCAGCTCCGTCAAGCTCTCCTCGCGGTCCTCCGCGTAATCGCTGCCGACCAGATCGTACATCCCGTCCGTAAACAGCATGATCCGGTCGCCGGGCCGGATGTCCAGCGCGAATTTCTCCGTCGCGATCTCGTCGAACAGGCCGATCGCCGCCCCGCCCAGCTCGAAATGCTCGATGCTGCCGTCCGCCCGAACGACCAGCCCCGGGGGATGGCCCGCGTTGACGTACTCCAGCACGCCTTTGTTCAAGTCCACGACCATGTACAGCCCCGTAAAATAATACTGGATCAGCTGGTCGGCGAACTGCAGCTGCTGGGACCGGCGGTTCAGCTCCCTCACGACCCGCTTCGGCTCCACCTGCTTCGTCATCGCGTCCTTCAGGACGGACGCGATGAACATGCTCGCGAGCGACGAGCTGATCCCGTGGCCCATCGCGTCGATGACGGCGATGCCGTACCGGCTGTCGTCGATGCGATGCCACGCGTACAGGTCGCCGGAGAGCTCCTCCGACGGCCGATAGATCGCATCGATCGCCATGCCTTCGTCGTCCACCGGCTGCGGCAGCGCCGCGAACTGCACCTCCCGCGCCAGCTGCAGCTCTTCTCTGACCCGGCGGTCGCGCTCCCGGTGCCAGTCCTTCTCTTCCTTCAAGCGCAGCGCGACGCGAATGCGCGCCAGCAGCTCGATCCGGTTGATCGGCTTCGTCACGTAGTCGATCGCGCCGGCGTCGAGGGCCTCCGCCAGCTTCTTGGAATCGCCGATCGCCGTCACCATGATGATCGGAATGTCCTTTAACCGCGGCGACTCCTGGATGCGCGCGCATACCGCGATCCCGTCCACGCCGGGCATCATGAGATCGAGCAAAATCAAATCGATTCCGTGGTTGTCGTCCCCCGGCTTGTCCGCGGGCTCCTGGCCTCTCGCGTCCAAGCCGAGCATGCCGAACAGCTCCATTCCGCTCGCCGCCGTCCGAAGATCGGAATAGCCCGCCCGCTTCAGAATTTCCTTGACTACCGTGATGTTCATCGGATTGTCGTCCACGACGGCGATGCGCATATTCCACCGCCTTGCGCCGCCGTCCCGTGCCGTCGATTTGTTCATGACTTCCGCACTGCTCCCACTCTATGAATTTCCGTGCCTGCTTCGTTCCTGCCGTACCTCGCCAGACGTTCTTCTTCATTACCCCCGTTCCCCGGCCTTGAAACGGGAATTCGCCTACGAAGGGGCGAACGCCTAAAGCACGCCGGCCCGGCGCCTCATACAATGGAACAAGGAAAGGGGGAGCCCTCATGAGCAACGGCAGCTCGGCGGACCTGAGAACGGCGATATTCCTGGCCGCCATCTGCGGTCAAACCTATGTGCAGTACGACAACGGCGGCTTGTTCCTGATGCCGGATACGTACCGGCTGATCGGCCCGATCGGGGCTTCGTCCTACGCGGGCAAGGAAGAGCTGTTCGGCTTCGTCCTGGAATCCGACCGCGGCGTCATCGTCGCCTTCCGCGGCACGATCTCGCCGACGGACTGGATCACGGACATGATCGCGCAGCAGGTCGCCTTCAAGCCGGCGGGGAAAGGCTGCCTCGCGCACCGCGGCTTCAACGACGTCTACATGTCCGCCCGCGACGCGCTGTTCCGCCTGCTGAGCGATACGACGCCCGGCAAGCCCGTGTTCGTCACCGGCCACAGCCTCGGCGGCGCGCTCGGCACGTTGGCGGCCCTCGACATCGCCTTGAACCGGAAGCCCGCGAACCTGGTCGTCTACACGTTCGGCTCGCCGCGCGTCGGGGACCCCGCTTTCGCCCGCAGCTACAACGCGGCCGTGCCGGTCTCCTTCCGCATCGAGAACGAATTCGACGTCGTGCCGCATCTGCCGCCGCTTGTCTACACCTCCCCCAAGACGGACAAAACGTACTATTACATGCACGTCAAAGAGGACGTCAAGCGCAGCTTCCGGAACGGCTCGGTCGGAGGAAATCACGTCATCGGCAGCTATTTCGCGGATTTGGCCAAGGACGCGCCGGGCTTCGCGGCCGCGATCTGCTCGGGCCCGCCCGGCTGGTGCCCGTCCAATTAGCGGCCCGCGCGGGACGGGCGGCGTCCGGAACGCCGGCTTCTTCTCCGCCCGCCCGCTCGCTACGGCTGCCGCAGCAGCGCTTCGATCCGGTTGCGTTCGGCCTTCGGCAGCCCCTTGAAGACGAGCTCGTACGAGTGCCGGATCATGTCGAACACCTCGCCCAGCGGGAGCGAGCCGTCGACCGTGACGGAATTCCAGTGCTTCTTGTTCAAGTGGTAGCCCGGCTTCACCGCCGCGTGCTGCTCGCGCAGGTTCTCGGCGACGACGGGGTCGCATTTCAGCGACACGACGTTGTCCGCGACGAGCGCGAACATTTTGCCGCCGACCTTCATGACGAGCGGCTCCGGGCCGAACGGATAGTCCTTCTCCGCGCATTTCAGGGACAAGCAGTACTCGACGATCGGTTTCATCCGCGCGCCCCCCTCACAGCCGGGTATAGCCGGCGAACGCCGCGGCTTGTCCGTAATACGCGCCGGACTCGTCGTACAGATTCCAGACGACCGCCTGCTCGATGCGGAACCGCCGGCCGGTGCCGGAGATCCGCACGCCGCTGTAATCGTCGATGTAGCCCTTCGCCGCGACGGCCTCCATGAACCGCTGCCGCTCTTCGCGGACAAGCGGCTCCGCCGTCAGCCTGGACGGCATGGACGTGAAGCTAGCCCCGTCCATTTCCCACAGCCCGAGCGCCGTGCGTTTGCCGTAATTCAACACCGGGTCCGCCTCCGTCCCGTGGGACAGCACCGCGATCGGCGCTTCGAACAGCTGCTCCGCCGCCGAACCCCTTCCTTCCGTCTCCAATAGCGGCTTGCCCAGCAGCCTGCGGTAGCTGTCCAGCACGATCCTCGCATGGCGCTCGTTCGCGCCGATGTCCGTACTCCGCATCATGTCCGATTCCCCCTTATCGTTAAAAAAACTGAAGGCGATAATCGCCCTCAGTTTTTCGCGTGACTGGTTATACGCCCATTTTCTTGCGCTGATTGTTGACCTTCTTCGTGTTCTGGCTCTTCATCGTCTGCTGATTGCCGCCGGGACCGAATTTTTGCTTGCCGCCGTTCGCTTGCTCCTGCTTCTTCTGCGCGAGCTTCTGCTTCACGGCATCGGCCAGGGAAACCTTCTTCGGCTGGTCCAGCGATTGCTCCTGCGATTCCGGCGTCGTTTGGTTGTCGGACATTGAAATCACCTCGCCTGATTGTACTACTCCTATTGTAACCCGTTTTCGCCTTGCTTTCCAGTAGCCGGCGACAGATTCGCGCCTGTTTCCCGCGGATCGGGACGCTTATTCGCGCAGCGCCTCGTTCAGCCGCGTGGAGCGCAGCTCCCGGTCGCCGCCGCGCAACAACCCGCGCAGCCGGACAACCTCCCGCTGCAGCCGCCGCTTGTCTTCGCGCAGCGCCTCGATCTCCGCGAGCGCGGCCGCGAGCCGCTCCTCCGCGGACGCGTTCGGCCCTGCCGGCCCGTCATGCTCCTGCATCGCCCGCCCCCCTTTCGTCTTGCCCGCGCACGGTTCGTCCTCCCATTGTAGCGCGAAGGAAGGCGCTTTGTAAAAGCGGGGCATCACGGATGAGACGGGCGCCGGGCATGCGCGCGCCCCGGCCGCGGAGAATCCGGCTTGCCGGCGGACGGCTATTTCATGGCGACGCGCACCTTCCGCGTCGTGACGAGCTTGCCGCGGCCGTCGTACGCCTGCACGGCGACGTCGATCGCGCGTCCCTTGTACGGCGCGAAATCGACGGACGCCGTCCACGGCGGCGACGAGGCCGACGCGACCGTCCGGCCGCCGATGCCGTAGGTGACCTTGGCCAGCATCGGCGACCAAGACTTCACGTAGGCGGAGACGCGCTGCTTCGCGGCTTTTGTCGAATCGGCTTCCATTCTATACCATGCGCCCCTGCGCCGATAGACAAATTTTTGCATCGTTCGCGTCTTTTCGAGCCGTTTTCGGTGCCCATCCGCCGAGACCGCGTTGTACAAGCGCAACAAATCCCCCTATAATATTCGTTAGATAAATAGAAGCGCCCGCCTGCCGCGGCAAGCGGGGCTGCAGCAAACCTGGGAGGCAAGGAACCGCTTTGAGAAAATCCGCACTGATTCCCGTCGTCGTTCTCGGCATCGCGCTCGGGACAGCCGTCATAGCAACCCAAACGACCTTATTGCAACCCGCGTACGACCGCTTCTTCGGCGATTCCGCCAGTGCCGGCGCCGGCAACGATGCCGCTCCGGGCTCCGGAGAGAAGCCGAATGCGGACACGGGCCAAACCGCCGGGGCGCCGGCGAAGGGAAATCCGCCCGCAAAGCCCGCGTCGGCCGCCGGCCGGTCGGAGCTCCAGCAGTTTCTGTACGACAACGCCGCCTCGCGCACGACGGTAACGCGAAGCGGCGTCGCCTATGTCACGAACCCGACGAGCGTGCTCGTGCTCGTCAACAAGAAGCGCGAGCTCGATCCCGGCTACGTGCCGCCCGATCTCGAGAAGGCGCCCGTCGAGTTCTCCTTCTCCGGCGACAGCCCGAAGCAGCAAATGCGCAAAGTCGCCGCCGAAGCGCTCGGCAAGTTGTTCGCCGGCGCCGAGCAGGACGGCGTCGAGCTGAAGGCCGTATCCGGCTACCGGTCGTACGCGTCGCAGAAGTCCATCTTCAACGCCTACGCGAAGAGTCACGGCGAGGAAGAGGCCAACACGTTCAGCGCGCATCCCGGCCAAAGCGAGCATCAGACCGGCCTCGCCATGGACGTCTCCAGCGCGAGCGTCCATTACGGCCTCGAGGAAAGCTACGGCGAGACGAAGGAAGGCAAGTGGCTGAAGGAGCATGCCGCGGAGTATGGCTTCATCATCCGCTTCGAGAAAGGCAAGGAGCAGGAGACCGGCTATATGTACGAGCCGTGGCACGTCCGTTACGTCGGCGTCGCCGTCGCGAAGGACGTGCATAAGCTCGGTTTGACGCTGGAGGCGTACTTGGCCCGGTTCTAACCGGAGGCGGCCGCCGGCCGACCCGGCGCCGCACGAAAAAGACTGTCCGCTTCGCGCGGGACAGTCTTTTTTGCTGCTTGCCTGCATGAGGCGCCGGCACGGAGCACGAAGCGCCGTTCTCGAGCGTCGGCGGGCGCTCAGCGGCCGGCTCGCCGGTACGGCGTCGCGGCCGCTACGGCCGCTGCGCTTCGATCCAGGCGACGCGCTTCGTCCGGCTGCCCTGCAGGGCGGCATCCGCGGCCGCGAATTCCGACTGCAGCCGGTTCACGACGGCGCGCACCTCGCCGAGCGCGCCCAGCGTCTGGTTCTGCGCTTCCTGGATCCGTTTCTGCACGATCCAGTCCGTAATGAGGCCGTCGAACCAATAATCCCCGAACTTCAGCATGCCGCTGATGTCGATCCCGACGCCGATGGTCCGGTCCAGGTCCGCGAGCTCGTCGCGGAAGCTCCGCATCAGATGGTTGGCATTGTTCATGGACGCCTTGGCGGCGTCGACGTGCTCGTGCTTCATGTGCGTGCTGATGACCCCGCCGCCGCCCCAAAGGTCCCAATTGCCCCAGCCTTCGGCTTTCTCGAGGCTGTGCGAGGCGTCCTCGAGCGACGTCATCACGCGCCGGCCGGCCGTCAGCGCTTCCTTCAGCTCCTTCGCCGCGAGCGACCGGTCGGCGATCTGCGCGTCCATCTCGGCCAGCTCGGCGGCGTACGCGGACGTCCGCAGCAGCGCTTCCCTCTCGGCCAGCAGCCGGGCGTACTCGACCTCCGCGTTCGCGCACGCCGCGAGCTCGTCGCCGGCGTCCACGATATCGGCCTTCAGCCGCTCCTGCGCCTGCCTGGCCTCCTGCAGGTTCAGCGCGGCGGCGAGCGCCTGCCGGCGTTCCAGCTCGAGCTGCTCCTCCTTACTGCGCAGCAGCGTATGGAACAGGTTCGCGAGCGACATCCGCGTCAGCTTCTCCACGTCCGCCTGCTCCGCCTCCAGCTTCATTTCCAGCTCGACGATCTGCTTCTCCTTCTCCCGCAGCCGGCCGCGCAGCTGCTCCTGCCGCCGCTGCGCCTTCTCCAGCCGGCGCATCCGTTCCTTCGCTTCCGCCAACCGGTCCGGTCCGTATTCCGCCATCGCCCATCGCTCCTCTCGCGTTTCGCATGCTGTATATACGCGATAGCGGCCGCGCGGATGCGGACCCGGAAAAAAAAGGGGGCGACAAGTGGTCCCATTCGCGACGAAATCGAGCTTGAGAAGCGCCTTTGATTCCGATGCACGGTCTCGAAGCCGGCCGCTCCGAAAAAAAGAAAAGACCGTTGCCGCCGGGAAGCCTCCGGCCGTAACGGTCTTTTCGCGCTGCGTTCGCGGCCCTCGCGGACCGGCGTCAGCCTTCCAGCTTGCGGAACAGATCCTTGAACACGCCGTCGCGTTCGACGTAATCCACGTACCGGATCAAATGGCGCGTCTTGTCCACGCTCCAGCGGCCGTCGTCCGACAGCACGGGGCTGTGGACGAGCGAGCTCGGCAGGTATGCGTCGTTGACCAGGTAGGCCACCGTCGTCATGTCCCAGATCACGCGGGAATAGCCGACATGATCCGGACTGCAGTTCCGGTAGGTCTCGTACAAGTACCGGCCGATCGGGCCCTTGTCCTTCACGTACGCTTCGATCTCGGCCAGCGTCGTCCGCAGGTGGGTGGTCACGCCCATGCACGGGATGAGCACGAGCGGCACGCCGCTGTCCAGCACGACGCGGGCGGCCGGCACGTCCTGGTACAGGTTGAATTCCCGCGTGTCCGGCCAATGCAGGGCATGGCCGCCCAGCCAGATCACCACGATCCGCTCGATGATCCGCGGTTCCATCAGAATGGCGGACGCGACGTTCGTGATCGCGCCGATCGCGAGCACGTAGAGCGGGTCGTCCTCGGACGAGGCCATCGCCCGCGCCACGAGATCGCGCGCCGCTTCGCTGTCGACCGGCTCGTCCGCGCCGGGCAGGTAGCTTTCGGAGCCGCGGTGAATCGGAATGCCGGCCATTTCCGGCACGATGCCGGCGATGCGGCGCAGCTCGTTGTAGCTCTTCTCCATGCCGTCCTTCGGGCCGGTCGACAGCTCGTTGAAGAACGGCGCGGCGTAGAACGCCTCGACCGCGACGGCTTCCGGCGACTTCAGCGCGTAGATGACGGCGAACTGGTCGTCGATTTCGTTATAGGTGTCCGTGTCGAGCACCATGCGGACCTTGCGCCGCGGGTGCGCGAGTCGCTGGACCCGCTTCTGTTCGGAGATTGCCGGGTAGTGAACCATGATGGGCCGTTCATCCTTTCGGGCGTTTTGGGCAGCGTTCCGTCCTGCTTGCCGATCCGCCGGTATTCTTATATGATTTGGTTATGCCGTACGAGGCGTATCGTGTTGTCATGGTTATTCTACACCGAACGCGGGCGGCCGCGGCTTTACGAAATGGCTGATTGTTTGCATGATGTGGCTATAACGAAGGGGGAGGCGCCCGATGCACGCGCAAATGGAGTTCCTGTTTCAGGCGGTCCGGCAGACAGGCACCTACATGCCGATGCACGCGCATTCGTGCTGCGAGCTCGTCTATTACGGCATGGGCGGCGGCACGACCCGGATTCTGGACGATACGCATGCTTATGCGCCCGGCACCTACGCCGTCATGGCCGCGGGGACGCTGCACGACGAGCGGCGGCTCGCGGATACCGAGGTCGTCTGCGTCGGCTTCCGGCTGACCGGCACCGACGGGGCGCTGCGGGAGGGCTTGCACGAGGACGGGGCCGACCGGCCCGTGGAGAAGCTGCTGCGCGCGATGCTGCAAGAAATGCAGGAGCAGCGGCCGTATTACCCGGACAAGCTCAATTATTTGCTCGGCCTCATCGTCATCGAGCACAAGCGGAAATCCGACGTCGCCGCATCCAAAGAAGCGAACGACCATCTGCAGTACGCGCGCGCGTTCATCGACGAGCATTACAACGAAAAAATCACCGTCGAGGAGCTCGCGGCGATGTCGGGGTACAGCTATCATCATTTCCGTCATTTGTTCAAGCGGAAGTTCGGCCGCTCGCCGATCGCTTACCTGCTGAACCGGCGCATCCAGCGGGCAAGCCATCTGCTGCAGCATAGCGCGCTTACCGTCACGGCCATCGCGGAAGCCTGCGGCTTCTCGAGCGACGCGCAGTTCAGCACGCTGTTCAAGCGGGAGCAGGGCGTGTCGCCCCGCCTCTTCCGCCGTCAGCGGATCAGTCGAACACCGGAGGGCCGGCCTTGACCATGAACGGCTGGCCGTTGGCGTAATAATGCGTCTCCCGGTACACCTTGAAGGCGACCTCGACCTCGGGGATGCCCGTCGTCAGGAGATGGTTCGTGATCGCGGTCGCGACCGCGTCCTGCACCTCCCGGCCGCGGTCGAACCAGGCCACCTCGACGAACGGAAAGGTCGGCACGATCGCGCCTTCCGAGACCGACGTCGCGTTCAGGACGTCGAGCGTGAAGTTGTCCTTGCCGCACCGGCAAATCTGCGCCAATTCCTCGACGAGCGCCGTGCTGATTTTCATGACTTCCGCGAGATCGACGCCCCGCATGATCAATTGAGGCATAGCTGCACTCTCCTTTTATTCGTAGTCGTAGAACCGATCTTCCTCGGCGGCGTTCTGCAGGTCCTCCCCGTTCAGGACGATGATGCCGTAATCCGGGGTCACTTCGGCATGCTTGCGCGCGAGCTCGAGCAGAAACCGCGGCGAGCCCTCCTGCTCCTCGTCGTAGATGAGCAGCAGCCCCTCCGTGTTGTCCAGCAGGAACCGGTCGCGCGCCTTGAATTGCCAAGGACCCGCGTATTTCTGTTTGGACACGCTGTTCACGTAGTCCGCTTGCCCAAGAATGGACGCATAGGCCGCTTTCTTCGGCTCGCTCCAATTCTCGTCCTGTTCCAAAAACGGCGTAATGACGGCCAGGCGCAACGATTCATATTCAGCTCTAAGCTCCAGCGCGACCTCTGCAGCCCACAGCTCAACACCCCATTGCCCGCTCACGATCACCCATTCCAGCCCTTCTTCGGCGAGCGCCCGCAGCCGCTGCTTGAGCGCCTTCTTGATAACGCCCACGCCGGGGTGCTTATCGGAGAAAATGCCCAGCTCGGAGGCTTTGTATCCCGTAACCAGCACTTGTTTCATTCCCATGCTCCTTGTTCGCGCGTCCATCTAAGCGTAGCATAAACGAAGAGCGCCGGACAACCTCGCCTCCGCGGAGACGGTCGTCCGGCGCTTTCGTTAGGTGGCGGTCTTGCTTCGTTTAACCCGCGCGCCGCCGATTCGCGCGATGGCGCTTCGTCGACATTTCCGCGCTTCGTCCGCGCCCGTCAGGCCGACGCTCGGTTTACCCCGGCCAAGACGCGCCGAAGGGCTAAGGCGTCATGGCCAAAAACGTTTCGACCAACGGCTTGGTGACGTATGTCTTGCCCATAATGACGACGGGCGCGTAATCGGCCGTCTTCGCGGCCATGCCGGCCGTGACGCGCGTGCTGCCCGGCATCAGCGTCACCGTGTACGGCTGCGGCTTCATCCCCGGCATGTCGGTCATCTCGCTCATATCGGACGTGTCGGTCATGTCGTTCATGTCCTTCATGTCCGAATGCTGCATGCCCATGCCCATCATGCCCGTTCGCGTCAGCATGACGGCCTGCTTCGTCCAATCCACGCTGTACCCGAGCGACATGGCGATTTGCCGGAGCGGCACGAGCTCATGCCCGTCCTTCTTCATCACGGTTACGCGGCTGTAATCGACCTTCGCCGTCATGCCCGAATCCCCGTTCATGGCCGCCGCGTAAGCCATGGCCGGTACCATGACCGCCAGTGCCAGCGCGGGCGCGATCGCCCGCTTCAAGCTTTTGTTCATCTGTCATCTCTCCTCGTCAATGTGTCCTGCAACTACGAGGATAAGATGCCGGTCTTACGGCCGCGTATCGGAATCATTAACAATTCCTTACGTTTCGGCTACGAATGCATGCGGCGTCCGCCTGCGCGCGCCTCGTCGCCGCTAGTTATCCATGCCTTTCGGATAATGCTCCTTCGGCTCCAGGATCACGGTCCCGTCGTCCAGCCGCACGTACGTCGCGAAATCCCGCTCGTCCCGCTGCAGCTTGATGACGCGCGCGCCGCGCGGGAAGCCTTCCCGCCCGTACGTCTGGTAGCCCGTCGCCCGGCCGTAGCAGAGCCGGATGTCGTTCAGCGCGCCCCAGTAATCGTTCACGTGGTCGTGCCCGCAGAACGTGCCGACGACGTCGCCCAGCTCCAGCATGGCCGCGTACAGGCCGGAATTGACCGGCGGGCAGGCCACGCCTTCGTGCTTGCTGCCGAAGCACAGCTCCTTCTTCCAGACCCGCTTGTACTCCGGCAGCGGAATATGGAAGAACGCCAGCGACGGCAGCGGCTCGCCGCCGTTCGCCGCGGCGATGGCCGCGGACCGCGCGGCGTACCATGCGATCTGGTCGCGCTGGATCCATTGGTAGCCCACGATATGCGGCAGCTCGGAATAGCTGCCGCTGTCGAACAGGTACAGGGCGTTGACCGCCCGGCCCGTCTCGGGATCGTGCACGAACAGCACGGCGTTGCCTTCTCCGCTCAGCTCCTGCGGTCCGGCCTCGGCGATGCAGTGCGCATGCTCCAGCTGCACGTTCATGAGCTCGCCGCGCGTGACGAGATGCTCCGTGTCGTGGTTGCCGAACACCGCCGCCCACGGGATGCCCCTTCGGTCGACGGTTCGGACCGCGTCGCGGAACGACTGCCGCGGATCGACGCAGTCCTTGCTGTAGATGACGTCGCCGGTAAAGACGACCAGATCGGGCGACTCCGCGTCCAGCACCCGTTCCATCAGCATGCGGGTCAGCATGTCGTCCGGTTCGCCGTTTTGCCAGTGCAGATCCGTGAACTGCACGATCGTGAACGTGCCGTCCCCGCGGTAATACAACGATTTCTTCATTCGCTTCCCCTCTCCCCCGCCTGCCGCTCCCGGCAAGCCGTTATAACGATTCCACGCCCGCTTCGAGGCCGAAGACGCCTTCGATGGCCGCGAGCGATACGATGACTTCCTCGAAATGCTTCGTCTGGCCGAGCTTCAGCTGCAGCCGGACGATCAGCATGTCATCGCCGTCGCATGTATCCGCTTCCTCGTTCTCGACGATAATCTTGTTAATGCCGATGCCATGCCGGTGCAGCTCCGTGACGACCTTGCTCAGGCTGGCGGAATCCTTGTTCACGCGCAGCACCAGGTCTCGCTTTCGCTTCGTCCGCGAAAATTTCTTCTCCAGCTTGTTCAGGACGAACAGGCTGACGACCACGAGCACGGTCAGCACCGCCGAGCCGTAGTAGAACCCCGCGCCGACCGTCAGGCCGATGGCCGCGACGACCCAGAGCGACGCCGCCGTCGTCAGTCCCGACACGGTCAGGCCCGTGCGCAGGATCGTCCCCGCCCCGAGAAAGCCGATGCCGCTGATGACCTGCGCCGCCAGCCGGGCCGGATCGAGCCGCACGTTGGGATCCGTCGAAAATTCCGCAAAGCCGTAGATGGATAAGAGCACGATCGCGGCGGATCCCACGCAGACCAGAATATGCGTCCGAAATCCCGCGGAATGACCGCCGAGCTCGCGCTCCAGACCGACCAGTCCGCCCAGCGCAAGCGCGGCGACCAAGCGGATCGTCAGTTCCCAATAGCTGATGTGCCAAATGCTGGGGTCGTATACTTGCTGTACGGTCGTTGCCATCCGCCTCATTCCTTCTGTCGTCGGTTCCGGGGCTGTCCCGTCTCCGCGGGCGCCCCTTTGTCTTATCTATACGCGCGGGGCGTCCGGCATGCGCCCCGCGCGAAAAAATAAAGCCCAGCGGCGGCAGGAAGGCTGCCGCCGCGCATACCGCGGGACGCTATCGTTCGCCCGGCAGGTTCGCCGCGAACCAATCGTAGCCGAACCCGACATGCTCCGGCTTGTGCGAATCGGAGCCATAGACGAGCGGGATGCCCCGCTCCGCGCAGGCGCGCAGGAACCAGGCCGGCACGTAAGCCTTGCCGCACGTCGGCACCCGCAGCCCCGCGGTGTTGACGTCGATGCCGACGCCGCCTTCCTCGAGCTTCGGCAGAATCGCGGTCAGCCTGCGCTCGAGCTGCGCCTCGTCGATCGGCGGCAGCTTCTGCGCGAATTTCTCGATCAGGTTGATATGCCCGATCCGCTTGCGCATCGGCAGCTTCGCCGCCCAGGCGATCGCGGCTTCCACGTGGTCATAGTATTCGTCGACGACCTTCTCCATCGTGCCGTAGTAGGACAGCAGGTTCGCCGCGAAATCGTCCGGCGTGAAGTCGATGCAGCGCATGCCGCCCCGGCCCGGCAGGTAATGCACGGAGTAGACGACGTCCTCGAGCTTGTCCAGGTACCGGTCGACGATCGCTTCCGTGAACGGCAGCGCCCCTTGCAAATAGTCCAGCTCGAGGCCGATGGCGACGTCGATTCGGCCCGCATACTTCTGTTTAATGGAAGTTACGTAATCCATATAAGCCGGCAGCTCCCCGGCCGGCATGGCCAGCTCCTTCATGAGCGGCGCGTCCGGGATCCATTCCGCGGGCAGCGGCGGGTGCTCGCTGATCGTGTACCGGTCGAAGCCGAGCGCGAGCGCGCGGTCGACGTAGGCCTCCGATTCGTCGGGGCTTCCGTGGTAACAAAATTTCGTGTGCGTGTGGCCGTCCCATTTGATTGCCGTCGGCATGGTTCTCCTCCTGTTATCGCGTGCGCGCGCCGTGTTGCGGCGGCGGTTTTCTTCCAAGTATACCATCCGGACGGGGCGGTTCAAGCGCTCTCTTTTAATTCCGGCCGACATCTTTTAACCGGCTCTATTTCTGCTATAATGAATTCTGGTCATTGCGGTTACCCTAAAAGCGAATTCTAAACGCAGACAAAGATTACCTTATGCGGAGAGAAAAGAGGTCCCATTCATGATTAGCCGATTCAAACGATTGTTGATTGGCCGGCCGATGAAGAGCGCCGAACTCGAGGGAGAGAAGCTGAGCAAGCTGAAGGCGCTTGCCGTGCTCTCCTCCGACGCGCTCTCGTCGGTCGCCTACGGTACGGAGCAGATCCTGCTCGTGCTGGTGGCCGCGGGCTTCGCGGCGGTCTGGTATTCGATTCCGATTTCCATCGCCGTCCTGGGGCTCCTGCTCATCCTCATTCTCTCGTACCGCCAAACCATCTACGCGTATCCCAAGGGCGGCGGCGCCTACATCGTGGCCAAAGACAACCTCGGGATCTCGACCGGCTTGCTCGCCGGCGGCTCGCTGCTGGTCGACTACATTCTGACCGTCGCGGTCAGCTCGTCGGCCGGCACGGACGCGATCACGTCGGCGTTTCCGGCGCTGCACGATTACCGGGTCGTCATCGCGCTCATCATGATCGTGTTCCTGACGGTCATGAACCTGCGCGGCATCGGGGAGTCCGCGTCCGTGCTCGCCTATCCCGTCTATCTGTTCGTCGCCGCCGTCTTCGTGCTCATTATCGCGGGCGTCATTAAAGTCATCATCCACGGCGCGAACGGCAGCATTCCGGAGCTTGGGGCGGCGGTCTCCAACATCAGCCTGTTCATGCTGCTGAAGGCGTTCAGCTCGGGCTGTTCCGCGCTGACGGGCGTCGAAGCCGTGTCCAACGCCATTCCGAACTTCAAGAAGCCGGCCGAACGCAACGCCGCGATCACGCTCATGATGATGGGCACCATCCTCGGCGCGATGTTCATCGGCATCAGCCTGCTTGCCTATTGGAACGGCATCGTGCCGAATCCGAAGGAAACCGTCGTCTCGCAGATCGCCAACGCCACCTTCGGGCGCGGGGTCCTGTATTACGCGATCCAGGGCATCACGGCGCTGATCCTGTTCCTGGCCGCGAATACCGCGTATTCCGCCTTCCCGCTGCTCGCCTTCATGCTCGCGAAGGACAAATACATGCCGAACGCCTTCATGGTGCGCGGCGACCGGCTCGGCTTCTCGAACGGCATCATCTTTCTCGGCATCTTCTCGGCGGTGCTCGTCATCGTGTTCCACGGGGATACGGAGAATTTGATCCCGCTGTACGCGGTCGGCGTGTTCATCCCGTTCACCCTGTCCCAGCTCGGCATGATGATCCGCTGGATCCGGCTGAAGCCGGCCAATTGGGTGTTCGGCCTGGTCGTCAACACGATCGGGATGCTCACGACGCTCGTCATCACGCTGATTTTCATCTTCACGAAGTTCTCGCAGATCTGGATGGTCTTCATCTTCCTGCCGATCGTCATCTTCGTCTTCTTCAAAATCCACCGGCATTATATGAATACCGCCGACGAACTCCGGGTCGACATCAAGAAGGAGAAGCCCGTCATCAAGGGCAGCACCATCGTCGTGCCCGTCGCCGGCATTACCAAGGTCGTGCTGCAGTCCATCAGCTACGCGAAGTCGCTGACGGACAACGTCGTGGCGGTCTACGTCGGCTTCGACGAGGACGAGATCGAGCGGATGGAGAAGAAGTGGGAGGAATGGAACCCCGGCGTGCGCCTGATCGTCCTGCGGTCCAGCTACCGCAGCTTCATCCGGCCGCTGATCCGCTTCATCGAAACCGTCGAATGGAAGACGCAGGAGTCGGACCACATCACGGTGCTCATCCCGCAGTTCATCACGAAGCAGTGGTGGCACAACTTCCTGCATAACCAATCCAGCCTGCTGCTGCGCGCCTACCTGTTCAACCAGAAGGACGTCGTCGTTGCGACGGTGCCGTATCACTTGCTGCGCTAGCGAAGCAAATGGAAAAACGCATCTCCCCCCGTGGAGATGCGTTTTTTATTGGGGCGGGGGCGAGAGGCGCCGGCCGGTGGGCGAGCCGGGGGATGGGCGCTATAAGGTCCGATTATCGGTGAATAGCGGAACCCGTGGCCGCTCAATCGCCGAATCGGCGACTCAAGCAAAATAGCGGCTCCTGTGGCCGCCACCATTTATAATCGGGCAACCGGTCCGCCGGGAGACGGACGGGAACGAAGGCGCCACGAACCGGACGCCGCACGCCGAAACGACGCGCCGCTCCGGCTCGCTCTGTTTGCCCTCGCCGCCATCTCGGCTGCGGGCCGGCCGTTCCTCCGCTAGCCCCGCGTCAAACGCTGCACGTCCAGCACGCGAACCCGGTGCCCCGTCGTTTCGTGCACCAATAACGGCTCCCGCACATGGTCGATGAACAGCACGCCGTTCAGATGGTCGATCTCGTGTTGCATGCACACCGCGGGATAGCCCTCCGCCTCCAGCACGACCGTCTCGCCCGCGCGGGTCAGCGTACGGACCTTCACGGCGTACGCCCGCGTTACGAGCCCGCGGTAGCCGGGATACGACAGGCACGCTTCCGCGCCCGTCTGCTCGCCGGACGCTTCGAGAATCTCCGGGTTGATGAGCTCGATCAGCCCGTCCCCGCAATCCAAGACGGCGACCCGGCGCAAAATGCCGATCTGCGGCGCGGCCAGCCCGGCGCGGCCCTCCGCGGCGTACAGCGTATCCCGCATGTCGTCCAGCAGCTTGAGGACGCGGGGCCCCAGACCGTCGACCGGACGCGCGATCTTCCGAAGGATGGGATCGCCGAACGGGAGAATCGTTTTTTCCGCCATCGTCTCGCTTCCTTTCCTTGCGATCCTTTGCCCGTTTCCGTGCAATGTCCATTCTACTCTCGACCTGCTTCGTTGTGCCTCATTCTGCTTTCGTACTACTTCGTTCTGCTCCGGTTTGCCTCATTCTGCTTTCGTTCTGCTTTCAGTCCTGCTATCAATCTGCCCCGTACCGCATCCGACGCCAGGCCGTCAGGCTCCCTTCGTATACGACGGCGTGTGGATCCACAAGTCACCGGGCGTGCAGGACAGCGCCGTGCACAAGGCATCCATCGTCTCCGCCTTCATCTGCTTCGGCGGCGCGTTCAGGAGCGCGCTGATCGACGGCGCGGACAGCTCGTAGCCCGCCTTCTCCTTCAGCAGCCGGGCCAGCGCGGCGCCGGACCAAATGCCCCGCTCCGCCATGATTTGACGCAGCATCCATGCGAGCATGGCAGCCAACCTCCCTTTTTCGTCGGACAAGTCATTTAGTCAACGCCTAAATATATTAGCCAATACCTAATTTACCAAAATACGGCGACGACGGCAAGGGGTCTTCAAAAGCGCATGCGCGCCCCGTATAATATACACCGAACGCAAGTATCGAAATGAAACGGAGTGAATCGTATGCACAAACGTCAAGTATTCACCGGCTCGCCCTGGGAACCGGTCGTCGGCTACTGCCGCGCCGTGCGCGTCGGCGGGCGGATCGAAGTGGCGGGCACGACCGCGATGAAGGACGGCGAGGTCGTCGGCGAAGGCAGCCCGTACGAACAGACCAAATTCGCCCTGCAGACGATCGAGCGGGCGCTCCGCGAGCTGGGCGCCGACATGAGCCATGTCGTGCGCACGCGGATGTTCGTGACGGATATTTCGCAATGGGAGGAGATCGGCCGCGCGCACGGGGAGTTCTTTAAAGACATCCGCCCGGCGGCGACGATGGTGGAGGTCCGGGCGTTGATCGATCCGCGGCTGCTCGTGGAGATCGAGGCGGAAGCGATCGTGGAGTAGAAGCCGGAAGCCGCCGCGCGCAGCGCAAAGGGCTCCCCCGACGGGGGAGCCCTGAACGTTATGCGTATTCTGCCCGCGACCTGTAACCGCGGCTTCGAACGCCGTCTCGCAGCGGCATCGGATCGAGCGATCCGGCAGTGCGCCGCGGAACCGCGAAGCTACCCGGACACCGGCAGCTCGACCCATTCGTACGGCGTCCGGGCGGCGATCCGGCCGTATTCGAGCAGGGTCACGATCGCGATCGTGTCGGCCGGCTCCACTCCAGGCGCGCCGGTCTCGAAGAACGCGACCAGCTGCCGGATGAAGGCTCGAAAATAGTCCGATTCGGGCTTCAACACCTTCGTGCCGCCCGAAGCGCGCCTCACGGCGATGCCGAACGGGCAGTCCCGCCCGAGCTGGTGGACCGTGGCCTGCCTCCCGTCCGCGAACGTGATGAGCAGCGCCGGCGCATCCGGCGTGCCGATGTACATGAGACGCGTCGCGTCGCGGCCCATGAGCGCCACGATCGGCTCGAGCTGATGAACCGCGTAATTGCCGTAATCCCCCGGCCCGACGCTGCATAGGACTTCGATGTCCGTCTTGTCGGCCTCGGCGTATTCCGCCGCGAACCGCAGCGCGGACGCCGAATAGACGGGCGTCCCGTGCGCGCGGGCGGCTTCGAACAGCGCCTCCGCCGTCCGGCGGTCGGGGGCGAACGTCTTGTCGACGTACGTCGGCTTGCCCGAGCGCAGGCACGGCAGGGCCAGCTCCTCGTGAAGCTCCGGATGGTCCGGCGCGAGCACGACCAACCCGTCGCATTTGTCCGCCACTTCTTCGATGGAGGTCAGCAGCGCGATGCCGTTCTTCTCGCACCACGCCGCGTTGGAGAGGCCGCGGTCCGCGTCCCTTCGGCCGTACGCGTACGCGACCTTCAGCCGGCCGCCGGAGGCTTCCTCGATCCACGCCGGGTACCGGTTGGCATGCCACTCGTCCAGATAATCGTCCACAAACCCGATTGTTTTCATATCCGCATCCGTTATAGCCGGATTTCCTCCCCCTTCTCGGCGGATTCATAGATGCCGCACAGGATCTTCATCATCTCCACGCCGTCCTCGACCGGGCTTAACGTCGGTTCGCCGCCGCGGCACGCCTCGACGAAATGATCGATCTCGTCCCGGAACCCGGAAGCGAAGTCGAACGACGAATGATCGATCTGGGGCGTCATGTTCAAGATCGTGTCGCAGCGCTCCGTCACGAACGTCAGCTTCGGCTCCAGCTCGACGCCGCCTTTCTCCCCGTACAGCTTCACCGACAGCTCGTCTTCCTTGGCATGCAGCGCGAAGCTGACGTCGACCAGCAGCGAGGCGCCGTTCTCGAACCGAATGAGCGCGTTGGCCAGGTCCTCCACCGTGTTCAGCGCCGGATCGTAGTCCGACGACTTGTAATAGGCAAGGTTTTGCACGTTGGCGCGGTTGCCCAGCTTCGCGTACGTATTGCCGCTGACCGACTTCGCCTTGGGACGGCCCATCAAATACCAGCACAGATCGATGACGTGAACGCCCACGTCGATCAGCGGGCCGCCGCCGGAGCGCTGCTTGTCCGCGAACCAACCGCCGGGATTGCCCAGGCGCCGGATGCACGAGGCCTTGGCGTAATACAGCTCGCCGAATTCCCCGCCGTCCGCCATGGCCTTCACGATCCGCGTGTTGGCGCCGTAGCGCCGGACGAAGCCGACCTGCAGCGTTTTCCCGCTGCGCTTGACCGCTTGTTCCACGCGCAGCGCTTCTTCGACCGTTTTGCACAGCGGCTTCTCGCACAGGACATGCTTGCCCGCTTCCAGCGCGGCGATGCTGATCTCCGCGTGGGAATCGTTCCAGGTACAGATGCTGACCGCGTCGATTCCGGGATTCGCCAGCAATTCGCGGTAGTCCGCATACGCGCGCGGGACGCCGTGCTTCTCCGCCTTCTCCCGCGCACGGCCCGCGTTCTTGTCGCACACGGCGGCGAGCTCCGCGCGCGGGTTGCGCCGGTACGCGTTCAGATGCTGGTCCGAGATGGATCCGGCGCCGATGACGCCGATCCGCAGCTTGTTCGTCATGCCTGACACCTCGATTCTCGTGATTTCGGCGGGCTAGACCGGATGCGACTCCGGCCAGGCGAGCTCGATGCCTTCCCGCGACAGCAGCTGCTGAAACTCCCCGAGCAGCTCCGGACGGTTCCGCACCTCCCGGGGACGCTTGCCGCGCCGCAAGCAGAACGCCGCCAGATAGCCCGCGGCCTCCCCGATGTTCCATTCGACGGGATGAAGCCGGTAGCAGCCGTTCGTAATATGGGTGACGCCGATGTTCTTGCAGGCGGGCAGCAGATTGCCGACGCGCACGGGAATCAGGCTGCCGAGCGGAATCTGGAACGGCAGGCTGGAGATGTCGATGTAATGGCGCAGCCCCGTGCTCGGGTGAAGATCGATCCGGTAGCAGCCGAGGCCGACGGAATCGAGGAAAGGCTCCGCCTCCTCCGTGCCGCGGCATTCCGTGCTCAGATGCTGCTCCACGACCGTGAATTCGGCCTTGATACGGCGCGATTCCCGGATGTACGGCGCCATCGCGAGCCCGTCCGCGGTGCCGACGACGTCCTTCCGCAGGCGCAAGCCCGGGTAACCCTGCTTGCCGTCCGGCCGCGGCGCCTCCGTCTGCATCCAATACAGCAGCGACAGGCTCAGTTGCTTCGCGGCCTCCAGATGGCGCGCCTTCTCCGCTTCGCCGACGTCGATGACGGAGCCGAGCCAGTAATCGTTCTGCGGCCAGTTCACGAGGGTGATGTCGCCGCGATAGGTGCCGGGGGCAAAATTACCCCGGTCGACGATTCGCCGGTAGCCGAACAGCGACATCCAGGCCTTATCCGGAAACAGGTCGTAGCGGACGGGCTCCAGCGTCGCGGGCTTGACGCCGGTCCAGCTGAGCTGCCGGTCCGGCCAGAAATCCGCGCGGTAGTCCCGCCAGAACGCATACTGGCCGGGCTTGGCGATCGTGTGGTCTTCGCCCTCGAGATAGTCCATGGCGAAGCAGTACGTGAACGCCTGCATGTCCGCCGGCTGCGGATCGCCTTCCAAGGCGTGGGGTTCGCCGGTCTGGCGCTGCGATTCCGCGCCCGTCTCGTATTCGACTCCGGCCAGCGGCAGCAGGTCGCCGCATTCGGTCGCGTCGAGGAAGTACGGGGCGACCAGCTCCGCGCGTTCCTGCCGGCCGCCGCCGCGCACCGTGACCGACGCGACGTCGTCCCCGGCGGTCCGGGCCGACTCGGCGCGGCAGCGGTCCAGAATCGTCACGCGGCCGCTATGCACGTACGGAGCCAGCAGGTTGCGCAGCACGGCGAGCGCCGCGCGCGGCTCATGGCACAGCCGGCTCACCCAGCCGTTGCCCGGATTGAGCTGCACGTTCGCCCGGGCTTCGGGCGTGAGCGGAAAATAATCGCGGTAATACTGCCGCACGCCGTCGCGGAACCGGCGGTAGCTCCTCGTGCAGCCGAACTGTTCGATCCACGGGTGTTCATCGGGCGGCACGGCCTGACTCGTCAATTGGCCGCCGATCCATGGCGTTTCTTCCGTCATGATCACCGTCAACCCCATTTTGGCGGCGGCCAGCGCGGCCGCGCAGCCGCCGGTCCCGCCGCCGATAATGACGAGATCGGCATGCAGCTCTTCGGTCATCGGGCAAGCCTCCTAGCTTCATTTCGCTTGATTCGTGAAATAGACGACCTGCGGCCCGGCCGCCCCGCCGGTCAGGCTCATCTCGGCCTTGTACGAGCCGCCGTTCGGGTTCAGCTTCAAGTTCGCGATGTTCCAGGCGTTCTCGTACGTGAGGTACTCGGATTGGTAGATCGTCTTGTTCCATTTGACCGCGTAATGGCCGTAGCCGCCCGACGGATTGAGGTACAGGCCTACGGTGCGGGGATGATGGAAGCTGTTGGCGATCTCGGCGGACAGGCGGTAGAATACGCCGTAGTTGCCGTTATTGACGACCGTCTTGCCGCCGTCCACCGCGTCGTAGCCGTCCTCGTATTCGCCGGGCAGGGCGTCGCTCCATTGCCCGTGAGCGGCGGAATCGATGCGCAGGTAGGCGTTGCCGAGCGACGTGTCGTACCGGATGGTCCCGGTCCGGTCGAAATGCGGAAACGTCCCCCGCGTATGCGAATCTTCGGGAAGGACCGCGACTTGCTCCGGATGGACGGGCTTCTCGGCGAAGCTCAGCACGGTCGCCGTGACCTGCGCGGGCGCGCCGCCGGCCGCCGAGGCCGCGACGAATTGAACGATGCCGCTGTTCGTGATGCCGGGCGCCGTCGGCGCCGTCAAATAATAGCTCTCGCCCGGCGCGAGCGTCGCCGCCGGCGTCAGCGCGTTCTGCGTCCGCATGAAGCCGACAAGCGCGTCCTGACCGGCGACGTCCACGTACACGTTCGCGGCGATGCCAACGCCCTTGGTCGACAGCTTCACCGGCGCCGCGGACGTGTTCGTGATCGCGACCCCGACCTCCACGGGCTGCGCCGACGCGTTCTGGTGATGCCAGAATACGCGGAATTCGCCTTCGGCCGCGTCCCGGTAGAACGCCCCGGCCGCCGAGAAGGTTTCCGGCGAATCGCTGAGCAGGAGCTTGCCGCCCGTCGCCGTCAGCTGCGGCTTCTCGAGATGGACGGCCGGCTTCAGCGAAGCGACCGGAACCGTCGTTTGGGCCGCATAGGCGGTGCTTGCGCCGAGCAGCCCGGCCGATAAGGCCAGCAAGAGTTTGCGCGTCGTCATGGTTATCCCTCGTTTCGTTCGAATATGGTTCCCGCGTATTGCCTCTTTCCCTTGACTGCCTTGATTCTACAGCTTGCCGCTATCCTTTGACCGCTCCGACCATGCCGTTGATGAACTGCTTCTGCAGGACAAGGAAGATGATCAGGATCGGAATCACGGATATGATCGTGCCGGCCGCGATGTACGGGAAATTATAGGACAGGTTGCCCTGCAAATATTGCAGCGCCGCGGCGAGCGGGTATTTCTCCTTGTCGTCCAGGACGATGATCGGCCAGATCATGCTGTTCCAGAACGCCATGAAGTCGAAGATGACGACCGTCGCGACCGCGGATCGGACCATCGGAACCATCAGGGTCCAGAAAATGCGGAATTCGCTCGCGCCGTCGATGCGGCCGGAATGCTCGATGTCGTTCGGAATGGTGATGAACGCCTGCCGCAGCAGGAAGATATTGAACACGCTGACCGCCGACGGGAGCACGACGCCCAGGAGCGTATTGTACAGGTGCAGCTTCTGAATGATGATGAAATTGACGATCATGCCGGCCGCGTTCGGGAGAATCATGGTGCTGACGATGGCGTAGAACACGACGCTTCGCGCCGGGAAGGCGATGCGCGCCAGCGGGTAAGCGGTCATCGTGCAGATGACGACGTTCAGCCCGACGCCGAGCAGCGTCATGAACACGGTGTTCTTGATGTACGTCCAGAGCGGCATGATGCGGAACACGTCGGCGAAATTTTGAAAATTGATCGGCCGCGGAATCAACTGGGGCGGGAAGGCATACACGTTCGCGTTCACCTTGAGCGAGGTCGACAGCAGCCATAGGAACGGACCCAAGCAGACGAGCGCGACGGCGAGCAGCAGCCCGTACAGGACGATCGCGGACGCGGCCTTCTTGAGCCCGATGCCGGCCGGCCGCCGCGAACGCGCGCTTGCGCCTCCGCGCCCCGAAGCGCCGTTACTCATAATAGGTCAAGCCTCCCTTCCGCGTGTACCGGAACAGGACCAGGGAGAACGCCAGAATGATCACGGCGACGACGAGCCCGATGGCCGCGGCGTAGCCGAAGTCGAAATCCTGGAACGCCACCTTGTACGTATACACGCTCGCGACCAGCGTGGAATTGATCGGATCTCCCTTCGGCCCGTGCATGACGAAGATTTCGTCGAACACCCGGATCGCGCCCATGACCGAGAGCAGCGAGCAGAGCAGCACGAACGGCATGAGCAGCGGAATCGTGATCCGGCGGACGACCTGCCAGCGGTTCGCGCCGTCGATTCGGGCCGCCTCCTGCAGCTCGCCCGGAATGGACTGCAGGCCGGCCAGGTAGATCATCATGTAATAGCCGAGGCCCTTCCAGATCGTCACGAGCATGACGCCGGCCAGCGCCAGCTTCGGCTCCACCATGAACGCGATGTCGTGGCGAACGAGCCCGAGGCTGCGCAGGATATAATTCAGAATGCCCTGCTCTTCGTACATCCACTTCCACGCGATCGCCGCCGCGACCATGGACGTGACGACCGGCACGAAATACGCCGCCCGGAAAAACCCGACGAATTTCAGCTTCGTATTGACCAGCACGGCCATCAGAATCGCGAGCAGCTGGATCACCGGCACGACGACGACGTACAGCAGCGAATTGCGGAGCGCCGTGTAGAAGTCCGGATCGGCGAACGCGCGCCGGAAATTGCTCAGCCCGACCCACTTCGTCGCGTCGAGCGCCGAATAATTCGTGAACGCGAGCGGAAGGCCGTACACGATCGGGTAGAAGGTAAAGACGACGAGCAGCAGGACGCCGGGCGCGATCATCAGATAAGCGAACCCGGCCCGCCGCCGCTGCTGTTTGGATAACGACGATGCCACGATGAAACCCCCTTAACGCCGGGCGCCCGGGAGGAGAAGCGCGCGCCTTCCCCCGCGGCGTCGCCGCCTTAATTGTCCGCGTTCACGGCATCGAGCTGCTTCTGCATCTCCTGCTCGGCCTGCTTCAGCATGTCCTCCGGCGACTGCTGGCCCAGCATCATCTTGGTCCAGCCCTTCCACAGCGGATCGAGCACCTTCGACTCGTCCTTGATGCCGAGCGTGAAGTCCTTCGCCTGCCCGACCATCGAAGCGGCCATCACCTTCGCCTTGGACTCCGGATCGTCGCCGCCCTGCGTGAAGAACGGATCGGCGGCCGCCTTCTTCGTGGACGGCAGGATGTTGACGATCTTGCAAAAGGCCAGTTGGGATTCGTCGTTCGTGATGTAGTTGGCGAAGTCGATCGCTTCCTTATGGTTCTTGCTCATCGTCGGCACGACGACGTCCATCAGGCTGGCCTGGTAATTGCCGCCTTCCTTCTTCGCCGGCATCTTGGCCACGAGCGTGTTGTCGAACACGTCCTTCGCGTTCTGCTTGACGCGGTTCAGGAAATTCGCGCCGGTCGTCAGCGTCGCGATCTGACCGGCCTGGTACTTGTCGGTCGCGTAGTTGGCGTCGGCCCCCACGCTGTCCTTCGGAATGACGCCTTCGTCGTACAGCGCCTTGTTCCACTTCGCCCATGCCAGCGCTTCGGGCGTGTTCAGGATGATCGTCTTCTTGTCCTCGCTGATCATCGGCACGCCCGCGAAGTACAGGTCCGCCGGCGGATTGGAGACGAGCGTGAAGCCGTATTTGCCGGTCTTCTGCTTGATTTGCACCGCCTGCTGCTTCAATTCGTCCAGCGTGACGGGCGGCTTGTTCGGGTCGAGTCCCGCCGCCTCGTAGATTTGCTTGTTGTACATGAACACGGATAAGCCGAAGTACCACGGGAACGCGTACGCGCTGTCGCCGAGCTTGGTGGAATCGTACAGGTCGGGGAAATAGATCGCGCGCTGCTCCTCCGTCGCTTCCTTGTTCAGATCGACGAGCGCGTTCTTCGCGGCGAGCGTCAGCGTCATGCCGGTGTTCAGATTGACGACGTCCGGGGAGTTGCCGCCGGCGATGGAGGTCAGCAGCTTGTTCTCCATGGAGCCGTAAGGCAGATCGGTCCATTTGACGGTAATGCCCGGATGCGCGTCCTGGTACGTCTTGATCCGTTCGTTGATGTAGTCGTCGAAGTTCGGACTGAGCGAGATGGTCCAGAAATTCAAGGTGACGGCTTTCGGCGGCGCATCCGTCCCGCCGGCGTTCCCGTTTGCCGGCGCTTGGCCGGGGCCGGACGCGTCGTCCTTCCCGGCGTTGCCGCCGCTGCAGGCCGCCAATGCGGCGACCAGGCTTCCTGCCACTGCGATCGAGGCCAATCGTTTACCGGTTGTCATACCCATCCCCTCTCCTTCGCTTAACTTGCGCTGCTAAGGCGATTTTACCTGAACGGGGGTGGGCTGTATTTAACCATACATGCTTAAAACTGTTGTCTCTTTTTTAGATCGCCGGCTCGGTACGGAACGGGACAACCGGCAAAGAAAAGCCCCCTCGGCATGCGCGAAAGGGGCGGAGGCGCGCCATCGTCAAGCCTGATCCCGTTCGTCCTTGACGTAGAGGCGGATGTATTCGGTGGGGGATAAGCCGACCGCTTTCTTGAACGCCCGGCTGAAGGAGTGGATGGATTGATACTGCATGGTCGAGGCGATCTCGGTAATGCTGCACGTCCGCGATTTCATCAGCTCGATGATTTTTTGCAGCCGCTTCTGCGAATAAAAGTTGCGCAGGCTGATGCCCGTCTCCTCGGTGAACAGATGGGACAGATAGGAATAGCTGTACCCGAGCTCCCGCGACACTTCGGCCAGGTCCTTCATCGTCAGCATGTGGGTATCGATGTAGCTGATGGCGTCGTAGACGATGCCGCCGGTCGCCCCGTCCCCCGGTTCGGCGTGGTAAGCGCTGTCCCAGTCGGAGAAGAAGTTGCGGTACATGAGCACGATCAATTGGTTCAAATACGTTTGCGTCATCACCTGCGAATAGTGCGAGAGGCTGCGGAATTCCCGGAGCGCGCTCAGGAAGGTATGCTGCATGTCCAAACGGTCCTTCGCGAGGGGCGTCTCCCGCTTGTCCATCATTTTCTGAATGTGAATGAAAGGACTCTCGACGTTTTCCCGATAGCCGTTCTCCGGCTGCAGGTTGAACAGGAACCCCAAGTAGAAGTAACGGAACGGCTCCTTGGCGTCGGCGCCTCCCGCGTGCGCCTCGCCGGGAATGTTGATGTACACGTCCCCGGCCTCCACGTCGCTTCGCGTGCCGTCGGTCGAGAACCAGCCCTTCCCCGACATGACGTAGCTGATCTCGTAGCATACCTGCGTATGCTCCCGCAGCTGATAGCCCGAATCGCAGCAGAGGTCGCCGATTTGATACAGGGTGAAGAACTCGTACTGCTTCGGATTCAAAAAATACAGATTGTCGAAATGGAACCGCTTTCGTTCGTGCAGCAAGATAAAACCTCCCGAATAGCGAACGGCGCGCCTTCACCGCCTCGGGCGCCGCCCGGAATGATCATCGTCAGGTCTTCTCCGGATGCGTATGGCCATCGACGTCATCGACGAATGAACTCTATTAAAGCACAAAAACCCGCAAGGCGGCACCCTCTTTCCGGGGTCCGTCTTGCGGGTCTTGCGGGTCTTGCGGGTCTTGCGGGTCTTGCGGGTCTTGCGGGTCTTGCGGGTTTCGCGGGACGCGACGCGGCCGGCGCCGATCGCTAGCCCTTCAGGATCGCCTCGATCCGCGCCAGCTCCTCCGCCATGAGCGGCGGCGCTTCGAGCGCGCCGACGGCGTCCTCGATCTGGCCGACCTTGCTCGCGCCGATCAGCGCGGAAGCGACGCGGCCGCCGCGGAGCACCCAGGCGAGCGCGAGCTGCGACATTTTCTGGCCGCGGGCCTTGGCCAGCTCGTCCAGCTTGCGCACCTTCGCGAGACGCTCCTCGGTCACGTGCTCCGGCCGCATGAAGACCGACGGGCCGGCCGCGCGCGAGTCCGCCGCGATGCCGTTCAAATACCGGTCCGTCAGCATGCCGCCGGCGAGCGGCGAGAACGCGATCGCGCCGATGCCCTCCTCGGCCAGCACGTCCTGCAGCCCCTCCTCGATCCAGCGCGAGAACATCGAGTAGTTCGGCTGATGGATGAGGCACGGGGTGCCGAGCGATTTCAGGATGCGCGACGCTTCGCGGGTCTGCTCCGCCGAATAGTTGGACAGCCCGACGTACAGCGCCTTGCCCTGGCGGACGATGAGATCGAGCGCGGCCATCGTCTCCTCGAGCGGCGTGTCCGGATCCGGACGGTGGTGGTAGAAAATATCGACGTACTCCAGCCCCATCCGCTTCAGGCTCTGGTCGAGGCTCGCGACGAGGTTCTTCTTCGAGCCCCACTCGCCGTAAGGCCCCGGCCACATGTAATAGCCGGCCTTCGTGGAGATGATCAGCTCGTCCCGGTACGGCGCGAGGTCCTGCTTCAGCAGCGCGCCGAAATTCTCTTCGGCCGAGCCCGGAGGCGGGCCGTAATTGTTCGCGAGGTCGAAATGGGTGATGCCGAGGTCGAACGCCCGTCTCGCCATCGCGCGCTGCGTCTCCAGCGCGTTGATGCCGCCGAAGTTATGCCACAGCCCGAGCGAAATCGCGGGCAGGCGCAGGCCGCTCCGGCCGGAGCGGTTGTATGTCATCGTGTCGTATCGGTTCGGTTCAGCCAAGTAGGTCATTCCGTCTCCTCCTTAAGGTGGGTTCTTGTCCATCTTAAAGGATGACGGGATCCCGGCCAATGTCAGCAAGGCTGAAGAATATGGGATGAAGGCGGATTTACGGCGGCGGAAGAAACTGCTTCGGGGAAGAACCCTTCGTTTTTTTGAACATTTTCGAGAACAGCAGCGCGTCCTGGTAGCCGACCGAACGGGCCACCTCGCCGACGGTGTACGCCCCGCTTCCGAGCAGGCCGCACGCCTTGTCCATGCGGTAGTGAAGCAAATACCGCTGCGGCGGCATGCCGAGCGCCTCCTTGAACAGAACGGAGAAATATTTGCGGTCCAGCCCGATGTGCGCGGCCAGCTGGGTAACGGTAATGTTCTCGCCGTAGTGGGTATGGATGAAGTCGATGCTGCGGTGCACGTAGCCGTCCTGCTTGCGCAGCGGCGGCTTGGCTGTCGGTGCCGACGCCGGCGCCGCTTCCGTCAGCGCGAACATGAACTCGTACAGCAGGGCGGTGAGGCGCAGGCCGGCCGCTCCCCCTCGGGCCAGCACGCCGCACAGCGCGTCGTATAGTCCCGGCATCAGCTTCAGATCCATCGGAAACGCCGGACGCTCCGGGGACAGGCTCGTCTCCGCCAGCATCGCGCCCGCCTGCGCGCCTTGGAAGGCGATCCACGAATACGTCCACGGCGCTTCCCGGTCCGCCTCGTAATGCGTCACGGCATGCGGGTAGATGAGGAACGCCTCGCCGGCCGACAGCCGGTGCGTCCGCTCCCCGACGGTGACCGCGCCGAAGCCGTCGTGCACGAAGTGGACCTTGTAGCATTCCCGGATGCCCGGGCCGACGGAATGCCCCGGCGCGCATTTCTCCTTCCCCCAGTACAGCAGCTGCAAATCGGGATCGGCACCGTAAGGCCGATCGGGATTGAATATCGAATGTCCCATGCGCGATGCCCGCCTCCTCGTTCGACGCCGTTCGTCGCTCTTCTAGCCATCATAGCACAGAATCGCGCGCGAAGAATTCCGGGGGCGACGGTCAACGTTCAAGCTGCGGCGCCACGGCAAAAAGGAGGCCCGAAGGCCTCCATCCGAAATGCGGGCGCTTGCGGCGGCCGCGCGGCGATGCGGCGAAAACCGCCAGACGGCAGGAGGCTGCGCCTTCAATCCGCGAGCAGGTCCATGAACCGGTGAACGGGCATGGCGTCCAGCTCGCGCGCGTCGCCGCATAGCCGCACGATGCGCCGCGTCCGCTCTTCGTCGTACCGGGTCGCCAGGTTCGCTTCGAATTTGCGCTTCAGCAGCGGGACGGCTTCCTCCCTGCGGCGCTTGTGGCCGACCGGGTATTCCGTGACCGCCTGCTCCGTCATGCTGCCGTCGCGGAAGAACACCTGCACGGCGTTCGCGATGGACCGCTTGTCGGGATCCAGGTAGTCGCGCGAGAACTGCGCGTTCTCCGTCACCTTCATCAAGCCGCGCAGCCGGTCGAGGCGGGGATCCGCCGCCGCTTCGTCCTCGTAATCGTCGGCGGTCAGCCGGCCGTGCAGCAGTCCGACGGCGGTCATGTATTGGAGGCAGTGGTCGCGGTCGGCCGGGTTGTGCAGCGGGCCGGTCTTGTCGATGATGCGGATGGCCGACTCGTGCGTCGAGATGACGATCCGCGCGACGTCGTCCAGCCGGCCGGCCACCAGCGGGTGAAGCCGGATGGCGCTTTCCACCGCGGTCTGGGCGTGGAATTCGGCGGGAAAGGCGACCTTGAACAGGACTTTCTCCATCACGTACGAGCCGAACGGGCGCTCGAGCGTGACCGCGTTCCCCCGGAACAGCGCGTCGCTGAAGCCCCAGCCCTTGGCCGTGACGGCGGAGGGGTAGCCCATCTCCCCGCGCAGCGTCAGCAGCGCGAGCTGCACGGCGCGGCCGGCCGCGTCGCCGGCGGCCCACGACTTGCGCGAGCCCGTGTTCGGGGCGTGGCGGTAGACGCGCAGCGGATGCCCGTCGAGCCACGCGTGCGACAGCGCGCCGACGATATCGTCCCGCGTGCCGCCGAGCAGGCCGGTGACGACGGCGGCCGACGCCACCTTGACGAGGATGACGTGATCGAGCCCGACCCGGTTGAAGCTGTTGCTCAAGGCGAGCACGCCCTGAATCTCGTGCGCCTTGATCATCGCCGTCAGCACGTCGCGCATCGCGAGCGGCGGCTTGCCCGCGGCGTCGTTGCGCCGGCTGACGTAATCGGCGGCGGCGAGCACGGCGCCGAGATTGTCGGACGGGTGACCCCACTCCGCCGCCAGCCACGTATCGTTATAATCCAGCCAGCGGATCATCGCGCCGATGTTGAACGCCGCCGTCACGGGATCGAGGCTGTAGGACGTCCCCGGCACCCGGACGCCGCCCTCCAGCTCCGCGCCGGGCACGACGGGACCGAGCAGCTTCGTGCAGGCCGGGTAATTCAGGGCCAAGATGCCGCAGCCCAGCGTATCCGTCAGGCACAAGCGCGCCGTCTCGTAGGCCGCCTCGCTGCGGACGCGGTAGTTCGCCGCGTAATCGGCGATGTCGACGAGCAGCTGGTCCGGCTCGGGCCTGACGTTCGTTTCGTAAGACATGATCGGATCGCCTCGCTTTCGTTCGCTTGCGTGCTAGCGCCGTTCGTGCAGGTCCGGCCAGGGCCGGGGCTCCGGCCCGTTGTAGGCGGCCGTCGGCCGGATGATCCGGTTGTTCCGGCGCTGCTCGAGAATATGGGCGGTCCAGCCGGAGAGCCGCGCGATGACGAAGACCGGCGTGAACATCGCGGTCGGAATGCCCATGAAATGGTACGCGGTCGCGCTGTAGAAATCCAGGTTCGGGAACAGCGACTTCTCCTCCCGCATCACGGCTTCGACCGCCTCGGACACGGAATAGAGATGGCCGTCGGGCGACCAGAAGGAGAGCGTCTCCGACCATTTCTTGATGATGTCGGAGCGCGGATCGGACACGCGGTACACCCTGTGGCCGAAGCCCATGATCAGCTGCTTCCCGGCCAGCCTCGCCCGCGTCGCCTCCGCCGCTTCCTCCGGCGTCTTGAACCGCTCGATCAGCTCCATCACGGCTTCGTTGGCGCCGCCGTGCAGGTTGCCGCGCAGCGTGCCGATCCCCGTCGCGACGCACGCGTGGAAGTTCGACAGCGTCGACGCCGTCACGCGCGCGGCGAACGTGGACGCGTTGAACTCGTGCTCCGCGTACAGCGTGAGCGAGACGTCGAACACGCGCCGGTCGCGGATGGAAGCGTGCCTGCCGTGCAGCAGGCGGAGAAAATGGCCCGCGACGGTGTAGTCTTCGTCGGCCGGAAGCGGGCCTTCGGCCGGCGCGGCTTCGCCCGGCCGCGGCGCGCCGCGGCCGGCCTCGTCGGACGGCGAAGCGCCGAAGGGCGCGCCGGCTTCCGCGGCCTCGCCGTCGGCCGGCACGCCGTCGGCCGTGTCCGCCGTCAGCACCGTGCCCGGCGCGGCTTCCGGCCGGTCCGGCGCGGACGCGCCGCCGGGAGCCGCGCCGCGATGATAGTGGTGCCAATGCAGCAGCATCGGCCCCGTCAGCGCGATCAGCCGGTCCGCCAGCTCCTCCGGCGGACGGTCCGGCGATTCCGGCTCCAGCGTGCCGAGCGCGACGCAGCCGAGCTGCAGCACCTCCATCGGATGCGCGTCCGCCGGCACCAGCTCCAGCATCCGCTTCAGCGCGTCCGGCAGCCGGCTTGCCGCGTCCAGCTTGCGCCGGTAGTCCGTCAATTCGTCCACGTTCGGCAGCTTCCCGCGGATCAGCAGGTACGCCGTCTCCTCGAAGCTGCCGTGCTCCGCCAAATCCGCGATCGCGTAGCCGCGGTATGTCAAGCCGCAGCCGTCCTTGCCCACCGTGCTGATCGCCGTCTCGCCCGCCTCCACGCCCGCCAAGCCTCCGGGCTTCTTCTCCGCCATCGGTCATCCCTCCTCCGGTTCGTCGTTTCGCGCGAACAGGGCGTCCAGCTTGCGCTCGTAGTCGTAATAGCCGAGCACCCGGTACAGCTCCTCCCGCGTCTGCATGCGCCCGGTCAGCTCCGCCTGCGTCCCCCGCGCGCGGATCGTCCGGTACGTCTCGAGCGCGGCGGCGCTCATCGCGCGGAACGCCGACAGCGGATACAGCGCCATCGCCACGCCCGCGCCGGCCAATTCCTCCGCCGCGAACAGCGGCGTCCGCCCGAACTCCGTCACGTTCGCGAGCACGGGCACCTTCACCTCCGCCGTGAACGTCCGGTAGTCCGCGAGGCTCGTCGCCGCCTCCAGGAACACCATGTCCGCCCCCGCCTCCACGTACGCGAGCGCGCGGGCGACCGCGCCTTCCATCCCTTCCGACGCCAAGGCGTCGGTCCGGGCCATCAGCACGAAGTCCGCGTCGGTCCGCGCGTCCGCCGCGCTGGCGATCCGGTCCGCCATCTCGCGCGGCGGCACGAGCGCCTTGTTCGGCCGGTGGCCGCACCGCTTCGCGGCCACCTGGTCCTCGATGTGGATGCCCGCGGCGCCGGCGCGGCTCATCTCCCGCACCGTGCGGGCGATGTTGAACGCGGAGCCGAAGCCGGTGTCGGCGTCGACCAGCAGCGGCAGGTCGACCGCGCCGGCGATGCGGAACACGTCCTCCGTCACGTCGTTCAGCGTCGTGATCGCCAGATCCGGCAGCCCGAACGACGCGTTCGCGACCCCGGCGCCGGAGACGTACAGCGCGCGGAAGCCCGCGGCCTGCGCCAGCATCGCGGCGTAGGCGTTCACGGCGCCGGCGATCTGCAGCGGCCGCTCGGCGCGCAGCGCCTCGCGGAAGCGCCGGCCGGGCGAGGCCGCGGCGGGCCGTTCTCTCGCGGCGCCGGCGCTTCCCAGGCGGCCGCCGGGGCTGCCGCTGCCGGCGAACGCCCCGCAGCCGGCGTCGCCAAGGCTCGCGCCGCCGCTGCCCGCCGGGCGCGCGCGGCCGGCGCCGGACGCGTCGCCGTTCCCATGCCCTGGGCCGTTGCCCGCGGCGCCTCCGCCGCCGGCGCCGATGCCGGCACCGGGAGCCGCGCCGCCTCCGCCGCCGGCGCTTCCGGCCTGCCCGGCAATGCGCTCCGTCCCGCGGCCCGCTCCGGCCGGCTCGCCGCCGTCCTTCCAATTGCCGCCGTTCTCCATATCGCCTGCGCCTCCTTCTCCCCTTCGCCTAGCTCTTGAGCAGCTCGCCCGAAATGACGATTCGGTGGATCTCGTTCGTCCCTTCGTAAATCTGCGTCACCTTCGCGTCCCGGAACAGCCGCTCCGCCGGATGCGCCTCCGTCAGCGCGTCCGGGCCGCACCATTGCAGCGTCCGCGAGGCGACGCGGACGGCCGCGTCGCTGGCGGCCAGCTTCGCCATCGACGACTCCTTCGCGCACGGCCGGCCCCGCCGCAGCAGGTCCGCCGCGCGGTAGACGAGCAGCGCCGCCGCTTCGACCTGCGCCGCCAAGCCCTCCAGCTCCGCCGCCGCTTCGCCCCGCAGGCTCCGCGGCACCCGGGGCAGCTCGGCTTCCGCCAGCGCCAGCGCGGCCCGCGCGATGCCGAGCGCCTGCGCGCCGATGCCGATCCGGCCGCCGCTCAAGGCCGACTTCGCGATGCGGAAGCCCTCGCCCTCGCCGCCGAGCCGCTGCGCCGCCGGCACCCGCGCCTCCTCCAGGATCAGCTCGCACGTGTTGGAGCCGCGGAGCCCCGTCTTCCGCTCCTTGCGGCCGACGGCGAAGCCGGGCGTATCCTTGCCGACGAGGAAAGCCGTGATCCCTCCGCCGGCCCGCGGCTTCGTCCCCGACGGCTGCGCCGCTCCCGGCTCGCCCGGCACGACCGCGAACAGCACGTACTGATCGGCCTCGCCGGCGTTCGTGATGAAGACTTTCGTGCCCGTCAGCACGTAATCGTCGCCGTCGCGCGCGGCGGTCGTGCGGATCGTCGACGCGTCCGAGCCGGCGTGCGGCTCCGTCAGCGCGAACGCCCCGAGCCACGCGCCCGACGCCAGCAGCGGCAGGCAGCGCCGCTTCTGCGCCTCCGTGCCGTGATAAACGATCGGCAGCGTGCCGACCGACGTGTGCACCGCCAGGATGACCCCGGCCGCCGCGCTGACCCGCGAGATTTCCTCGAGCGCCAGCATATAGGCGACCATGCCGTATCCGCCCCCGCCCCAGGCGGCCGGCACCGGCAGGCCGAGCAGTCCCTCCCGCGCCATCGCGTCCACGAGCGCCCGCGGGAACGCGTCGGTCGCTTCCATCGCCCGGACCGCCGGCGCGACCTCGGCCTCCGCGAACGCGCGCGCCTTGGCCCGCAGCGCTTCTTCTTCCTCCGTGAACCGGAACCGCATCCGGGGATCAGCCCCCTTCCGCGCCGGCGTATTCGTAGAAGCCCCGGCCGCTTTTGCGTCCGAGCCAGCCCGCCTGGACGTAGTTCCGCAGCAGCGGGCAGGGCCGGTATTTGGAATCCCCGAAGCCCTCGTGCAAAATCTCCATGATCGCGAGGCACGTGTCGAGCCCGATCAGATCCGCCAGCGCCAGCGGGCCCATGGGATGGTTCATGCCCAGCTTCATGATCCCGTCGACCGTCTCGGCCGACGCCACGCCTTCGTACACGGCGTAGACCGCCTCGTTGATCATCGGCATGAGAATCCGGTTGCTCGCGAAGCCGGGGTAATCCCGCACCTCCAGCGGCGTCTTGCCCATCCGCTTCGCCAGCGCGGCCGCTTCGTCGAAGGTCTCGTCGCTCGTGCGCAGCCCGCGGACGAGCTCCACCAGCTTCATGACCGGCACCGGGTTCATGAAGTGCATGCCGACGACCTGCTCCGGCCTGCCCGTCGCCGACGCCAGCGCCGTCACCGACAGCGACGACGTATTGCTCGCCAAAATCGTCCCTTCCGCGCATATCGCGTCGAGCGCGGCGAAGATCCGCTTCTTCACGGCCATGTTCTCCGTCGCCGCCTCGATGACGAGATCGGCGCCGATCGCCGCGCTCAAATCGCCGCACGGCACGATGCGCGCCAGGGCGGTCGCGGCCGCCTCCGGCGTATAGCGCCCTTTCGCCGAGCCGCTCATCAGCGACAGGCCGATCCGTTCGACCGCCGCGGACACGCGCGCGTCGTCGGTATCGTGCAGCAGCACGCGGCACCCCGCGAGCGCCGCCGATTGCGCGATCCCGCCGCCCATCTGTCCCGCGCCGACGACGGATATCGTATTGATGCTCATGTTGCCAGCCCCTTCCTCCTGCTTCGCGCCTGCTCGCGCGCTCCCCGCCCCGCTAACCGTCCACCCGCAGCAGCAGCGCGTCCCCTTGGCCGCCGCCGCTGCAGATCGCGGCGATGCCGAGGCCCCCGCCGCGCCGCCGAAGCCCGTTCGCGAGCGTCGCCACGATGCGCGCGCCGCTCGCGCCGACCGGATGGCCGAGCGCGATGGCGCCGCCGTGCGCGTTCACTTTCTCGCCGTCCCAGCCGAGCAGCCGGCCGCAGGCGAGGACGACCGCCGCGAACGCTTCGTTCACCTCGAAGCGGTCGATATCCGCCAGCTGCAGGCCCTGCCGCCGCAGCAGCTTCTGCACGGCGAGCGCCGGGGCGATCGCGTACAGCCGCGGCTCCACGCTGACCGTCGCGTGCCCGGCGACCGCGGCGAGCGGCGCGATGCCTTCGCGCAGCGCGCGGTCCATGGACGCCGCGATGACGACCGCCGCGCCGTCGTTCAGCCCCGGCGCGTTGCCGGCCGTGATCGTGCCCGTGCCGTCGGCGCAAAACGCCGGCCGCAGCGCGGCGAGCTTCTCCAAGCTCGTGTCGCCGCGCGGCGCTTCGTCCGTGTCGATCGCGAACACGTGGCTCTTCGCGGGCGTCCCGCCCCCGAGCGGCACCGGCACGATCTCCGAATGGAAGACGCCCTGCAGAATGCCCTGGACGGCGCGCTCGTGGCTGCGCAGCGCCCATTCGTCCTGCTCGGTGCGGGAGATGCCGTACTCGGCGGCGATGCTCTCGGCGTAGTCGCCCATATGCCGGCCGCCGAAGGCGCAGGTGAGCCCGTCGCGCAGCACCAGATCGACCGCGGCGCCATCGCCCATGCGCCGCCCGAAGCGGTAATCCGGCAGCGCGTACGGAACGCCGCTCATGCTCTCCATGCCGCCGGCGGCGACGATCTCCGCGTCGCCCGCGGCGATGATCTGCGCCGCGATCGTGATGCTGCGCATGCCGGAGGCGCATACCTTGTTCACCGTCTCGGCGGGCACCTCGACGCCGAGTCCGGCGTACCGGGCGGCTTGGCGGGCCGGATTTTGCCCCGCGCCGGCCTGCACCGCCATCCCCATGATGACCTCCTCGACCGCCAGCGAGGAGACTCCGCTCCGCCGCAGCGCGCCCTGCAGCGCCAGACCGCCGAGTTCCGTCGCCGAATGCCCCTTCAACGCGCCGCCGAACTTGCCGAACGGCGTGCGCGCGCTTCCGATCAGGACCGTTTCAGCCACTGCGTTCGCCTCCTTTTCCCGCCCCGCGCCGCGTCCGCGGCAAGCGGTCGAGCGCCGTGAACATCTGCACCGCTTTCGCGTCACGCATGTACCGTTCGACGGGATATTCCTTCATATAGCCGTACCCGCCGTACACCTGCACGGCCTGAATGCCCGCGTTCATCGCGGCGTCCGCCGCGTAGCGCAGCGCGAGCGCCGACGCGCCGCCGTCGGGCTCGCCCGCGTCCGCCCGCCACGCGGCCTGCAGCGCGAGCAGCCGCGCCGCGTCGGC
Source organism: Paenibacillus sp. UNC496MF (assembly GCF_900113915.1). Taxonomy (NCBI): domain Bacteria; kingdom Bacillati; phylum Bacillota; class Bacilli; order Caryophanales; family Paenibacillaceae; genus Paenibacillus; species Paenibacillus sp. UNC496MF. The sequence continues at coordinate 270,480 of NZ_FORE01000013.1, forward strand.
GGCCGTCTCCAGGTCCGCGAGCAGGAACGCGATCGCCTGGTGCTTCGCGATCGGCTTGCCGAACTGCGACCGCGCCCTCGCGTAGCCGAGCGCCGCGTCGGCCGCGCCCCGCGCGAGGCCCGCGGCCACCGACGCCAGGCCGCAGCGCGCGCCGGCCGCCGCCGTCCGGGCGACCTCGGCGCCCCGCCCTTCGCGGCCAAGCCGATAGGCTGCCGGGACCCGGCAGCCTTCGAACGTCAGATGCGCCATGCCCGCGGCGCGCAAGCCCAGCTTTTTCGTCACGGGCCGGACGGTCAGGCCGGGAAGGTCCCGCTCCAGCAGAAGGGCGGTATACCGCTTTCGCCGGCGCGTCCCCGATCCGTCTCCGCGCGCGCCGCCAGCTCCGTCGACGGTCCCGTCCCCGCCCTCGGCCGCCGTCTCCGCGTAGACGACGAACAGGTCGGCCTGCGCGCCGCCGAGCACGTACCCCTGCTGGCCCTCCAGCACGTACGCGTCTCCTTCGCGCCTCGCGGCCGCGCCCGCGCGCAGCCGCGACGAGGCGCTAGCCGCCCCCGGCAGCATGCCCGCCCCGAGCGCGGTCCCGGCCATGAGCGGCCCCAGATGGCGGCGCTTCGCTTCGGCCCCCCCGAACCGCAGCAGCGGCCCGGCCGCCAAATACGCGTGGCCCCACAGCGCCGAGCCGAGCGAAGCGCTCGTCCGCGACAGCTCCTGCAGCGCCAGCGCGAAGCCGGCGAAGCCGCCACCCGCCCCGCCGGCCTCCTCGGGCCAAGGCAGCGCCGCAAACCCGAGCTCCGCCATGCCATCGAACGACCGCCTGTCGAACAGCTCCGCCTCGTCCGCGGCCGCCGCGCGGCGCGCCGCTTCCTGCTCCGCGAACCGAGCGGCCGTATCGCGGATCATCTGCTCCTCCTCCGACAGCCCGAACTCCATGTCCCACGCCCCCTTCCGCCAAACCAAGGCAGAGCGTCCGATGCTTACATCCGCTTATTACATGTTATTTTCGCGCGGAACGATTCATGATAGAGTGAAGACAGCGCTTAACCTGTCCTGCCCAAAAAAAGGAGCGATGCCTCATGAACGAACGAGAACGTCCGGATGACCGGCCGGTCGACGAACGTCTGCAAGAGATTTACGGCGCCGCCTACCGCGCCGTTAAGAACGGCGAACCCGAGCGGCTGCGAACCTTGCTCGCGGCGCGGCCCGAGCTGGCCGCCGCCCGTTCCGTCCAAGGCCGCACGCTGCTGCATCACCTGTGCGACTGGCCCGGTCACTATCCGCGTCGGCTGGAAACGGCGCGGATTCTGATCGACGCCGGCGCCGACGTCAATGCCCGCGCGATCGATCCGGCGGGCGGCGAGACCGCGCTCCAATGGGCGGCGAGCAACGACGACGCGGCGATGGCGGCCTTCCTCATCGACGCCGGAGCGCCGGTCGACGGCCTGGACGACGACCGCCGGCCGCTCGCGCAGGCGATCTGGTACGGCTGCGGCAGCGTACGGGAGCTGCTGCTCCGCCGGGGCGCCGCGCTCGACCTGGAGCTTGCGGCGGCCGTCGGCCGCGTCGACCTGCTGCCCGGCTTCTTCGGCGCGGACGGCGCGCTGCTGCCGGCCGCCGGCCGGCACCGCGAGCCGGTCAACGTCCCGATTCCCGGCGGTCCGAAGCCGGAGGAGCTGCCGCAGCAGGCGCTGATCTACGCGGCGATCGGCGGCAGCGCGGCATGCGCCGCGTACTTGCTCGACCGCGGCACGGACGTGAACGGCACGCCGTCCGGCTTCGACCGGATGGGCGCCGCGGCGCTGCATTGGGCGGCGGCCGGCACCGAGGCCGCGCTGACGGAGCTGCTGCTCGCCCGGGGCGCGGATCTCGCGCTGAAGGACGCCCGCTACGGCAGCACGCCGCTCGGCTGGGCGCGTCATTTCGGGCGCCGCGACATGGAAGCCCTTCTGCTGCGGGCGGGCGCCGCGGAATGACGGCCGCCGCATATGGCAAGATCCCGCCCTGCTTGAACGGCAGGACGGGATCTTTACATTTTCTTCGGGAAATCGTCACGGGACGATAACGGTCCGTTAACAGACGCGCGGTAAGATCAAGGTAGATGCATTTGCCTTGGGAGGGAACTCTTTGCCATGAAGCGCGTTCGCAATTTGAAATCACGGCTTCAGAAATGGAAATCGGCGTGGAGAGCGCTGCAAAACAGCCAAATGCCGCAAACCGCCTAATCCAGCGCGGCTTAACCGGCCGATTCGCCGGACCAAAAAACCGAAAGACCGCACGCGCCCCGTATCGGGGACGCTGCGGTCTTTCGGTTTTCGCGTTGCGCGGCGTTTCATCGCATCATCGAATGCGTTCCGTCGATGGCGCCCGTTTACTTCGTCGGGGCCGGGACGCCCATCGCTTCCCACTCGGTCTTGGACGGACCGTAGACGCCCGCGACGGGCACGCCCGCCTGGCGCATCAGCACCGTCAGCTGGCCGCGATGATGAATTTCGTGCTTGATGAAGAGGTAGAGCGTCAGGCCGTTCGGCCATTGCTGCCCGAACATGTCGTTGACCTCCGTCAGCTTGTCGTCGCCCCACGCCGCGGCCGCTTCCAGCAGCGACGCCGTCGTCTCGCGGTATGCCCGCGCGATGGCCGCCGCCGAATGCGGCGGCTCCGCGTCCGTCGGCGGCGCGCTGAAGCGCAGGCCCGTTCTTTGCACCATGCCGGCGTCGTCGTGCACGAGATGCCACGCGACGTGGCCCAGCGTCCGGTAGCCGGGCGCGACCGGCTGCTTGAGCGATTCGTCCGTGAGCGCGTCCAACAGCTTCTGCGTGGATTGGGATTCCATCCGGTACTCCTCGATGAATGCATTTACGCTTGTGAACATCTTCGATCTCCTCCAATTGGTCCTTCTTGTCAGGTGCTGTCTTCACTATAGCACGGTTCCCCTGACAACGGCCTGTCAGTCGATTCCGAAGTCTACTCCCGCGTCTTCTTCATTCGGCTCGTCCGCCGTCCGGCCGGCTCGGCGTATAGCGAATGTACACGCATGAAAAAAACCGTCTCGCGCGCGAGACGGTTTCCGCCGTTCTTCCTATATGCTTTATTTCCTTCATTGTTCCCATGCGCGCTCGCCGTTCACCCGTGGCGCGCGGCGACGGCTGCCTTGCCGTGATTGCGCAGCCGGAACAGCACGGCCGACAGCAGCAGCGCGGCGCCGTTGATCACGAAGATCCAGCGGATCGGGATCCAGCCGCCGAGGAGTCCGCCGAGAATCGGACCCGCCATCGTCGCGATTTGCGAGGATGACTGGTTCAGGCTGAACGCCCGGCCGCGGAAATCCGATTCCGTCGACTGCACGATCATCGCGTTGATGGCCGGGTTGACGGCCGCGAAGAACAGCCCGTAGCCGAAGCGCAGAATGCCGAAGCCGATGTAATTCGTGACGAGCACCTGCAGGATGTTGCCGATGCCGCTGCCGATCAGGCCGACGAACAGCACCTTCTCGTAGCCGACCCTCCGGCCGATCTTCCCCCAGCGCGGCGCCATGATGACGGTGGCGATGCCGACCGCCGAGAAGATGATGCCGGAGCTGAGCGAGGCGCTTTCCTTGGAGACGCCCATGCGCAGCACGTAGACCGTGATCAGCGGCTCCAGAATCATGACGCTGAACGTGCTGATCGCCACCATGAGAAGCAGCAGCGAGAACGTCCGGTTCGACAGCGCGTGCTTCAGGTCGTCCCGCACGTGCGAGCGGGCGGCTTTCCGGTTGAAGTTCTGCTCCTTCGCGAAGAAGGTGGCGATGAGCGCGGAGACGAGCACGATGGCGCTGGAGAACAGGAACGCCTCGCGGTTGCCGAAGTAATGGCTGACCACGCCGCCGACGAGCGGTCCGAGAATGCTCCCCGTCGCCCCGGCCGTCGACATGATGCCGAGCGCGTAGCCCGTTTTCTCCTCCGGCGTGTTGGTCGCGACGAGCGCGATGGACGCGGGCACGAAGCCGGCCAGCAGCCCTTGGAAAATCCTTATGACCAGGAACAGATACGGGTCATGAACGAAATAATTGACCAAATACAGCGCGGCCAGGCTGAAGCCCGACCGGATGAGCATGGGCTTGCGTCCGTACTTGTCGGCGAGCGAGCCCCAGTAGGGCGAGATGAGCGCGCTTGCCAAAAACGTAATGCCGAAGGCGATGCCGGACCACGCCTCCAAGTGATGCTCCACGCCGAGCTCCGTGTTCAGGAAGATCGGCAGGAACGGAATCGAGATGGAGTAGGCCATGCTGCAGAAAAATACGCCGGTCCAAAGCACGAAGAGGTTGCGCTCCCATGAGAATTTCATTGCTGCAGCCACGTCCTTTCGCAAGATCGTTCTCTCCCGCGGGAGAGAATTCTTTCGGGGCAAGTAGCGGCTTATCGTATGAAAGTCGCCGGGTCTTGGTTACGGTCGGAAGGAAAATCCGCGCGAGCGCGGTCCTGCCTTAACGGTTGTCCACTTTCTCCGGATACAGGTCGTGATTCATCAGGCGGTAGTTCGCCATTTCCTCGTATTTGGTGCCCGGCCGGCCCCAGTTCGTGTACGGATCGATCGAGATGCCGCCGCGCGGGGTGAACTTGCCCCACACTTCGATGTAGCGCGGGTTCATCAGCGCGATGAGGTCGTTCATGATGATGTTCATGCAGTCCTCGTGGAAGTCGCCGTGGTTGCGGAAGCTGAACAGGTACAGCTTGAGCGACTTGCTCTCCACCATTTTCACGTCGGGGATGTACGAGATGTAGAGGGACGCGAAATCCGGCTGGCCGGTGATGGGGCAGAGGCTCGTGAATTCCGGGGTGTTGAACTTGACGAAATAGTCCCGCCCGACATGCTTGTTGTCGAACGTCTCCAGCACGTCCGGGCTGTAGGTGAACAGGTACTGCGTGCCCTGGTTGCCCAGGTGGGAAATGCCGGTCAATTCTTCTTTGGATCTTCCTGCCATTTTGGAAAACACTCCTTGTCTTTACTGTGTACGAGGGTTACGCTTGTTCTTGTAGCTTACACCCTATCGCGCCGAACATTCAACCATTTAAGGAGATGACGCCCATGCTTCAACGACCGGCCGCCGACGAATTCGGCGGGCATTTCGACATCTATATCGGGCTTGTCGAAGGCGATGTCCTGACGACGCTCGAAGACAACCGCAAGCAACTCGCCGCGCTGTACGCCGCCATGACGGACAGCCAGGCGCTGTACCGCTACGCCCCGGGCAAATGGAGCCTGAAGGAAATGCTCGGCCACCTCGCCGACACCGAGCGCATCATGAGCTACCGCATGCTGCGCATCGCGCGCGGCGATACGACGCCGCTGCCGGGCTTCGAGCAGGACGACTACGTGGCCCGGGCCGGCTTCGACGGCCTCTCCGTCGCGCGGCTGCTGGCCGACTACGAGGCGGTCCGCGCGTCGACGCTCTCGCTCATCGGCACGATCGCGCCGGAAGCCTGGGCGCGCAAAGGCACGGCCAGCGGCACGACGATGTCCGCCCGCGCGTTCGCGCATGTCATCGCGGGACACGAACTGCATCATCTGGCGATCATCCGCGGGCAATATTTGAATGCCTGATCGAATACCCGGACAAAAACGATCGAGAGAGGTGCAGCCGCTGCACCTCTCTCGCCATTCGTACGGCTATGGTCTTGTCCTTAATAGCCTTCGCCCGTGCCGCCGCCGACGATCGCCACGCTGGCGCTCGCGCCGATGCGCGTCGCGCCCGCCGCGATCAAGGCGCGGACCGTCTCCAGGTCGCGCACCCCGCCGGACGCCTTCACGCCCATCTCCGGGCCGACCGCCTCGCGCATGAGCGCGATGTCCTTCACGGTCGCCCCGCCCGGGCCGAAGCCCGTCGACGTCTTGACGTAATCCGCGCCCGCGCGCTTGCAGATCGCGCAGGCCGTGACCTTCTCTTCGTCCGTCAGCAGCCCCACTTCCAGGATGACCTTGAGCAGCGCGCGGCCCTTGCACGCCTCCGCCAAAGCCCGCACGTCCTGCTCCACCGCCGCGAAGCGTCCGGATTTCAAGGCGCCGACGTTCAGCACCATATCGATCTCCGTCGCCCCCGAGGCGATCGCGTCGCGCGCTTCCGCGACCTTCGCGAACGTCGTGGTCGCGCCGAGCGGGAAGCCGATGACCGTCGTTATGCCGACGCCGGTCCCCTTCAATTGCTCCGCCGCTTCCGGCACCCAGTACGGGTTGACGCACACGGTCGCGAACCCGTTCTGCTTCGCCTCCGCGCACAGCTTCACGATGCCCGAGAACGTCGCTTCCGGCTTCAGCAAGGTATGGTCAAAGTAGGCGGCGAGCGCCGCTCCTGCCAATTCGTTACTCATGATGATCCGTTCCTTCTTTCTTGTGGGTTTATGGGCGCTCCATCAAATATTTGGCGGTGAACTGGTCGGTAATGAGCACGTTCACGTATCTGCCGCGCAGCGCCCCGTAGATGCCGTCGACTTTCCGGATGCCGCCCGCCACGAGTATGGACTGCTCCTTCTTCTTCAGGTCGTTCAAATCGATGCCGATCGTGCGCTGATCGAGCTCCTGCGAGCAAATCGTGCCGTTGATGTTGATGTAGCGGGAGCAGATGTCCCCCGCGCCCTTCTCCATGATCAGCCTCAATTCCGGTTCGCTGAAGTAGTTCGCTTTGATCAGGACCGAATCTTCCGTCGGCGCGCCGACCGTCACCATCGCAATATTCGCTTTTTTGCCAAGTTCCAAAATATTCCGAATATGCCTGTCGGTCTCGATCGTCTTCTTGACGATCGGATGGTCGACGATGGCCGGGAGGGGGATGAAGTAGGGGACGGTATGGAACGCTTTGCCGAACAGGCTGATGATCTCGCTCGCGTACGTGCTCGTCTCGGAATGGCTGACGCCTCCGTTCAGCTGCACGACCTTGACGTCCTTCACGTGCTTGTCCTGCAGGTTCAGCGCGACCTCGTACAGCGTCGTTCCCCACGTCGCCGCCACGATGTCCCCGTCCTTGATGACATTATCCAGATATTTCGCGCCCGCCGTGCCGAGATATTTCTTGACGACGGCGTCCGTGTAGTTCGGGACGTTGACGATCACGACTTTTTTGAGCCCGAATTTGCGTTCGATTTTGCCGGCGAGCACGTCGTTGTTCTCGAACGGGTCGATGATGTTGATGACCACGTAGCCTTCTTCCTTGGCCTGCTGGATGAACCGGCTGACCGTCGGTCTGGACACGCCGAGCTGTTTGGCGATTTCCTGCTGACTGTAATCCAACTGGTAATACATCCGAACGGCGTCAAGCATCTTGCCTCGTTTATCGTCTGTGCGTTCGTCAAACATCGGTTCTCCACTCCCCTGTCCATCGCTGGCGTTTGTTTACCGTTTGCCGGAATCGAAAACCTCCCCAGCTGCTTTCGGCGCCTGCGAGCTCTTGGAGAAAATGACGAGCGCGACCAACGTCACGACGTACGGGAACAGCTGCAAAATGACCGGCGGAATATGCTGCAGCGCCGGAATGACCTGCGAGACGTTCGCGAACGTGCTCGCGAAGCCGAAGAACAGCGTTGCCGCCAGGATGCCGAGCGGCCGCCACTGGCCGAAGATCAGCGCAGCCAGGGACAGGAAGCCGAGGCCCGCCACCGTGCCGGTGAATTCGCCGGCGATCGTCACGAGCAGAATCGCCCCGCCCAAGGACGCGAACCCGCCCGAGATCATGACCCCGATGTACCGCATCCGGTACACGTTGACGCCGGCCGCTTCCGCCGCTTGCGGATATTCGCCGCACGCGCGCAGACGCAGGCCGAACGGCGTCTTCTTCAGCACGAACGCGCTCAGGAGCACGACGAGCAGGATGAGCCAGGTCGTCCAGTACGTCTTGGAGAAGATGAGCGGTCCGAGGATCGGAATATGCGACAGCCCCGGCACGTCGAAGGGCTGGAAGCCGCTCGTCAGCCGGATGTTGCCGCTGCCCGTGATGTTCCGGGACAGGAAGACCGTGATCGCGCCGGCGATCATGTTGATCGCCGTGCCGCTGATGACCTGGTTGGCGCTCAGATGCACGCTCGCGAACGCGTGGAGCAGCGAGAACAGCACGCCGGCGACGATCGCCAGCAGCAGGCCGACCCAGATCGCGGCGACCGTATGGTCCGGCCAAGCCGCCTGCAGCTTGCTGATCGACAGCGCGCCGATGAAGGAGCCGATGACCATGAGCCCTTCAAGCCCGATATTGACGACGCCGCTTCGTTCGCTGAACAAGCCGCCGAGCGCGGTGATGAGCAGCGGGATGGTGAACATGATCGCATACGGGAAAATTTGTTCGATAGTCGTCCACATGGGCTAAGCGTTCTCCTTTCCGCTGACCGGACCGCCCTTGGCGGCCGCCGTCCGCCGGCGGTTGATCAGCCACGTGATCAGCCGGTTCATCAGGACGCTGGTCGCGGCGAAATAAATGATGATCGCGATGATGGAGTCCGCGATTTCCGGCGGAATTTCCGTCATGGCGTTCATGAAGCCGCGGCCGGAGTACAGCAGGCCGAAGAACAGCGCCGAGATCAATACGCCGAGCGGCGAATTCGCGCCCAAGAGCGAGACGGCGATGCCGTCGTAGCCTTGGCTCGGCAGAACGCCGATCTGGATGTTCGCGCCGTTGCCCGCGTACTGCGCCAGGCCGCCGAGGCCGGCGAGCGCGCCGGAGATGAGCATCGACGTAATGATGCTGCGGTTGACCGGGATGCCCGCGTATTCCGCGGAATGGCGGTTATAGCCGACCGCCTTGAGCTCGTAGCCGAGCGTCGTTTTGTTGATGACGAACGCGATGATAAGGACCGCGATCACCGCGATGAACAAGCCGAGATTGATGTACGAGCCGCCGAACATGTCGGAGAGGAACGCCGATTTGAGCGTCGCCTTGTCCGGCAGCAGGCGGGATTCCGTCTCGACGGACTCCGCCTTCAGGTACGCCGGCACCGCGTAATAGATCGTCCAGTAGGCGATCCAGTTCATCATGATCGTGGAGACGACCTCGTGCACGTTGAAGCGCGCCTTCAGCAGGCCCGGGATGAACGCCCACACCGCGCCGCCGAGAATCGCGGCCAGGATCATCATCGCGAGCAGCAGCGGCCGCGCCGTATCGACGTTCAGGCCGACGACCGTCGCGCAGAAGCCGCCGAACAGCATTTGGCCCGCGGCCCCGATATTGAACAGGCCGGTCCGGAACGCGAACGCGACCGACAGCCCCGTGAAGATGAGCGGGGTTCCCGTCGCGAGCGTATCGCCGAAGCGCGACGGATTTTTCAGGCCGCCCTGAAACAGGTATTTGTAGCCCTGAATCGGATCATGCCCGGTCGCCGCCATCAGGATGGCGCCGCCGATCAGGCCGAATAGCACGGCGCACAGGGATATGATGACGTTTCTCATTGTGCTCCCCCTTTGCCGACGCCGGCCATCATGAGGCCGATTTCTTGTTCGTTCGTCTCCGCCGCGTTCACGACGCCGATCAGCTCGCCGTTGTTCACGACGGCGATCCGGTCGGAGACGTTCAGCACCTCGTCGAGCTCGAGCGAGATGAGCAGGACGGCTTTGCCTTTGTCCCGGTGCTCGATCAGCCGCTTATGGATATATTCGATGGATCCGACGTCGAGGCCGCGCGTCGGCTGCACGGCGATGAGCAGCGACGGGTTCAGCTCGATCTCGCGCCCGATGATCGCCTTCTGCTGGTTGCCGCCGGACAGCGAGCGGGAGACGGACAGCGGACCGCGGCCGGAGCGCACGTCGAAGCTGCTCAGAATGTCGCTCGCGTACTTGCGGATGGCCGAACGCTTCAGGATGCCGCCTTTCGAGAACGGCTCCTTGTTGTACACCTCGAGAATCATGTTGTCCTCCAAGGTGTAGTCGAGCACGAGCCCGCGCTTCTGGCGGTCTTCCGGGATATGCGCGATGCCCTTGTCGATCCGCTCGCGGATGGAGTCGCGGACGATGTCCTTGCCTTCCAGCAGGATGGCTCCGCTTTCCGCCTTGCGCAGTCCCGTGATCGCCTCGACGAGCTCCGTCTGCCCGTTGCCCTCGACGCCCGCGATGCCGACGATTTCCCCGGCGCGCACGTCGAGCGAGAAGTCTTTCAGACCCGCGACGTTCTTGTTGTTCTTGACGGTGAGATGATCCAGCTTCAGGATGACGTCGCCCGGCTTGCCGGCCGTCTTCTCGACTTTGAACGATACGCCGCGGCCGACCATCATTTCCGCCATTTGCGCCTCGCTCGTCGTCTTCACGTCCACCGTGCCGATCGTCTTGCCGCGCCGGATGACGGTGCAGCGGTCGGCGGCCGCCTTGATTTCCTTCAGCTTGTGGGTAATGACGATGATCGATTTGCCCTCTTTGACCAAATTAAGCATGATTTTGATGAGTTCTTCGATCTCCTTCGGCGTCAGCACCGCGGACGGCTCGTCCAAAATCAGCACTTCGGCGTTGCGGTACAGCATCTTCAGAATCTCGACCCGCTGCTGCATGCCGACGGAGATGTCTTCGATCTTCGCGTGCGGATCCACGTTCAGGCCGTAATGCTTCGATAGCTGTTCGATCTTGCGCGCGGCGGCTTGGATGTTGAGGGTGCCCATGCGCGTAAGCTCGTTGCCGAGAATGATGTTTTCGGTCACGGTAAAGTTGCTCACCAGCTTGAAATGCTGGTGGACCATGCCGATGCCGAAATTGTTCGCTACGTTGGGATTGGCGATCTTCACGGGCGCGCCGTTGATGTTGATCGTTCCTTTATCCGGCTGGTACATGCCGAACAGAATGCTCATCAGCGTCGACTTGCCGGCGCCGTTCTCGCCGAGCAGCGCGTGGATTTCGCCTCTGCGGAGCTGCAGCGTGATGTCGTCGTTCGCGACGACGCCGGGGAATTCTTTGCGTATATGGAGCATTTCCACTACAAAATCCATTCGTTCGCTCACCTTTTTCGCATAAAGATCGTAACAAGCAACCAAAAAGAGACGGATGAACCCGTCTCTTCATGGATATGGCCTGCTTATGGCACAGCTTACTTGATCAGGCTGCCTTGCTCGGCCGCGACTTTGATTTCGCCGCTTTTCAGCTTCGCGATCACGTCGTTCACCTTCGTTACCGTCTCGTCGGCGAGGTTCGGGTTCTTGTCCGGAATGCCCACGCCGTCGTTCTTGATGTCGAAGGTCAGCGTTTGGCCGCCGGGGAACGAGCCTTCTTGGTTCGCTTTCACCATATCGAAGGAAGCTTCGGATACTTTTTTCATCGCGGACGTCAGGATGACGGATTTGTCGCCCTCGTAGACGCCTTCTTGATATTGGTCGCCGTCGACGCCGATGATCCACGCCGTTTTGCCGGCTTTCACGCGCGTCTTCGCTTCGTTGATCGCGCCTACGCCTACGCCGCCAGCCGCCGTGAAGATGACGTTGACGCCGCGGTCGTACATTTGGGCCGCCAGTTGGCCGCCTGCCGCGGAGTTGTCGAAGCTGCCTTGGTACACGACGTTTTCTTTCTTGATGTTAAGCTTCGTGCCGAGGTTGTCGTTCGCGTATTTCACGCCTTGCTGGAAGCCCCAGTTGTACTTCTGGACCGGCGGGATTTCCATGCCGCCGATGAAGCCGGCTTCGCCTTCTTTCAACTGCAGCGCGGTCGCGACGCCGGCGATGAAGCCGGATTCATGCTCCGCGAAGAAGATCGATACCGTGTTTTCGCCGACCTTCGGCGTCGGGTCTTCCGCCGTGTGCGGCGAGCCGTCGATCAGGACGAATTTCGCGTCCTTGTACTTGTCCTGCGCGGCAAAGATCGCCGTTTCGAATTTAAAGCCCGGCACGACGATCATTTTGAAGCCCGCGTCGTACAGGTTGCCGATTTCCTTCAGATAGTCGGCTTCGGTCGTGCCGGCCGGCTTCAGGTATTTGTCGTCGATGCCGAGTTCTTTTTTCGCGCGCTCCAGGCCTTCCCACGTGCCTTGGTTGAAGGACTTGTCGTCGATCGTGCCGGAGTCCGTGACCATGCCGGCCTTGAACGAAGCTTTCGTTCCGCCGTTGTTCGCGCCGCCGTTCGATCCCGCGTTAGATCCCGCGTTCGAACCGTTGCTGCCGCCTTTGTTGCTGCCGCATGCCGCCAATGCAAGAACTAACATGCAAAGTACGAGCAAGCTTAGTGTTTTCTTCATGTCTTTACCGCCCCATTCCCTTAATAATAGATGTGTTGACGCCCCTGCCCTGAACATTTGTAAAAAACGACTTTTAGCATTTGTTTGCGTATGTATCAAATATAAGGGGAAATTGTCGTTTTGTAAACTAGTTTTCTCGGGTAGAACGCCTTCTTCTGCCTCGTCGCGTTAGATTTATTAACACGATGTTCACATATGTGCATTCGCGTCGTTAGTATCCCCGAAATGCTGGAATTCTTCCAAAATGCTGCCGCTATTTTTGCACGAATTCGAGCGGCAGCCCGTCGGGATCCGCGATGAAGGTGAATGCTTTGCCGGTCAGCGGATCGATGCGGATCGGCTCCACGGCGATCCCCTGCGCCTCCAGCTCCCCGGCAACCGCTTGGACGTCGTCCACCTCGAACGCGAGATGGCGGAGTCCGCGCGCCTCCGGCCGGTCGATTCGTTCCGGCGGGTTCGGGAACGAGAACAGCTCGATCTGGTAATCGCCGCCGATGGCCAGGTCGAGCTTGTAGGAATCCCGCTCCGCCCGGTACGTCTCGGCCGCGATCTCCATGCCGAGCACCTCCGTGTAAAACCGCTTCGACCGCTCGTAATCCGAGCAAATGATGGCGACATGATGGATTTTGTTCAATTTCATTCCGGTCCACTCCTATTCGCGGTAGTCTCTCCCGACGGGCCTGCCTAGCTAACGGACGGCTCGTCCCGAACCAGTATACCGTATTTTGGCAAAAAATCCTCGACATTCTTTGCGCGTGCCGGGCATTCGCCGGTTCCGGGCCGGCGCCCGGGACATCGGATGCCGAAGCCCGCTCTCCACAATCGGGGCGACCAAGGAGCGATGTCCATGTTATGCCCAATCCGGCGACCGGCGGCATGCCGCTGGAGCAAAAAGCGGCCTATCTCGTCGGCAGGCCCGTCGGCTTCTCCCTGCGGAGCGGCCAAGGCGCGTCCGCCAAGCTGTGCGGCGTGCAGGGCGGCGAAGCGTACGTGCTGCAGTACTTGTACGCCTCCCAGTTCGCCACCTTCCACTACCCGTTCGACCAAATCAACGCTATTTACCCGTACCCCGACTGCTGAAAACCGAACGGCAGCCCGCAAGACCGCGAGTCCGCCGCGGGCACGCGTTGTTCGCCGGCCGGCGGCTGCCTCGGCGACGCACGGCAAAAAGAGAGGCCGGCCGGGCCTCTCTTTCGTTTAGTTCAACGATCCGACGATCAGCTTCGCGAAAAATTCCCCGCCGCTCCGTTTCAGGTGAACGCCGTCCTTGCCGAAGAAATCCTCGTGGACCTTGCTGGCCGTATACCAGTCGATCAGCTTCAAGCCCGGCGTCCCGGCCACGGTATCGGCGAGCATGCCGTTGACGGCGTCCTGCCATTTGCGCGGCACGCGCGTGTTGACGAAATAGATCGCATGGCCGTCGCCGATCGCGTCCAGGAGCGCGTTCAACTGCTTCTGCGTGAAGGAGCCGTTCGTGCCCAGCTCGATGACGACCGTCTTGCCGAGCCGCTTCCGCTGCTTCAGGTCGGCTACGACGTCGTCCGCCTGCGACAGCTGGCGTCCGACCATGCCGTCGACGACGATGCCCGGGACGAGCTCCTCGAGAAACGGCTTCGCGTCCAATATGACGGAGTCCCCGATGACCGTGATGCCGTCCGTGGCGATCGGAGGCGCCGGCGGCTGCGACGTCTGCCCCCCGCCGCCTGTGCTTCCGGGCGGCTTCGACCCGCCATGCGCCGCCGCGTCGTCCGGCTTGCCGGCGGATTCCCCGGCGCCGTTAGCGGCTCCGCCGTTCGCTGCCGGGCTGCCGGAGGCATCGCCGCCGGCGCCGGCATCGTGGCCGACGGCACCGCCGCCGCCGGCCGGCTTGCCGCTGCCGCCGCTTGCGCCATCCCCGGCGCTCCCGGCGCCGGAACCGGCCGGCGGCGTCGCGCTGCCGGCGCCGGCCGGCTTCGTGCCGGCGGATCCGGCATCGTGGTTTGCCGAGCCGGATCCCGGCGGAACGGCCGGCGTGCCCGTTCCGTTGCTAGCGGTATTCTCGCCGCCGGCCGGCACCACGCCGGCATCCGCCGTTTGGCCGGCATGGGCCGGCGACTTGCCGTCGTCTCCTTGGACGAGATTGCTTTGACTGGAGCAGGAGACGCTGGCGACGACCAAGACGCAGATGCATGCCAGCATCAACCCGCGGCGCCGCCCGGCCAGCCGCTGGCGGCCGCCCGTCCGCAGCCCGGCGAACAGCCGTCCGAGCGCCCCATGGCGGATCGGTTCTTCCACGTAGCGCCACGACAGCTCGGCCAGCGCGACGGACGCGAGCACCTGCAGCGCCGCGCGCAGCGGATGGAACTCGTCGGCCTCGGCCGCCGGCGTGCTCAGCGCGATGACGGGATAATGATAGAGATAAATGCCGTACGAGCGGGCTCCGAGCCATTGGAGCGCCTTGCTCCCGACGACGCGGGCAAGCCCGCTCGCCGGATGCGCCATCGCGGCCACGACCGCCGCCGTGGCGAGCGAGAGCACGACCATGCCGCCGCGGTACAGGAACGCGTCGTATTCGCCGACCGTCGCGATCATCAGCGCCACTGCGGCGAGCCCGGCGGTCCCGACCGCGTCGATGGCCAGCTTGCCGCGGCGCGAGGTTGATCCGCGCAGCTTCCAGCTCGGCCAGACGACCGCAAGCGCGGCGCCGATCAGGAGGCCGAACGCCCGCGTGTCCGTGCCGTAATAGACGCGGCTCGGATCGAGGCCCGGGACGTAGAGCAGCGCCATCAGCCCCGCGGACGCCGCCGCGCCGGCGAGAATCGCCAGCAGCAGCCGGCCCCGCGTCTTCAAAGCGCCGACCAGGAAGACGAGCGCCAGCGGCCAGACGAGGTAAAACTGTTCTTCCACCGCGAGCGACCAGAGATGGCCGAGCGGCGACGGCGGACCGAAGCTTTCGAAATACGAGACGTCGTGAAAGATCAGCCGCCAATTGCTATAGTACAGCAGCGCCGACGCGATCTCGCCCTTCATGGCCGCCAGCCGCCCGGGATCCGCGGCCAGCAGCCACCCGGAGACGAGCGCGAGCATGACCAGCATCGCCGGCAGCAGCCGCCGCGCGCGACGAAGCCAGAAATCGCGCAGGTCGAGCCGTCCTGCCTTCGCGTGCTGCTTCAGTAAAATGTCCGTAATGAGGTAGCCGGAAAGGACGAAGAATATGCCGACGCCGAGCAGACCGCCTGGCACCCGCGGGAGGTTAAGATGATACGCGATGACCGCGATGACCGCGATCGCCCGCAACCCGTCGAGCCCCGGCATGTACCGGCTGCTTCCGAATGGTTTTGGCATGAAACATTCTCCTTCCAGAAGGGGAATCTCGGCCCCTCTTGCTGTCTGAATTACCGCTGTAATCGGCTACATGGACGATTATAGAACGCCAAGAATTGCATGTCGTTACAGAAGAGTTACAACCCGGTGTCAGCTTGGAAACGGAGCCGGCGGCACGGTCGTAACCGGTTGTCGTGGCAGCGTCAACGGCAACGCGCGCGGCGGCGGCCGCTCGCAAAGAACCGCGTGCCGAGCGATCGCAACCGGCAGCAAGCAGGGCTCGGCTCGCGACTCGATCCGGCACGAACGGTGTATTTCCGGTCTGACGGGGCGTTCCCGTAACGCCCTCCGTTGGATGCAAGGCCAAAAAGACCTTCCGGGCCGCTAGCGCATCGGCATTGGAAGGTCTTCACGAGGGATTCGTTCGATTGTCGGTCGGGTTCGGCCCGTTATACGAAGCGTACGTTCTCTGTTCGTGGCACGACGCCGAGCGAGCGGGGCCAAACGCCTCGAACGCCGACCCCTCGCAGTCGCTCAACGAAATTGTTTGATGGACAGACCGCATGGAGGCTCACCGAGCCGGCTAATGCATGCGCCACCAAATGGGAAAGGCCTTCAGCACGCTGCTGAAGGCCTTTCCGGTTACCGGCGGGCAGCGCGGGCGGCGTCGCCGTCCGCGGCCGCGCCGCGGGTCCTAATTAAAATAATCCGCCACGCCCCGGGCGATGGCCGCCGCGGCGTTCCGCTGGTACGAGGAGCCGCGGACGATCGACTCGTCCTTCGCGTTCGAGAGGAAGCCGAGCTCCACGAGCGTCGCCACGGTATCGTTCTCCCGCAGCACGTACAGGTCGCCGAACGACAGCCCGTTGCTGCGCAGGCCGATGCCGGACCGATCCAGCTGCGACTCGATCGCCGACGCGAGCGGACGGTCCTTCTTGTCGGAATAGAAGAACGTGAGCGTGCCGCTCGTCCGCTTCACGGACGAGTTGTAATGGATGCTGACGAACGCGTCCGCGCGGTTGGACTCGCTGACCTGCACGCGTTCCGACAGCTCCGGCTTCACGTCCGTCGTGCGCGTCATGATCACTTTCGCCCCGAGGCGCTGCAATTCCTGCCGCAGATACTCCGCGGTGCTCAGCGTCAGCGTCTTCTCCTTCGTCTCGTACGTCGTGCCGATCATGCCGGGATCGCTGCCGCCGTGCCCGGCGTCCACGACGATCAGCTTGCCCCGGATGCCGGTGCCGGACGAAGCATGCTGGACCTGGACCTCGGCTTTATCGACGTAATCCTTCGATACCCAGCCGTTCATCTGCCCGGGCGTGCGGATTTTCAGCCAATCGCTCTGGCTGCCCGTGACGGTCACCTGATCGCCCTGCTTGAGCGAGCCGACCGTCTTGTAGCTGGTCCCCGGGCCGGACCGGATGCGCAGCGAATCCGCCGTGACGACCGCCAGGGATCCCGGACCCGTGCCGACCTTGCCGCCCGTCGGGGTCGAACTCGCCGCTTGGCCGCCGGACGTCTTGTTCAGCAGGTAGCCGGCCGCGTAGCCGCTCAGCTTGTTCCGCTTGACCTGGACCCAGCCTTCGTCGTCCTCTTCCGTGACCGTGACGACGTCCCCGGACTTGAGCTGTCCCACGACGGATGCCTGCAGGGACGGCTCGCTTCGAATATTCAGCACGGCGGTGCCCACTTTCGCCTGATAAGGAAACTTGTTGGTCGCCGCGACGTCGACGGCATGCCAGCCGAATCCGCCGACGAGAACCGCTACGATGAGTGCCAGACCGATCATTTTCGTTCGCATAGATTCTCCTTCCGGTGATTGAAAAGGTAGATTACCATTATAGCAGGCGCTGGAAGATTCCAACATCCTAAAATGTTCCCGATTTTCGCGGAGGGTAAAGTTCATGACCATCCGCCTACGGGTCGTCCGCGGCGAGCCCTCGTTCCGGCCGCTCTTCCGTGTATTGTATATCGGCCGGAAGGCGGGGAAGTTTAACGGTTCGGCTCGCGGGAGCGACGCAGCGCTTCCTGCGGGAGATTGCCATGCCTGGAAGGCAGCAGCCGCAAAAACGAGATCGGGCCGGCCGACGCGAAACGGGCCGGCTTATCCGCCGGACCGTTCCAAGGCAGGCGATCCGCTTGTCGCGCCCGGCGGGACCGGCGATCGTTCGCCGATCGACGCCGTGCGGTTCGATGCGACGCCTTGAATCGCCTTATTCGCCGCCCGCGGCGTGCGCCTCGAGCGCGTCCAGCGACTTCAGCATATGCTCGATCAGGCCGGGCAGGTCTTCCATCTGCTCCTCGTTGATTTTGCGGTTGAAATGCACCTCGACTTCGTTCTGGTAGCCGGGATCGGCTTCGCCATACATATAGCTGATCGTTTGCGTCGGGGGCATCTCCGGCTGCCAAATGTCCGTCAGCCGCTCCTCCACGAAGGCGCAGGTGCGGCCGACGTCCTCGACGGCCATGAAGAACCGCAGCCGAAGCGCGCAGCCCGGCGCGGCTCCCTGCTGGTCGAGAATTTCCGCGGCCAGTTCCTTCAGCGACGCCTCCAGGCGGATTTCGGCGGTGATTCCGCTGCCCTGCGCGAGCGTGAACTGCAGCGCGAACACGCGGGCCATGACGGCCATTTCCAGCCGGTCCACGCGGTGGGTGACGACGACGCGGCCGTCCAAATTATCCAGATCGTACACATAGTTTTCGACGGCGACCTTCAAGTTATCGAATACGGTGGGATCGAACATGCGCGGGTCAGCTCCTTTTCCGCTAATCGCAAGATCTGTCCTTGTTCTTTTACGCCATGAACGGCGAAAAACCCTTCCACGGCCGCGGAAGGGCATGAATCGAATCGGTTACGGGATGAACTGCTGCACGATCCGGACGACCTTGCCGCCCTTCATCGTCAGATGATACGGGTAATTGCTCACGTCGAGCACCTCGTTGTTGCGGTAGATGGCGTTGAACTTGGCCAGCGGGATCGACTGGTTCCATTCGGTCGTCGCGTCCACCAGGCTGCCGGTGCGATCGTATATTTGCATCAATACGGTCGCCTGCGGGTCCACCGCGACCGTTTCGAGCGTTTCGTCCTTGTTCACGATGTAGTAGCCGTCCGGGGCGCCGTCCAGGCCGGAATCCGGTTCTTCCTTCAGGAACTGTTCGTCCGCGGTCTTCCCTTCGTACCATTGGATCGGGTCGACCCGCAGCGTCTCCTTGCCGTCCTTGACGTCGATGCCGCGGATAAAGACCGTGACCGTGTCCGCCGTTTGCTTGACGGGCGTGTATTCGTTATCCACCGCCGACGCCGTCGACACGCAAGCCAGCAACCCCAAAGCGGCAAGCGCGCTCCCCATGACATGCCTTTTCATCGAACCCCAGCTCCTCGCGGGCGGACGCGGCTTTTCCCGGCGATTCCGCTCTTGTCTTCTACCTCTACTATACCCTAATTCCGATAGTTTGATAGCCGACCCGAGGCGGGTTTTAGCTAAAGTTTACCTAAACTTGGGGCGGGGTCGGAACGGATGCGTCGGGGTCCCTTTCACGCCCGGCCGGAACGTGAAAATGCCGCCCGCGTGCGGCTGCTCCGCGAGCTGCTCCGGCGATAGGCCGATGCGCGCCGTCGTGATGTACAGGACGTCCAGCGCGTCGCCGCCGAAGACGCACGACGTCGCCTTCGCCGCGGGCACGTAGACGGCGCCCAGCTTCTCGCCCGTCCGCGGATTCCAGCGGGACACCTGCCAGCCGCCCCAATGGGCGATCCAGAGCATGCCCTCGGCGTCGATGGTCATGCCGTCCGGCGCGCCTTCCTCCGTCGCGAAATCGATGATAATGCGCGGATTCGCGATGGTGCCGGCAGCCGCGTCGTAATCGAACGCCGTCACGGTGCCCTTCATGGAATCGATGTAGTACATTTCCGTCTCGTCCGCGTTCCAGGCGATGCCGTTCGATACGCCGACGTCCCCGTGCGCCTTGCGGCAGGCGAGATCGTTGTCCAGCACGTACAGCGAGCCGGCGACGTTCACTTCGGCGTCCTCCATCGTCCCGGCCCAGAAGCGGCCGGCGGCATCGCATTTGCCGTCGTTGAACCGGTTCGCCGGCCGGTCGGCCTCCGGATCGGCGACGGGCGTCAACTCGCCCGTCCGGCAATCGTAGCGCTCGAAGCCGTCGCGCGTGGTGAGGTAGACCGTTTCGCCGTCCGCCGCGTCGCAGACGACGGCGCCGACGGACTTCCCGATCGTGAACCGTTCGTCCGCGCCGGACCGGATATCCAGCCTGCCGAAGGCGCAGCCCTGAATGTCCACCCAATACAGCTTGCCTTGCTCCGCGTTCCAGTGCGGCCCTTCCGCCAGCACCGCTTTCGCGTCCAGCAGCAGCTCCGCCGCCTCCGCGAATTGTTCCGCCTTCATCTGCGTCATCGCCTCGTCACTCCTCGATTTGGACGGTCTCCCGCTTTTCCCAGCCCTGCTTGAACAGCGGCAGCCAGTTGCCCACTTGGTACGGATGCTTGTCGATCTCCGCGAGATTCAGCTCGACGCCGAGGCCCGGACCTTCCGGCGGGGTCAGATAGCCGTTCTGTACCTTCAGCGCCGGCATCAGCACCTGCTCCTCCCACGGCTCATTGAACTCGTCGAATATTTCGTGCAGGAAGAAATTCGGCGTCGCCATGTTCAGGTGGCTGCACACGACGGAGCAGACGGGTCCTTGCGCGCTGTGCGGCGCCGTCACGCCGTTGTGGGCATGCACCATGCCGCACACCTGCTTGGACGCGGCGATGCCGAGAAACTGCGGCTCGAGCTGGATGATATGAACCGCGTCGTGCTTGAGCAGCTCCGCGAACTGTTCGCGGGAGTAATAATCCTCGCCGCAGGCGACGGGAACCGGGCTGCGGCGCGCCACTTCCACCATGGACGACACGAGATGCGGCGGCACCGGCGCCTCGAACCAGGTCGGCTCGTACTTCAGCATCGCGTCCGCGAACTGCAGCGCCGTGCTCACGCTGAATCGGTTATGGCCCTCGATGAGAATGTCCACGTCCGGGCCGACCGCTTCCCGCACCGCGGCGATGTTGTCGAGCGCCAAGGCAAAATCCTGCCGCGTCACCGTGCGCCACGCCGCGCCGAAGGGATCGAATTTGAGCGCGGTATAGCCTTTGGCCGCGGCGAGCTTGGCCTTCTCGTGGAAATTCTCAGGCGTGTTCGGTCCGCGGTACCAGCCGTTGGCGTAGGCGCGCAGCTTATCGTGGCATTTGCCGCCGAGGAGTTTGTACAGCGGCTGGTTGGTCGCCTTGCCCATGATGTCCCAGCAAGCGGTTTCAATCGCCGCCAGCGCGGAGCCTTGGATTTGCCCGCCGTCCGAGTAGACGTCGCGGAACAGCCTTAGGCTGATCGTCTCGACGTCGAACGGATCGCGCCCGATCACGAGGTGCTTCAGCTCGTGAATGGCGGCTTCCACCGTCTTGGCGAAGCCGTTCAGCGTCCCTTCGCCGAGCCCGGTCAAGCCCTCGTCGGTGTCCACGAGCACGAACAGCCAATTCTTCCACGGATTGCCCAAAATAAACGTACGAATGCCGGTAATCTTCATGCGTAGCGTCTCTCCCTTGCGCGTAGTGTACCTGCCAGCTTCACCGTAGCACGCAGCATCGGAACGCACAAGATGTATGACTTGTATACATGAGGCGATTGGTTTGCGTGTACCGACGGATGTCGGGACATGCAGCATTCGCCTGCTTCGGGAGCATAAGATTGGTTTGCGTAAGGCGATTGGTTTGCGTTCACTGTCGCAAGACAGGGAATGCAGCATTCGCC
>NZ_FORE01000037.1:0-1244 GCF_900113915.1 Paenibacillus sp. UNC496MF
CCGTTCGGCGTCAGCGGCAGCTTCTCCAGCTGCACGAAATGCGCCGGGATCATGTAGCTTGGCAGCGTCTGCGCTAATGCCCCGCGCAGCTGCGCGATCGTCAGTTCGTTCTCCGCTGCCAGGTACGCACACAGCTCGCTTTGACCTTGTTCGTTTTCGCGGGCGATCACCACCGCTTCTTTCATAGCTTCCATCCGCAGCAGCTGCGCTTCAATCTCCCCAAGCTCGATCCGGTACCCCCGGATTTTCACCTGGTGGTCGATCCGGCCCAAATACTCCATTTCCCCGTTGTCCAGGCGCCTCACTAAATCCCCCGAACGGTACAATCGCTCTTCCGGTTGATAGGGATTGGCGACAAACCGCTCTCTCGTCAGTTCATCACGGTTAAGATATCCTCGGGCTACACCGGCTCCGCCGACGTACAGTTCTCCGGCTGCACCAACCGGCACAAGCTGACTATCCACGTTCATCACGTATCCGTTCAATGTCGGCAGTGTCCAGCCGATTGCACTTCGGTTCGCTTCGATTTCGGCTTCGCCGATCTCCTTGTACGTGACGTGCACGGTTGTTTCCGTAATCCCATACATATTGATAAGACGCGTCTCCGTGTATTTCTCTTTCCACGGACGAAGCATCCCTGGCTGCAGCGCTTCGCCTCCAAAGATGACGTACCGCAAGTTCAGCGGTACCGTTCTGGACATCGCCTCCTGAATCAATCCTCTAAACGCCGTTGGCGTCTGATTCAGTACCGTAACGTTTTCCTTCGACAGCAGTTCCAGAAACGCCGCCGGATGCTGCGCGACAAGCTTCGGTACGATGACGCTTCGCCCACCGTACAAGAGGGCGCCGTACATTTCCCAAACGGAGAAATCAAAGCTGAACGAATGGAAGACGGTCCATATATCCTCCGCTCCAAAATCAAACGGCAACGGATCATTCAACACCAATTGCACGACATTGCGATGCTCGATCATAACCCCTTTCGGTTGACCCGTTGATCCGGAGGTGTAGATGATATAGGCCAAATGTTCGGCGCTCGCCAGCGGGGAGAGATTCGTCCCTTCCTGCTGCTCCCACGCTGGATCATCGATCAACAGAACAGATGGTTCGAACTCGAACGGCAGTGCAGTCGCCCGCGAGGTGAGCACCAATGCTGTTCCGGAATCGGACAGCATGTACCGAATCCGGTCCTCCGGATACGACGGATCGATCGGCACGTACGCGCCGCCTGCTTTTAAGATCGC